>NZ_JBQFOW010000003.1:0-378523 GCF_056533855.1 Ruegeria sp. F11 | reverse complement strand
TTCTCAATTGTGGTGTTGAAATGCCCAATCGTACCGTCGTTGTTTAGATCGGCACCATAGAACACCTCGACATCGACCACATTCGCCACGCCGCCGCCGCTTGTTCTTTCGCCCTGGCTGTCAAGGATCCACTCGACATAATTGCCATTGTTGTGCTGCCACAGGACGCGGTATCCACCGCCGTCTGCTTCGACGTGAATGGCGCTCCATCCGTTGAGGCTGTTTGGCCCCATAGTGGCCCCGTTCCAGGTGATCTCGGTGCTGCCGTCGATCAGATACATGCCGCGTGTTGACGAGGCGAGGGTCGACGATCCTGCGTTCTCAATTGTGGTGTTGAAATGCCCAATCGTACCGTCGTTGTTTAGATCGGCACCATAGAACACCTCGACATCGACCACATTCGCCACGCTGCCGCCGCTTGTTCTTTCGCCCTGGCTGTCAAGGATCCACTCGACATAATTGCCATTGTTATGCTGCCACAGGACGCGGTATCCACCGCCGTCGGCTTCGACGTGAATGGCGCTCCATCCGTTGAGGCTGTTTGGCCCCATAGTGGCCCCGTTCCAGGTGATCTCGGTGCTGCCGTCAATCAGATACATGCCGCGTGTTGACGAGGCGAGGGTCGACGATCCTGCATTCTCAACTGGGGTGGTGACATGCCCGATTATGCCATCGTTATTAAGATCAACACCATAGAACGCTTCCACATCAACGACATTGTTGACGGCGTGACCAGAGAGAAATGCTCCGCTGGAATCGAGCGTCCACTCCCGGTAGCTACCGTTGGTATGTTGCCACAACATTTTATAGCCGCCAGAAAAACTGGCCTGAACTTGCAAGGCTTGCCAGCTATTGATCGAATTTTCGCCTATTACCGCTCCGTCACGGGTCACAGCAATGTTGGCCGTGTTGCCACCAAGCAGATAAATCCCCTGCGCAGCATGTTGCAAAATTGTGCCCGTAGTCTCGATATCCACTATTTGAGTGGCCGCCGTCAAACTCGATAGATCATACTTTTGCGATCCGTTTGAGAACTCAAAAAGCTCAACGTCAAATGCGACTGTGAATGTGGTTCGGTCTATGACGTCAAAGAACTCATACTCGAATCCGTTGTTCAGAAACAAATAGCTGCTGGTGGCGCTCACGAACCGAACTGTGTCTGTGCCTGATCCGCCTATAAAAGAGCCGGTGTTGTTTCTGACAACAGCGAGATCGTTTCCTTGGTTGCCGTGTACAGTATCAGCGCCGGAACCGTTGGCCAGGTAAATTGTATCGTTCCCACCCCCACCATTGATCGTGTTGTTATTGGTGCCATTCGAACGTGAATGAATGACATCATTGCCGCCATTGCCATTCAGTGTATTTTGGGCAGCGTTACCAAAGATCGTATCGTTGCCAGAACCACCCGATGCATTTTCTATGATGACGCCAGCAGCAATAGAAAAGCCACCTTTGACACCGTTTACGTGGGACACGCCTCCTGCACCAAGTGTCGTGTAGTCCAAGGTTGCCGGACGTAGATCTATTCGAGCGTTGCTACTGCCGGTATGCTGAATCGTGTCAATTCCGCCCGTGTCCCAAATGGCTTGGTAACCAACGCCGGCCGTGTTGAAGGACGCAAGAGTGTAGGTGTTCGAGCCCCCATTGGTCGAGTTATTCGCTCCATACATTGCCTGCAATGCGGCAATGTCCAGAGCGCCGAACCCAGTAGATCCGCCGTATGTGGCGTCAGTTCTTAGCACGCCATCACGTTGTGTCCATCCGTCGTTGTAAGACATAACAGTGAAGAAGCCTTGGTTCAGGTTACCAGCCCCGAAGGAACCGAACGGTGACGTTACGCCGTTCATTATTGTCGTTCCCAAGCTGTTGTCATGAGGGTGACCTAACCCAAGGGCGTGACCGAGTTCATGAATCAAAGTGGTAAAGAAATAACCACCGGGATCGCCGTTCCCGCCCGGACCGGCCTGCCAATAGCCTGTGTTAAATGCACCTTCCGATGGCAGCGACGACGGTCCGTAATGGTAGCCCAAGGTATTGGGAGAATTAAAAAAGCTGCTTGGATAGGATGCAATCACTGCGTAGATATCGGCGTTTGACCAATCCGAGACTTCGACGAACTGGATATTTGCGACCGCTTCAATGGCGTCAAGTGCTGCCCTGTAGTCCGCTTTGTATGCTGAGGACCAAAATTGGGACCCATTGTATTGGTCAAAATTATAAGTGAGGACAGTAGTGGTATTAGGATTGCCATCCCCGTAAGCTACGTTCCCCTGAATTGAACTGACTGGTGAGGATGAGGGCGGGCTTGGTATATTAACGGTCATTGTGTGGCCTTGAGTGTAATAATCTGTGGCAAAATTCACGCCTAAGTTGTCATTTTTGAGGCACGAACCAAGCCTTTTCGGCGAAATTGGCGACTTCCCTATGGTAAGCCAAAATGGACGAAAATTCTGAAGTCCAGATGTGGCCTCTGCCTTACGGTATTCGTCTGATCCTATCGATACAACCGCACTTTAGGGAGCTATTCTGGCGCGTCACAATTTGTAATCAATTTCGAACGTGTTTTGGTGCCACGCCTGTGTCGCGTTTGCATCGCGAAAGCTCGGTGGACGCGTTTTTCCAAAAAACCCAAGTGTGCTCTTACGGATTAGAATTGACTGAAAACACGCATTTCTCATCCAGAGTTGACTTTCTGATACAGTAAAATAGGCGTGAAAACAATGGGTTCTTACCCCGCCAAGGGCTTATTCGATTGATTGGAACCGAGACATTTCTGGGAACTTGCTGGGTCTCCAGCCAGCAGAAGCAAACTTCGACTTCTAGCAACAGACGCTAACAAGCCACAACCGGGAAAATTTGACTTGCGCGCCTTTGTTTGACGTCCTGCGCGAGGGGCAATACGCTGCGATTTTCGGCACGCGATCCGAGGCGTCTACCATCCGGCAGCAATCGGATAGGCACCGTAGTCTAACTTTTGGATACACCCACGTTAAGCAAATCTCGGACGCAGCGACAGACGCGGGATGTCCGGGTCGGAGCAATTTTCATTTAACCGAAATGGCTGCGGGAAAGGAGATTGCCGTTTTCTCCTAAGCGGTTACGATCAATGGCTGTTTTGTCACATACTCTTCGGGCTCGGTGCTGGAAGCAATGTTGAAACTACTCCCTTCCGTAACCCCGTCACCTTGTTTCTCTCATATCAAAAAGATGCACCGATTGACACGAAGGCGAAAGCCTATAAGGAGTTCCGGCGACGAACGGCAAGATACATTCAGAGGGCATAGAGATGACCACAACCGAAAAGCCTTGGTATTCTCATTTGGCGGCAAAGTTACGGCGCAAAGTGAGGCCCACAGCTTATCGGGTCAAGTCAATCGAGGCTTCGGTAGAAGAACTGAAGGCACTAACTGCACGCTTGAGTGACGCACCGCCAGCTTTTCGACTGCCATTGTATCACCCAACGGTTGATGGGTATGATTTGCGCAGTATCGCAGAACTCGAGGCCGCCTTTTCGTCGGCAAGATACCTCAATCGACATCTCAACAAGGCCAAGATGTTTCAAACACTTGATGCTTTTCTGCGCGATTGCGTCGAAGAGGCGGGTGAGCAGGCTATCTATCTGGAGTTCGGTGTGTATCTCGGGCGGTCAATCAACCTGATCGCGGAAAACGCGGCTTCAGATGCCGAGATTTTTGGATTCGACAGCTTTGAGGGTCTTCCAGAGAAGTGGCGCGAAGGTTTCGACAAAGGCCTCTTCTCGCTCGACAATCTGCCGGAGGTCCGTGAAAACATCAAACTTATTGAGGGCTGGTTCGATGAAACTCTGCCGGATTTTGCAGCGTCTCTGAAGCAGAAAATCGGATTTGTCCACATTGACTGTGATCTTTACAGTTCCACCAAAACTATCTTTGATTGCCTGCACCCGCACTTTAAAGATGAGGTCATTCTCGTATTCGACGAATACTTCAATTACTCGGGATGGGAGCAACACGAGTACAAAGCATTCCAAGAGTACATTGAGCGTACTGGGTATCGCTACGAGTATATTAGCTGTGTCCCTGTTCATCAGCAGGTGGCGGTTCGTATGTTCACAACATAGGCAGAAAGTGCACAAGTTTTTCACACCAACAAAGGACGAGCAGCGTTACCTGAGTTTATTTTACAATTCTCTGATCCCCAAAATAACAGGGTGTTGTTGCCAAGTTTGGCCGTTTTGGGCTTTATTTTGCGGGCAACTATCAAGTACAGGTTTGAAGCGGTTGGAATATTTTAAACTTGGCCGATCCGTTTTGGGTTGTGGTCAACAACCTGGAAGATTGGTGTAATTACAAGAGTTGTGACCCGCTCCCCCTGAGATGTCTGGCCTGTCGGGTTAGCCTGTTCTCCAATTGAAGAGACAGACAAAAAAGAAGCCGTTTCAGCGAAGATCAGATTTAAAGAGCATCAAGCTGGGTTCGGCGCTCAGAAACTATGTCGCAGACGTGGGATCAGCGATGCGACATTCTACAAGCGGTGGTCCAAATACGGCGGTAGTTAGGTATCCGACGTTGCCAAAATGAGGTCCTTGGTGACGAGAATACCAAGTTCAAGCGGCTACTAGTGGACACCGTCTAAACGCCCATCGCCTAGTTTGGCTTGGGCGCGTACTCAGCACTTTGATAGAAGTCAGCGTTCTAATCGCTCAGAAGCCTGACATTTCGGCCATATCGAACTCTATCACACGGCTCGCAACTCCCGCATTGTGGAACACATATTCAATCATGCGGTTGTTCCGAATGTCAGCAGTGATTTCAAGCTAGGACAGGTCGATCTCAATCTCGGTCTTGCCGTTTGGGATGATCTGGCCACTGGGATTGGTGAGACCGTTCACTTCGCTCACGGTGCCTTTTTGATCGCACCGCAAGTCATATGCGAGCCGTTGGGGTCGGTGTCCAATCTGTCGATGGGTGGGGATTTCAAGCATACGCTGCCGTAATCGTTCCCGCTCTCAACAGAAGTTTCATTTCCCTCTCCGAACTTTTATGTCACTCCTGATTGCACGGGCCCGGTCCGTAATACAAAACAGGTCATGTATTGGTCGATGAGCACTAAGATCACTTCCGAACAAGCCGTACGGCGGGCAGTGCAGGCGCATTCGAAACGCGTCTGGCGGTTTGCTCTTGCGTTGTCGGGGGCGTCGGATGTGGCGGATGATTTGGTGCAGACCACCTGTCTGCGGGCTCTGGAACGGCACCATCAGGTGACATCGCATGATCGGCTGGACAGTTGGCTGATGACAATTTGCCGCTCAATCTGGCTGAACGAGGTGCGCGCGCGGTCGGTTCGACGGGCGCAGGCGCTGTCTGTGACGCCCGAGGCTGATCTGGTCGCAAGCGGGCCGGATGCCGAGACGAATATTTTCGCGTCTGAAGTGTTTACTCAGGTGATGCACCTGCCAGAGGCGCAGCGAGAAACGGTTATGCTCGTGTTTGTCGAAGGATACAGTTACCGCGAGGCCGCAGCGCTGCTGGAGGTTCCCATCGGCACGATCATGAGCCGCCTGTCGAACGCGCGGCGAAAGCTGAAAACCGTTATGCAGCATGAGGCGGCCGGGGCCGCGCAACGGAGTGGCAAATGAAGGTCTCTGACGACACGCTTCTCGCCTATCTACAAGGCACGCTGGATGAAGATCAGTGCCGTGCCATTGAGGCTGCGGTTGAGAGTGATGCCGAGCTTGAGCAGCGCATGATGGCGCTCGATCCGATTGCCCCGATGGTGCAGCAGGTTTTCGACAAGCTGCCGTCAGATGTCCCGGTTATCGACTTGCCAGAACCGGCACGCGCCGGGGGTGTCCTTCGATTGGTTGCCGTTGCGGCCTCTGCCGCGATTGCAGCCATCGCGCTGACCTTCTGGGCGACCCGCCCGGCCCCGATGGGGTGGGCCGAACAGGCCGCGATCTATCAATCTCTCTATGCGCCCGAAACCATCGCGGCGCTGGACAGCACGCCTGCCTTGCTGGATGCACAATTCGCGCAGGCGGAGCAGCGGCTGGGCCGGTCCCTGAACCGCGAGACGCTCGAAGGATTGCCGGGGCTGGAACTGAAACGGGCGCAGGTCCTGTCGTTCAAGGGCAAGCCTTTGATTCAGATCGTTTTTGCCGACGAACAAGGGCAGCCCTTTGCCTTCTGTGTCATCCGTCAGGGTCCGGCGGCTCCGAACAAGGATGTCAAACACGCGGTTCTCAGCGGGCTGGCAACCGCGACATGGGCGCAGGACGGGTATGGCTACATGGTCTTGGGCGACGGTGCGCAGGCGGATTTGGACGGTGAGTTGAACGTTTTGATGCAATCCTTCTCGAGCTGACAGAAAACCCCTTGTGAAGCGGCGCAAATGCCCAAAGAATACCGGGCATGAAGTCGAAACGTGTCATGCCCGAACCGGATGACGAGGCCGAGGATCTGGGGCCTCAGAGCATCTATGACACGGAGCCATCCGAAGACGACCTTTGGTTTCTGCCCCCCGAGGATGACGAGCCGCAGGACGCGTTTCTGCCGCCGGGGCCGCGGGCCGATACCCGGACGCTGTTTGACCCGCGCGACTGGCGTGCGGCTCAGGATGGGTTGTCGGCTGAACTGGCCGACCTTGCGCTGACCTTCGGTGCTCTGGATGAACGGTTGCGGGCGGGGCCCGAGGGGTGGACCCATCGCCTCGCCCTGATGGATGTGTCCGATCTGGGTTGGTGGACAGGCGATCGCATCAGCGTGGATCGCCTGGCGCTCTGGACCGGGTTGCGGATCGGCGCGACCGGGGACGATGTACAGGCCCTGTTCCGTGCCGGATGGGCAGTGCGGCGCCTGACCGCGGGGGCCGCGCCCTCGGTCGGTGGGTGGGAGGCCGGACTGACCGCCTTTCTGGACCGGATGGCGCAGGGGATTGAGGAAGTACCGGAATCTGTGGCCGATCTGGCTGAGGTGATGCGCAATGCGGAAGGTCTGCACCCGGTAACGCAGGCCGCAATCGCCTTTCATGCCTGGCGTGCGCTGTCGCAAGGGATTGGGCAGGATACCGAGGCGGCAATTGTCGCTGCCCGCCATGCCGCGTCGATGGGGCGGGGCGGGGCGCTGTTCATGCCGCTGGCCCTGTCGGGGCCGGGTGCGCTGCGCGGGACCGGTGAGCCCGGAGAAAAACTGGCGGCCTGGGTGCAGGGGGCAGGGCAGGCGGTTCTGGCGGCCTTGCTGCATCTTGACCGGGTGAGCGCCTGGGAAACCCGCGCGCGCGAAGCGGTCGAAGACCTGAGCGGCCGGACACCGCCACGCCTGATTGATGTTCTGACCGCGTGGCCCATGGTATCGGCCCCGCTGGCCGAGGAACTGACCGGCGCGTCCCGAGCAGCGGTGCAGCGCAATATCGACCGGTTTACCCGTCGCGGCCTGATCCGCGAGGTGACGGGGCAGGGGCGCTATCGCGTCTGGACTGCGGCGCTGTAGTCCAGCAGCCAATCCCGAAACACCCGCGCCGAGGGTCGCAAAGAGGCGCGCGATGGGTAGATCAGGTGATAGGCTTCCTGCCCGGACACCTCGACCCCCGGCAGGCAAGGCACAAGCCCCGACAGTTTCATGATCCGGTCTGATGCAGGAGCGCGGGCCAAGGCAATTCCACCTCCGCTGGCGGCGAGTTCCGCGGCCATCAGCGAATTGTCGGCGAAGAAATACCGCGCCTGCCCTGCGGGCAATCTTAGGGTTTCGAACAGATGCAACCAGCTTGCGCGGTGAGTGGAAACCTCGATCAGGGTGAATTGAAAGAGGTCTTGCGGCGATTTGATTGCAGCCGCGATATCGGGCGAGGCCGCGGGGTACAGACGCTCGCGCAGCAACTCGTCGCCTTCGGTGCCGAATAGCGTCGGGTTACCGAACACGATCTGAAGATCGGTGAACTGGTTGGCAAAATCCGCAATCAGATTGCCTGTGGACAGCGACAGGTTGATCTGGGGCTGCTCGCGTTGAAATTCCGCTAAACCGTAGGCCAGAATGCCATGCGCGAACAGCAGCACCGACTGGACATAAAGCCGCTGCTCGCGCGTTTCGCCAAATAGCCCGGTCGTCGCCGTTTCCAACATCAAAAGCGATTGCTGGACCGAGGGCAGATAGGCCCGGCCCGCCTCGGTCAGGGTCACCGCATGGGCATGGCGGTGAAACAATGGCGTTCCAAGCCGGGTTTCCAAGGCCTTGACCTGCTGGCTGACTGCGGCGGCAGACATGTTCAACTGGCTCGCCGCGCGCGAAAAACTTTCGGTGCGGGCGGCGGCCTCGAACACGCGGAGCCAGTTGAGCGAAGGGATGCGGGTTGTCATGCGATCAGGCTAAGCAAAACTTATCCTCACGGGCAAGACTATACGTTCTGAGCTTTCACCCGGGCAGCTTATGGTTTCAGTCAGCGATCAGAACGGATGTCATGCCATGCCCCAGCCCGCCCTGCCGCCTCGGCCAAAACGGAAAATCTGGAACTATACGCCTCAACTGCCGATCCAGACCTCACCCTATTGGGACTGGCCGATGAAACCTTTGGCGGCACTCAGATACCTGCTGCAAAGCTGGAACCCGCTGGCCCTGCGGGCCTTGCTGTTTGTCTTTGCCATCATCACATGGACGTTCCTGACACCGTCTCTGGCGCGGATTGAAACCTTCAGTTGGGACTGGGTCGCCGAAATCTGGTTCCGCAATTTCTGCATCCTGATGGTGGTAGCCGGCGGGTTGCATCTGGCCCTGTGGAAGTTCCGCACCCAGCAGGACGAATACCGATACGACATGCGCCCGATGATGAAAGGGGCCAAGGTCTTTACCTTCAAAAATCAGGTCTGGGACAACATGTTCTGGACGCTTGGCCCTGCTCTGACCTTTTGGACATTCTGGGAATGCCTGATCCTCTATTCCTATGCCAATGGCTGGGCCACGATGATCACCTTCAACAGCAACCCGGTCTGGTTTGTCGTGATGGTGATCTTTGTTCCGATCTGGGCGGGCTTCCATTTCTATTGGCTGCACCGGTTGCTGCATGTGGGGCCGCTTTATACCAAGGTGCACGCCTGGCATCACCGTAACATCAACACCGGTCCCTGGTCCGGGCTGGCGATGCATCCGGTCGAAAGCTTTTTCCTGATGTTCGACACGATGATCTTCTTCCTGCTGCCCGCCCACCCGATCCATGCGATCTTTCTGCTGTTCCATCACGGGATCGGCGCGCCGACCTCTCATGCGGGGTTCGAGCATGTGAAGCTGGGCAACAAGGCGAAGTTTCAGCTGGGCGATTTTTTTCACCAACTGCACCACCGGTTCTTCGACTGCAACTACGGCACGTGGGAGACACCGTGGGACGAGTGGTTCAACACGTTCCACGACGGCACCGAAGACGGCAACGAGTTGGTCAAGGAGCGTCGGCGCAAAATCTGGCTGGCGGAATAGGCCGGACGCGTTCAGCGCCCGACGCCGATATAGGTCTCGAACCCGGAACTCAGCGCTTTGGTCTTCGAATAGATGTTGCGCAGATCGACCATGCGGGGGGTTCTCATCGCCTCGGACAGGTCGGTCAACTTCAGGGCGCGGAACTCATTCCACTCGGTCAGCAGGACCACGACATCCGCGTCCTGCGCCGCGGCATAGGGATCGTCCATCCATTCGACACCGGGTAGCAAGGCCTCGCCTTCGGACCGGCCCTGAGGATCAACCACACGCACCTTTGCGCCGCCCCCGATCAGGGCGGGCACGATGGTCAGCGAGGGTGCGTCGCGCATGTCGTCGGTGTTGGGTTTGAACGTAACGCCCAGCACGGCCACGGTCTTGCCGTTGAAACTGTCGTCGCAGACCTCGCGGATTTTATCGACCATCCGCTTCTTGACCTCGTCATTGACGCGCATGACCGTCTCGGTGATCTGCATCGGGTGGGCAAAATCCTGACCGATCCGGGCCAGAGCAGTCGTATCCTTGGGAAAGCACGAGCCGCCATAGCCTGGCCCTGCATGCAGGAACTTGTTTCCGATGCGGCCATCCAGCCCAATCCCGCGCGAGACCTCTTTGACATCCGCGCCAACACGTTCGCACAGGCCCGCGATTTCGTTGATGAAGGTGATCTTTGTCGCCAGAAACGCGTTGGCGGCGTATTTGATCATCTCGGCGCTTTCCAGATCGGTGGTCAGGATCGGGAAGTCGCGCAGGTAAAGCGGGCGGTAGATTTCCGCCATAACCTCGGCTGCGCGGTCATTTTCGATGCCGACGACAACCCGGTCCGGGCGCATGAAATCATCAATCGCCGCGCCTTCGCGCAGGAACTCGGGGTTTGAGGCGACATCGAAATCCGCATCCGGATTGGTCGTGGCGACAACCTGATGCACCTTGCGGTTCGTCCCCACAGGCACAGTGGATTTGGTGACGATCACGGTATAGCCGGTCACGGCATTTGCGATCTCTTCCGCGGCGGCCATCACATAGGTCAGGTCCGCATGGCCATCGCCACGCCGTGTCGGTGTGCCCACAGCGATGAACACCGCGTCCGCGCCATCCACAGCCGCCGCCAGATCGGTGGTAAAGCTGAGACGCCCGGCAGCGACGTTTTTGGCCATCAGCACATCCAGCCCCGGTTCATAGATCGGAACCTTGCCCGCCTGGAGCATCTGAATTTTCTGGTCGGCCTTGTCGACGCAAATCACCTCGTGACCGAAATCCGAAAAACACACGCCCGACACCAAGCCGACATAGCCCGTGCCGATCATCGCAATACGCATTCAACAAAGTCCTTCTTACCAAATACCGCCGACGGCGCGCCTACATTCAAAGAAACCGCCGTCAGTTTCAATGCCCGATAGCGGCCTTGGCTTGCATTCCAACGGTTCTTGCTGTTTTTGAGGCACCACATCAGCGCACGAGTTTTTGCGAGGCAAACCATGACCAAGACGGCATTGATCACCGGTATAACCGGGCAGGACGGATCGTACCTGGCCGAGTTCCTTTTGGAAAAAGGCTATGAAGTTCATGGGATCAAGAGGCGGGCGTCCTCGTTCAACACGCAGCGCATCGACCATATCTATCAAGACCCGCATGAGCCCAACCCCAAGCTGCGCCTGCATTATGGCGATCTGAGCGACACCTCGAACCTGACCCGTATCATCCGCGAAGTGCAGCCGGATGAAGTGTACAACCTTGGTGCACAATCCCACGTCGCCGTCAGCTTTGAAGCACCAGAGTATACAGCGGATGTCGACGCCATCGGCACCTTGCGCCTGCTCGAAGCCATCCGCTTTCTGGGGCTTGAGGGTAAAACGCGGTTCTATCAGGCGTCGACCTCTGAGCTCTATGGTCTGGTACAGGAAATCCCGCAGCGCGAGACGACGCCGTTTTACCCGCGCTCGCCTTACGCGGTGGCCAAGCTGTATTCCTATTGGATCACGGTGAACTATCGCGAGGCTTATGGGATGTATGCCTGCAATGGCATCCTGTTCAACCACGAAAGCCCGCGCCGGGGCGAGACCTTTGTGACCCGCAAGATCACGCGCGGCCTGGCCAATATCGCGCAGGGTTTGGAAGAGTGTCTGTACATGGGCAATATCGACAGCTTGCGCGACTGGGGCCATGCCAAGGACTATGTGCGGATGCAGTGGCTGATGCTGCAGCAGGACGCGCCGGAAGACTTCGTGATTGCCACCGGCAAGCAATACTCGGTGCGTCAGTTCATCGAATGGTCGGCGGCTGAGCTAGGTATCTCGTTGGAGTTCACCGGTAGTGGTTTAGATGAGATTGCCACTGTGGCGGCCATCGACGGCGACAGCGCGCCTGCATTGAAACCAGGGGATGTGATCGTGCGCATCGACCCGCAATATTTCCGCCCGGCCGAGGTGGACACGCTGCTGGGTGATCCGACCAATGCCAAAACCAAACTGGGGTGGGAGCCGGAACTGACAGTTCAGGAAATGTGCGCCGAAATGGTGTCCGAAGACCTCAAAACGGCGAAACGCCATGCGCTTTTGAAAGAGCACGGTTTCGCTCTGCCAGTCAGTCTGGAAAACGGCTGAGGGAGGGCGGCAT
This sequence comes from Ruegeria sp. F11, assembly GCF_056533855.1. NCBI lineage: Bacteria > Pseudomonadati > Pseudomonadota > Alphaproteobacteria > Rhodobacterales > Roseobacteraceae > Ruegeria > Ruegeria sp. F11. The sequence continues at coordinate 366,473 of NZ_JBQFOW010000003.1, read as the reverse complement.
GCGTAATATATACATAGCCGGGCATCGCGGCATGGTTGGCGGCGCGATCCTGCACCAATTGCAAAAGCGGCAGGCAACCGGCGAAGCGCTGGAACTAGTCACCCGCACGCATTCTGAACTGGATCTGACCGATCAAGCAGCTGTGCGCGATTTCATGCAGGCCGAGCAGCCGGATGTGGTGATTCTGGCCGCTGCGAAGGTCGGTGGCATTCACGCCAACAATACTTTCCCGGCTGATTTCATTTATGAAAACCTGATGATCGAATGCAACGTGATCCATCAGGCGTTTGCGGCAGGTGTGAAGACCCTGCTGCAACTGGGCAGTTCCTGCATCTACCCGCGCGAAGCTGCGCAGCCCATGCGGGAAGACGCCTTGCTGACCGGAATTCTGGAACCCACCAACGAACCCTACGCGGTGGCGAAAATCGCCGGGATCAAGCTGTGCGAAAGCTACAACCGGCAGCACGGGGTCGACTACCGCTCGGTCATGCCGACGAACCTGTATGGTCCGGGCGACAATTTCCACCCGGAAAACAGCCATGTCCTGCCCGCCCTGATCCGCCGGTTCCACGAGGCCAAATGCGACGGCCTAGACGAGGTGGTCATCTGGGGCACCGGCAAACCCCGGCGCGAGTTCCTGCATGTGGATGACATGGCCGAGGCGTCTCTGTTCGTGCTCGACCTGCCGCGCGATGTCTACGCAGCGAATACGTCACCTATGCTCAGTCATATTAACGTGGGTTGTGGCGAGGATATCTCGATTGCCGAACTGGCGGCGCTGGTGGCGGACACCGTCGGGTTCTCGGGCCGGATCACACAAGACACGACCAAACCCGACGGAACGATGCGCAAGTTGATGGATGTGTCGCGTCTTGGCGATATGGGATGGCGCGCCAGCATCGGGCTCGAAGATGGGCTGCGCGATACCTATGCGTGGTTTCTTGAGCAATCACATCAGAGCTTGCGCGCCAAATAGCCGCCCGTCCGTCGGGGCCGGGCGGCTGCGATGATCAGAACCAGCGGCCAATCGCTGTGACGGTCGGCGGCTGACTGGTGGAGTCCGACACGGCTGACAAAACCTTGCAGGTCACTTGCGATATCGACGGCGCATCAAAGCCGAGGAACCGCCCGGAAGCCCCGCCACTACCACTAACAGCAGGGGCGGCGGCGAAGGCCGCCGGAAAATCCCATGTTGCTGAAGTGCTGGCAAAAAGCGCACCCTCGCCGGTGGTGCAGGCCACCGCGTTCAGTTTGGCAGTGCAGATCAGCGTGCCATCCGCAAACCGGACAAACTCGCCATTTGCGTTGCTGCCGCGCTCGATCACGGCACCGGTCGGGGTGCCGGAGGTCTCAGAGACCGACCCCAGCAGATTGCCCGGCCCATAGCCATAATCCGCGCGCATCAGACGACCGGTCGTGGTGTCATCCGCGCTCGCTTGTACCGCCGCACCGCTTGCGGTTCCGGTGGTAGGATCGAACGCCAGCGCCTCGGTCCAGTTGCCGCCATCGGGCGAGACTTTGATAGAGAAGCCGGTGCTGCCGGACAGGCCAATCTCGGCATGTCCTGTCCAGTTGGACTGAAACAGAAGCGAGGCGGTATCGCTCGCATCCGCCTTGTTTATCTTCAACTGATGGCCCGCGCCGTCATGGCTCAGCAGCGTGGCAGGGCTGCGCACCGACAGCCGATTGGCGCTGTCATAGCTGGTGGCGATGCCGACGCCCGCCAGATTTTGGGTTGTAACCGGCGGGTTGATCCATGCGCTTCCATCCCAGACCTTCATCTGACCGCTCGCCTGATCCCACACGCGCCAGCCGGTTCCGGGCGTCACAAAGTGCCAGGCGTTGTCCAGCCACGCAGCAAGCTCATTTGGGTGTCCGACCCAATCGCCGGAAGGGGAGTCGCCCAATGCATGCAACTCGCCCTGACCCGGCGCAGGGGGCGGGGTGGTGCCATTCATGGACTGGACGCTGAGTTGCACCACCAGATCCAACCGGCGCAGGGCCTCGTTATGCGTGACATGCTTCTGCGCCTGCGAGGGTTGCAGGAAAGGCAGGTTCAATCGGGGAGAGTTCTGTGACACGGGCGTCCTCCTGTGGCTGTCGGTCCGACATTTCAGTTGCGGGCCAACCTGCAGCGGCGCGCATGAATCTTGTCTGACCGGAGCGGACGTCCGAGTAGGGTATTGCTAAGAACTAGGTTGCAAATCAGAGGCAAAGACCCGCGCCACGGGTTTCCCTGCCTCAGCTGCGGGCGTAGATGTCTTCGTACCGGATGATGTCGTCTTCGCCCAGATAGGTACCGGTCTGCACTTCGATCAGCACCATGGGCACCTTGCCCGGATTCTCCATCCGGTGGACAGCGCCAAGCGGGATGTAGACCGATTGATTCTCGGAAACCAGCCGTTCGTCATCGTCAATTGTGACCTTTGCGGTGCCTTCCACAACGATCCAGTGTTCCGAGCGGTGATGATGCGATTGCAGGCTCAGCGAGGCGCCGGGATGCACATGGATGCGTTTGACCTGAAAGCGATCCCCGATCACCAGGCTTTCGAACCAGCCCCAGGGGCGGTGATCCACCGGCAGTTCTTCAGCCTGTTTCGCGCCTTTGGCCTTGAGCGCGGCAACCGCCTGTTTGACGTCCTGCGCCTTGTCCATGCTGGCCACCAGAACCGCATCGGGCATGGCCACCGCGACGATGTTCTCGACCCCAAGCGCGACCACCTCTTGCGAGGGCGATTCCGAGCGGACCAGAACGTTGTGGCAGTCAATCGTCGTGACCTCGCCGGTCGTGGCAACGCCATTGGTATCGGGGTAGCTGAGCTCCTGAACGGCAGACCAGCTGCCAACGTCGGACCAACCTGCCGCGTAAGGAACCACGCTGAGATTGCTGGCTTTTTCCATGACAGCATAGTCGATCGAGATATCTGCAACGTTCGCCCATGCGTCGGGGTCAAGCCGCAGGAACCCCAGATCGACCTTGGCAGCGGCCACGGCCTGCTTCACCGGATCAACCATGGCGGCGGCGTGCTCTTCAAAGGCGGCGATGATATCCTGCACGCCAAAGAGGAAGATGCCCGAATTCCACAAATAGCTACCGTCTTCAACCATCGTTCCGGCGGTTGCGAGGTCTGGCTTTTCGACAAACCGGTCCAGCGGCACCGCTACGCCGCTAGCGTCCGGCGCATGGCGCAGCTTGAGATAACCGTATCCCGTTTCAGGCCGGTCAGGCGTGATGCCAAAGGTCACAAGATCCCTGCGCGCACCAATGGCCTCAACCCCCTTGGCGACGGCCTGATGGAAGGCAGGTTTGTCCGGTACGACATGATCGGACGGCGCGACCAGCATCACCGCGTCCGGGTCCGTGGCGGCCAAATGCAGGGCCGCGGCCAGAACGGCGGGTGCGGTATTCCGCCCCTCGGGTTCGATCAGCACCGGGCCGGGGTCGATGCCAATGGCGGTCAACTGCTCGGGCACCACAAAGCGGAAGGCCTCGTTTGTCAGTATCAGCGGCTTTGCGTAGGGCGCAGTGACCGGCCCACGCATGCGCTCGGCGCAATCTTGTAACAGGCTTGTCTCACCCAACAAGGGGACAAACTGCTTAGGATAGCTTTTGCGGGACAGCGGCCACAAACGGGTGCCCGACCCACCGCATAGAATGACGGGATAGACAGTTTTCATCGTATTGGGACCCCTGCGCTGCTTTGGGCGGGTTTTATCGCTTTAATCGCAGTAAGGTAAACGGGCATTCGGTTATTGCGCCGCTTGCCCTGTTGCAACGACATCGTGCAGAAACTGCCCGAGATCGTCGCGCAGGTCGTCGCGGGCGAGGGCAAAGGCCACGGTTGCCCGCAGAAAACCCGATTTCGATCCGCAGTCAAAGCGCTGCCCGTTGAACTTGTACCCAAAGACCGGAACGTCGTTTTCGATGTCTTTTGCAATCGCATCTGTCAACTGGATCTCCCCGCCGCTTCCAGTCTTCTTTTCGTTCAGGTTGGAGAGAACAGAGGGGCTGAGGATATAACGCCCGATAACGGCCAGGTTCGAGGGCGACTCCTCGGGTTTGGGTTTTTCCACCATTCCGTTGACGCGCAGAACGGGGCCGACCGAGTCGCCAACGTCCAGAACCCCATAAGAACTGGTTTTTTCCGCAGGCACTTCCATCGCGGCGACCATGTTGCCGCCAGTTTCTTCATAGGCTTCGATCATTTGTTGCAGACAGGGCTTGTCTGCCGCGATCACGTCATCCGGCAGCATTACGGCAAAAGGCTCGTCCGCTATCAGCCGCCGCGCGCACCAGACGGCGTGGCCCAGTCCCAGCGCTTTGTGCTGGCGGATGTAAGCGATGGCGCCGCTTTCCATATTTGTTGCGTTTAGCCGTTCCAGCAGCTCGTCCTTGCCCTTGGCTTTCAGTTCCTGTTCCAGCACCAGGTTGTGGTCGAAATAGTCTTCGAGGGCGGATTTTCCGCGCGAGGTGACGAAGATGAATTCCTTGATTCCGGCGGCCCGAGCCTCATCGATGGCATATTGCACCAGCGGGCGGTCGACCAATGTCATGATCTCTTTTGGCACGGATTTCGTTGCCGGAAGGAAACGCGTTCCCAATCCAGCTACCGGGAAAATCGCTTTAGTGACCTTGCGTGTCATGATGCCTCTCAAACTCAATATTCAACCGGAAGGGCAAATAGCATCCGGAACTTCCTAATAGGCTGCGAAGCCTGGTCATTCAACACGGCCCGTGAAACCGGGCACCAATAGGTCAAATCGTGCCATCTGCACGCTTGCGAGTCAAAACCAACCATTAACCTTTGTGGCCGCTTGTTAAATGACGAAGTTCACAGAGCGGAGCCCAGACAAACGCTGCGATTGGTCCTTAAAGGCGGCTTCTGCCTTGGGTGTCATTACATAGTAGAAGCCCCGAAACCGGCGTTTCGGTTTCGGGGCATTCATTCAGGCGGTTCCCATGATCTGTTCCAGCGGATCGTGTTCAGCTACGAAATGGTCGGGCGAGACTTCGGTCAGCTTGGGAACATAGCTGGTTTCGCCCCCTGTCAACCGACTGGGCAGAAAGCGTAAAGCCGCTTTTGGATCCATGGGCGAAGGCAACTCGCCCGGCAGTTTCAGACGCTGACGGTTGCGTTCGACATCCGGGTCCGGGATCGGCACTGCGGAAATCAGGGATTGTGTATACGGGTGGATCGGTTCGGAACAAATCACCTCGCCATCCCCCAATTCCACGATACGGCCCAGATACAAAACCATAATCCGGTTCGAGATCGCGCGAACGACAGACAAATCGTGGCTGATGAAGATCATCGACAACCCGAATTCCTGTTGCAGTTCGCGCAACAATTCAACGATCTGAGCCTGAATGGACACGTCAAGCGCCGAAACCGCCTCGTCACAGATGATCAATTTGGGTTTGTTGATCATCGCCCGTGCGATGCCGACCCGCTGATTCTGCCCGCCGGACAGTTCGTGCGGGTAGCGGTTGATCATGTTCGCATTCAAACCCACACGTTCCATCATCTCGGCGACCATCTCTTTGCGCTCACGCTCGGTCAGGTCGGGGCGATAGGTCTTGAGCGGTTCGGCAATCGAGGCCGAGATCGTCATCCGTGGATCAAGGCTGGCCAGCGGGTCCTGAAAGACGATCTGCAGATCCTTGCGGTACTTGTTCAACTCGGCCCGTTTCAGCCCCACGATGGGATGGCCCAGCCAGCTTACATTGCCCGCACTGGGTTCGATCAGTTGCAGAACCGCCCGTGCCAATGTCGATTTGCCGCAGCCGGATTCTCCGACGATGCCTAAAGTTTCACCTTTGCGGATGTCAAAGCTGACCCCGTCGACCGCTTTCAGCGGCACTTTCTTCCCGAAAAGCCCACCAGAGACATGGATCGGGAAATGCACTTTGACGTCGTCGACCTTAAGCAATGGGTCTTCTACCTTGGCCAGCGCCTTGGGAGCATCACCAGCGTCGATCCGGGGCATCGCCTCAAGCAGCGTCCGGGTATAGTCGTGCTTTGGCGTGCGGAAGATTTCACGCGTATCACCAGCCTCGACAAATTCACCCATGCGCATGACCTGAATGCGGTCGCACATCCGTGCAACCACGCCCATGTCGTGCGTGATAAGGGCAATTGCGGTGCCTTCGTCCTTTTGCAGGCGCACCATCAGGTCCAGAATGTCGGCCTGAACGGTCACATCCAGCGCCGTTGTCGGCTCATCCGCGATCAGCAGCTTGGGGTTGCACAGCATCGACATGGCGATCATCACGCGCTGGCGCATCCCGCCCGACAGCTCGTGCGGATACTGATCCAGACGGCGCGCAGCCTCGGGGATACGCACACGGTTCAGCCAGTCCAGACAACGTTGGCGGGCGGCAGAGCCCTGCAGGCCCTCGTGAATCTGAAGAACCTCGCGCATTTGCTGGCCGACCCGCAAATGCGGGGTCAGTGCGGTCAGCGGGTCCTGAAAGATCATGCCCACATCGGCACCGCGAATTTGGTTCAGCTTGTTTACGGGCAGGTTCAGAATTTCCTCACCGTTCAGAGTGGCGGAACCCAGTGCCCGCCCCGCAGGCGGCAAAAGTCCCATTGCAGCCATGAAGGTCTGGCTTTTGCCCGACCCGCTTTCGCCCACGATTCCAAGGCATTCGCCGGGGTTGATGTCGAAACTGATGCCTTTGACGGCCTCGACCACACCATCGGGGGTGTCGAACTGGACGCTCAGGTCCTTGACGGAGAACAAACTCATATCAGCGATCCTTCGGGTCCAGAGCGTCACGCAGGCCATCGCCGATGAAGAACATCGTGATGATGATGGTGACGTAGAAAGTCAGCGGGTACATCAACTGCCACAAGGTGCCGTAGCTCATCGTACCGGCCCCTTCGGCGATCAGACGACCCAGCGAGGTGTAGGGTTCCGAAATGCCAAGTCCCAGGAACGAGATAAAGCTCTCGGTCAGGATCATCTCGGGTACCAGCAGCGAGGCATAGACGATCACCACGCCCAGAAGGTTGGGCAGGATGTGACGGTACATGATGGTGAACTCGCTGACACCGGCGGCGCGGGCGGCCTCGATGAACTCGCGGTTCTTGAGCGTCAGGGTCTGCCCACGCACGATCCGCGCCATGGTCAGCCAGCCCACCGCGCCAAGCGCGATGAACAGCATGAAGAACGACCGCCCCGCCACGACAAGCAGCAGAATGATGACCAGCGTGGCCGGGATCGCCAGAAGGATGTCGACAAAGCGCATCATGATGCTATCGGTGCGCCCGCCGATATAGCCAGCGGCGATGCCATAGCAGGTGCCGACGATCAGCGCCGTCGCGGCCCCGATCAGGCCCACCAGCAGCGACGTGGTTGTCGCCTGAATAACTCGGCTGTAAAGGTCGCGTCCCAGATCATCGACACCGAAAAAGTGCCCCGTCTCGACCGAGGGCATCCCCATGCCGCGTACGTCGCCCATGACGTTCCAGTCGATCTCTTCGTTGTTCCAGACCGCGAAATACGGCCCGAAGATGGTAAACAGCACGATCATGCCGAGGATAAAGACACTCGCCATCGCGGCCTTGTTGCGGACAAAACGCATCCGCGCGTCCTGCCAAAGTGATCGCCCCTGAATGACCGTGTAATCGGTGACATCTTCGGCCAGTTGGGCAGCTTTTTGAGATTTTCCAATCATTGCCAGCCCCTCAGTAGCGGATTTTCGGATCGAACCAGGCATAGGCCAGGTCGGTCAGCAGGTTCACGATGACGGTCAGCGTGCCATAAAGGATCGTAACCCCCAGCAGCACCGCATAGTCCCGCGCCAGCGCCGAGTTCACATAGGCCTGACCCAGACCACCGGTCGAGAAGTAGATGTCAACAAAGACCGAACCGGTCAGCACGTAGACGAAGACCGGCCCCAGATAGGACACGACCGGCAGCAGCGTCGGTTTCAGTGCGTGACGCCAGATCACGGTTCTGGTCGGCAGACCCTTGGCCCGCGCGGTGCGGATGAAATTCGAGTTCAGAACCTCGAGCATCGACGACCGGGTGATCCGCGCGATCGAGCCCATATAGGACGTGGCCAGCGCGATCACCGGCATGACCAGATATTGCCACTGGCCGCCATGCCAGCCACCGCCCGGCAGCCAACCCAGCCACAGGGTAAAGGTCAGGATCAGGATCGGGCCCATGATAAAGTTCGGCAGCGCTTGCGCGGCGATGCCCAGACCAACGGCAAAGTAGTCGATCCAGGTATTGTGGCGGATCGCTGCAGCAATCCCCAGCGCGACGCCAATGGCCGTGGCAAACAGAAACGAGAGCGAGCCATAGGTCAGCGAGATCGGAAAGCCTTGTGCGATGATGTCATTCACGTCCCGGTCCTTGAACTTGAAGGACGGGCCAAAGTCGAAATGCACAACGATATTATACAGATAGTCCCAAAGCTGCTTCCACAGCGGCTGGTCCAACCCGTAGCGCGCCTCGATATTGGCCAGCACCTGCGGCGGTAGCGGCCGTTCCGAGGTGAAAGGCCCGCCGGGCGCGACGTGCATCAGAAAAAAGCAGGCAACGACCAGCAGCAGGATCGTCGGAATGGCGACCATCAGCCGCCGGAAACTATAGGCAAGCATTTCATGCCCCCGCGTTTATTGGCCTTGCCCCGGGAGGGTCCCGGGGCAAGGCGTGGTTCAAAGACGATTATTCGGCGAGCTTATAAAGGTTCTTCGAGTACCAGTTCTGCTCGACATTGTTGACAGGCCAGTTCCCCACGTCGCTGTCCATCATGTAGACGCCAGCGTAGTGGTAGATCGGGATAACCGGGGTTTCCTGTGCGATGATGCGCTCTACCTCGGTATAGAGCGGTGCCGGATCGTCCGAGGTTTTGGCCTCTTTCAGCAGTTCGTCAACGCGAGCGTTGTTGAATTTGCCGTCGTTGTAACCCGAATCCGACTGCAGCAGGTCGAGGAAGGTCGAGGCTTCGTTATAGTCGCCACACCATGCGCCACGGGCCAGTTCAAAGTTCTGGTTGCCGCGCTCTTCCAGGAACACTTTCCATTCCATGTTGGCCAGTTCGACATTAACACCCAGCTTTTGCTTCCACATCTGGCTCAGCGCCACGGCGACCTTCTTGTGGTCTTCCGAGGTGTTGTAGACCATCTCGAAGCTTAGCGGATTGTCGGGGCCGTAGCCTGCCTCGGCCAGCAGTTCCTTGGCCAGTTCGTCACGCTCAGCCTGGCTCATCGACGCCATCTCAACCGCCGGGACAGTGAAGCCTGCAGTTGCTTCAGGCGCAAAGGTGTAGGCTTGCGGCTGACCACCGGCCATTACCTTTTCGGTGATGATCGCGCGGTCTACGGCCAGCGACAGGGCCTGACGGACATTGGGGTCCTTGAACGCCTCGGGGCCACCTTCGGACAGGTTGAAGGTGTAGTAGTAGTTACACAGGCGCGGGAAGCTGATCGCTTCTTCGGGATGCTCCTGGCTCAGACGCGGGAACTGACCGGCAGGGATTTCGGTACGGTCCAGTTCGCCTGCCAGATAGCGGGTCAGGGCGACGTTTTCATCGTTGATCACCAGCGACACAACCTTGTCGATGATGGTGTTGCTGTTGTCCCAGTACATCTCGTTGCGCTCACGCACCGACCGTTCCTGCGGCAGATGCTCGGTCAGGACATAGGCACCGTTCGAGACGATGTTTTCAGGCTTGGTCCACGCATCGCCAAATTCTTCGATCACTTTCTGCGGGGCCGGGAAGGTGGTCGAGTGTGTGGTCATTTGCGGGAAGTAAGGCAGCGGTGCGCTCAGGCGGACTTCCAGCGTTTTGTCATCGATGGCTTTGACGCCCAGATCTTCGACAGAGGCATTGCCCGCGATGATTTCGGCGGCGTTTTCAATCGACATCAGTTCCATGAACCACGCATAGGGCGAGGACAGCGCGGGATCGACGGCACGTTTCCAGGCGAAGACGAAATCGCCTGCAGTCACCGGATCACCATTGGACCATTTGGCATCGTCGCGCAGGGTGAAGGTGTAGACGTCTTTTGCGTCATTGACCTCATAGCCGGTGGCAACACCGGGCACCAGATTGCCGTCTTCGTCCTGGTTCATCAGGCCTTCGAACAGGTCGCGCACGATCTCGGCGCCAGAGACATCTTCGACCACCTGCGGGTCGACCGAGCTGTGCTCGTCCAGGATCCGATAGGTAAAGGTCTGGTCCTCCGCCAGCGCTTCACCGGTTACGGGGTGGGTGCCAGCAGCAAAGGCGGCCCCGGTGATCATGGTCGAGGTCAACAGCCCCGCCAGCGAGGTTCGGATTGTTCTGTTCATGTGTTTACTCCCGTTTATTGGTTTCAGAAGCCGCGCCACGACCGTGACGGGGGCTCATCTACCTGTGCGTTTCCGGCATCTGCTTAAGCTGCGCTTTGATCTAGATCGCGGACGGGGCAAAAAATTGCGCCCTCAGTCGCAGGTGGTGTCGGAAAATTAGTTGCGAAAGCTATCTTTCACTGCCGCGGAACGTGCCTTTTTTTGGGCAAAGGTAAAGGGTTTTGGGGGTATTTGTGTGGTCAAAGGTCGATTGACACAGAAACGGGTGGCTCTTTCGAAATAAAATTCTGAAACGCTTCATCATCATGACATTTTCGTGAAGCCTGACATATCAGGGGGGATGAATGGGATCAGAAAAACACCCGCAGGCGGCGAATCAGTTAGGATTCTAGGGGGCGAGTCCGGCCTTCATTCCGGATTCGGGGAAACAGGTGGGCGTCTGGCCCGTTGCCTCTTGCCAGCGCCCGATTGAGCGGCGGGTTTTATAGCCCGGAAGCCCATCGACGCCACCCACATCGTGTCCCTGTTGGACCAGCGCCTGTTGCATGCGGGCAATGTCCGAGCGGTAAAGCCCGCCCACCTTGCCCCAACGCCCGGAGAAATCGCCGACTCCGTATTGGATGCGATCCCCCACATGGCCGACAAACAGCGCGTAAAGGTCGCTCGTGTTGTAATCCTTCAGTACGTAAAAGTTCGGCGTGACTATAAAGGCCGGACCATTGCGGCCCGCTGGCATCATCAAATAGCCCTCTCCGCCCTGTTCATGTGCGGGGAAGGGTTTGCCCGATACACGGGTGATCCCCAATTTCGACCAATCCCGGATGGGTCTGCCCTGGTCCGGACCCTCCAAAGCGCAGGAAACGGTATCAGGTACCGTCACTTCAAACCCCCAATCGCGCCCCGACACCCAGCCATGGCGGGCGAGGTAGTTGCCGATTGAGGCGATGGTATCCTCGGGCGAGCCCCAGATATCGGCCCGCCCGTCGCCGTTGCCGTCTGCGGCATAGGTCAGGAAACTGCTGGGCATGAATTGCGGCTGCCCCAGCGCGCCCGCCCAACTGCTTTTCATGGCCTTGCCCCGAAGATGACCAGCTTCGGCGATCTGAAGGGCTGCGATCAGTTCGGCCTCGAAATAGGCGGCGCGGGTGCTCATGAAGCCTTTGGTGGCCAGAACCTGGAACGCATCGTGCCGGATAGGCACCTGACCATAGGCGCTTTCGCGGCCCCAGATCGCCAGAATTATGCGGGCTGGAACGCCGGTTTCCGCCTCGACCTGCGCCAGTGTGGCCGCATGCCGTTTGGCCATCGTGCGCCCGACCGAGGCCGCCCCCTGCACTGTATTTGCCTTGAAGTACCGGCCCGGAGAGCCGAATTCGGCCTGTCGCTGAGTCTTGAGTGTCTTCGGCGCGCTGCCGGGCGGGACCAGATCGGGCAAGTCCCAGTTCAGCGAAACCCCGCCCAAAGTGGCATCCATGGTCTGGCGCGAGACCCCCTTGGCGCGGGCCTGCGGCCAGACTGTTTTCTGCAGCCAGGTCTGAAACTGCCGCTCGACCGCCGCCCGGTCCTGCGCAAAAGCAGTGCTGGTCAGCAGGGTCAGTCCGAGAAGGAAAAGAAGCGCACGCATGTCAAAATGTCTGTCCCGGTCCAGCAAACAAGTCAACTGAAAGCGGCGAACATACCGTATGCCCGGCAGGCTTAAATTCGAAGTTGAGTGTCCGCCGAATTCGGCAATCACCAGTTACGAAAAGCCCTTGAGAAATTTCCTGTCTCTGCCGATAGTTGGGCGCAACCGGCAGCAGCAGAGGACCGTCAGGCATGGCCACGATCAGAACGTCCCCAGCTTGGGGTCCGATACTGTTGGCCATGATGGTTCTTCTGGCCTCGGTCCAGGGGGCTGGAGCCAGCGACAGTTTCATGGACCCGCAAGGCCCGATTGCAGCGGTGCAGAAAACCCATCTGCTGCGGGCGACGGCCCTGATCATGATCGCCGTTGTGCCGGTTCTGGTTCTGGTGCCGCTGATCGCGCTGCGCTATCGCCGCCGCAAGGGCGGTGGAGCAGCCTACAGACCCAAATGGGATTTCTCGGGCCCGTTGGAATTCGTCATGTGGGGCGTGCCGGTCGTGATTGTCGCCATTCTGTCTTTTTATCTGTGGAAGGCAACGCATCGGCTCGACCCCTACGCTGCGCCGTTTGGTGAGGAGCCCGCATTGCGGGTGCAGGTGGTGGGTCTGGATTGGAAGTGGCTGTTCATCTACCCCGATCTGGGCATTGCCAGCGTGGGCGAGTTGGGTATTCCCATCAAGCAGCAGGTCGCCATGACTCTGACGACGGATACGGTGATGCAGTCCTTCATGATCCCGGCGCTTGCGGGGCAGATTTATGCGATGCCGGGGATGACCACGCAACTGCATCTGGTCGCGGATGTACCCAAAACCATGCAGGGCGAGAACACGCAATATAATGGCCGCGGTTTCACCAAACAGAAATTTCTGACCCAGGCCATGCAGCCTCAGGACTTCAACGCCTGGGTCGAAAGCGTGCGCACCCACGGCATCCCCCTGACGGATGAGACTTACCGAACGCTCGCCATGCGCACCGACCGGGATGAGGTGCAGGCGGCCTTGGGAACAGAACTCATGCCGCTGCATGCGCTGTATTTCACGCTGGAAGAGGGGGATTTGTTCCACTCCATTCTGCACCGCTATCACAGCGGCGAACCTCTGCCGCAGGACCAGCAACCCGGAACCACCGCCTATGGGCAGGAGGCAAGCCAATGACCACTGCCGATACCGGTTTCTTTGGCCGCCTGACATGGGATGCGTTTCCCGTCGCGGGTCTGATCCAAAACCCCGGCGCGAATGAGATCATCGCCAACGCCGCCGCTGCGATTGTGATCGTGGGCGTTATAGCCGTGGTCGGACTGCTGACATGGTTCCGGCTGTGGGGGCAACTCAGGCGCGACTGGTTGACCAGCGCAGATCACAAAAAGATCGGCATTATGTATATCGTCTTTGCGATCGTGATGCTGGCACGGGGGGTGCTGGAGGGCGTGGTCATGCGCGCGCAACAGGCCGCAGGGCCGGGCGATGGCTTCCTTGAACCGGAACATTTCGCCGAACTGTTCAGCACGCATGGCACAATCATGGTGTTCTTCGTGGCCGTCCCTTTTGTCTTCGGCGTGGCGAACTACCTCCTCCCGCTGATGATCGGTGCCCGCGATGTTGCCTTCCCGGTGATGAACCAGATGAGCCTCGGCCTGACCGTCTCGGCTGGCATGATGCTGATGGTGTCGCTGGTGGTGGGCGAATTCTCGACCGGCGGCTGGACCGCCTATCCGCCCTATACTGGGGCAGCGTTCAATCCGGGCGTGGGGCCGGACTACTGGATCTGGGCGATCGTGGTCTCAGGCGTCGGAACGACGCTGACCGGCATCAACTTTGCGGTGACGATCTACAAGCTGCGCGCGCCGGGGATGAAGTTCATGCGGCTGCCGATGTATTGCTGGACGATCATCTGCAGCTCGATCCTGATCATCTTTGCCATGCCGCCGCTTGGCGTCGCCGCACTTTTGCTGGCGGCCGACCGCTATCTGGATTTCCACTTCTTCACCAATGACCTTGGCGGCAACATGATGAACTACGCCAACCTGTTCTGGCTGTTCGGCCACCCCGAGGTCTATCTGCTGGTCCTGCCTGCCTATGGCATCTATTCCGAGGTTTTCGCCACCTTCTCAGCCAAGCGCCTTTATGGCTATAACTCGCTGGTCATCGCCACCATGTCGATTGCGGTGTTGTCGTTCACCGTCTGGCTGCACCATTTTTTCACCATGGGCCAAAGCGCGCTGATCAACGCGGTCTTCGGCATCGCGACGATGCTGATCGCCATCCCCACCGGTGTGAAGGTCTATGACTGGATGGCGACTCTTTGGCGCGGGCGCATCCGGTTCTCGGTTCCGATGCTCTACGGGCTGTCCTTCCTGATGCTGTTCGTCATCGGCGGGCTCAGCGGCGTGGTGCTGGCCAATCCGACTGTCGACTATCAGGTGCACAACACCCTGTTTCTGGTGGCCCACTTCCACAACGCGCTTCTGCCCGGCGTGCTGTTTGGCCTGCTCGCAGCCTTCAACTATTGGTTCCCCAAAGCGTTCGGCTTCCGTCTGAACGAGTTCTGGGGCCGCGTCTCGGTCTTCTGCTGGACCGTCGGTTTCCTGCTAACCTTCATGCCGCTTTATTTCGTCGGTCTGATGGGCATGCCGCGCCGGTCGTTCAGTTGGGAGGACCCGAGTTTTCACCCCTATATGATCACCGCCGTCATCGGCGCGCTGGTGATTACCTGCGGGCTCTTCTCGATCCTGATCCAGCTTTGGGTCAGTATCCGCGACCGCGAGAAAACCCGTGTGCCCGTCGGCGACCCGTGGGACGGGCGGACGCTGGAATGGTCGATCCCGTCGCCGCCGCCGCCCTATAACTTCGCGATTATCCCGCAAGTCACCGACCGCGACGACTTTGCCGCCGCCAAGGAACGCGGCACGGCTTACCCAACGCCGGACGCGTATGAGGATATCGAAATGCCGCGCAACACGGGCATCGGCTTCATCCTCTGCGTGCTCAGCGGTGTCTGGATGTTCGCGCTGGTCTGGTGGATCTGGTGGCTGGCTGCGCTGATGACCGTGGCCATGATCCTCGCCATCATCATCTGGAGCTTCGACACCAGCACCGAAATCATCATCCCCGCTGAAGAGGTTCGTAAGGACCACGAGGCCTGGCTGGCGCTTGTCCACAGCACCGCAGCCGTGGACCGCGACGACGAGGCCGCCCCGGAAAACCGCGGCCTTGCCCGCCCGGACATGGAGGCCGTGACATGAGGCGCGCGCCCAAGCACAGCTATCCCGGCATAAATCTGGGAGAAGATCACGCCAGCGCCGACAAGGCGTCCGAGGTCGTTACCTTCGGCTTCTGGGTGTTTCTGATGAGCGATCTGGTCTATTTCGGCCTGATGTTCGCCATCTACATCACTATGATCGACGCGCAGGCAGGCGGACCGGGGCCGCATGAGCTGTTCGACCTGAAAAGCATCTTTGCCCAGACCATGATCCTGCTGACCAGCAGCCTTACCGTTGGGCTGGCCATGCTGGCGCTTAAATACAACCTTCCTCGCGCCCGCATCGTGCTGTGGTTCGGCATTACATTGTTGTTGGGCCTCAGCTTTCTGGTGCTGGAAATTCGCGATTTCATGGCCATGGCCGAAAAGGGAGGCATCCCGCAGCGCAGCGGGTTCCTGTCCGCGTTCTACGGCCTTGTACCGTTGCATGGCCTGCATGTTGCGGCGGGGTGTTTGTGGCTGATCGTGCTGGGGATACAGCTAAGGGTCTTTGGCCTGACCGATCTGTTGATGTCCCGCGTGGTCCGGCTGGCGCTGTTCTGGCACTTCCTTGATCTGATCTGGATCGGCATCATCACCATCGTTTATTTCGGAGGGCTCACCTATGGATAAGCGGACCGAAATGCACCGGCGCGAGCGTCGGAGGTATGTTATCGGTTATGGCGGCTCATTGATCCTGACCTTGGCGATGTTCGGGATCGCGCAGAGCTTTGGTCTCGAAACGATCGGGGTGTACCTGACCCTCAGCCTGTTGGGTCTGTCGCAACTGATCTTTCAGCTTGTTTACTTCCTGCATATCGACCGCCGCCGCAGCAGCCGCGAGGATCTGGACCTGATCCTGTTTTCGACACTTGTTCTGCTGATCATCATCCTCGGGACCGTCTGGATCATGGGCAATCTGGCGATCCGCATGCATATGCACGCAATGTAGCGGGTGGCAGAACGTGGTCAACGCGTCAGGGTCAATCCAAGCCACAGCGCGAACCAGCACAGGGCGAGGCTGATCAGGATGTTACCGACCGCCAACGCCAGTGTGCGTTCCCGGCGCAGTTCCAGCGATTGATAGGCAAAACTTGAGAAGGTGGTGAAGCCCCCGCAAAACCCAAAGACCAGCCGTTTTTCTTCCTCGCCCATCTCGACCGGCCCGCCCAGATACCCGATCCAAAGCCCCAGTAGTAGGCTGCCCAGCACGTTCACAATCAATGTGGAAAACGGCAGATCGTGGTTCACCTTCAAGGCCAGCCAGTGCCGCAGAACCGCGCCCAGACCGCCGCCAAGGCCAAACATTGCGTGCAGATAAAGCTCGGTCATTCTGTACCTCGTCCGGAATGGAACCGGCGGCCCAGGGCTTCGCCCAGAATCGCTGCGGCAAGGCCAAAGACGATCTCAAGCCCCGCAGCGGTTGAGGCGGCCCAGACATGGCTTTCTGCCAGCCGCTCCAACTCGGCCACGAACGAGGAAAAGGTCGACAGCCCGCCGCAAAACCCCACCGCCCCCAGATGCAGCACATGCGCATGCACCCGGTGACGCACGGAATAAAGCCAGCCCAGTATAAAACAGGCCACCACGTTGATGCCAAAGGTTGCCGTCAGGAAGGGCAGGCCGGGCAATTCCAGCGAGAACGCCTCTCGCAGCAGTGACCCGATGGCCCCGCCGATGAAAACCGCCAGAAACATCAGGGTTCGGCTTTTGAATGCGGGTTCTGCCAACGGGTTCAGCCTTGTTGTGCGTCAGCATCGGCATACCGGTTGCCCTGCGTCGGATCAACCGGGGTCCAACCCCTTAACAGCGCTTCACAATTCCGCTGGTCGCAGAAACGCGGCGCACAAACGCTTGCAATCAAACGGCCTGTTGCTTCACGGTGGGCCTGTCAACACAGGCACGCCCATCCGGCGCCCCCAAAAGGAGAACAGGCATGATTGTTCGCAGGCTCTATTATTTCCTGAGTTACGTGTGTCTGCCGCTGGTGGTGATCTGGGGCGTGTTCTGGGCCCCCGCATGGTGGCTGCTGATCTTTCTGGTGCCCTATGCCGTGATCGGCCTTTATGACATGCTGACCACCAAGCACAATGTTTTGAACAACTACCCTGTGCTGGGCCATTTCCGGTACATGCTGGAATTTGTCAGCCCGGAAATCCGGCAGTACTTTGTTGAGACCAACGAAAGCGGTCGTCCGTACAACCGCATTATCCGGGGCTTGGTTTATTCGCGTGCCAAAGGGCAGGTGGATACGCAGGCCTTCGGTACCCAATACGATATCATGACCGTGGGCTATCACCGGGCCAACCATTCGCTCGCCCCCAAGGAAGTGCCCGAAAGCGAAGAGCGTATCATGCTGGGCGGCCCGCAATGCGAAAAGCCCTATGACGCGTCGCGGCTGAATGTCTCGGCCATGAGCTTCGGGGCGCTCAGCGCCAATGCGATCCGGGCCCTGAACGGCGGGGCCAAGGATGGCGGTTTTGCCCACAACACGGGTGAGGGCGGGTTGTCTCCGCATCATCTGGCCGAGGGCGGAGATATTATCTGGCAGATCGGCACCGGCTATTTCGGCTGCCGCACGGCTGACGGGGGTTTTGACAAGGACGCCTTTGCCGAAAAGGCCAAAAAGGATGTGGTCAAGGCGATTGAGATCAAGCTGTCACAGGGGGCCAAACCCTCGCACGGTGGGGTTTTGCCCGCGGCGAAGGTCGATAAGGAAATTGCCGAAATCCGCGGCGTGCCCGAGCATCAGGATGTCATTTCCCCACCCATTCATAAAGCATTCGAAGGCCCGACCGGCCTGATGCACTTTGTGCAGCATCTGCGAGAGATGTCGGGCGGCAAGCCCATCGGGTTCAAGCTGTGTATTGGCCAACCGTCCGAGTTCATGGCGATCTGCAAAGCCATGTTAGAGACCGGCATTCTCCCCGATTTCATCACCATCGACGGGTCCGAAGGTGGCACCGGTGCTGCCCCGGTCGAATTCACCAACCGTCTGGGTATGCCGCTGAATGAGGCGCTGATCTTTGTGAACAACTGCCTGCGCGGGGTCGGCTTGCGCGACAAGATCCGCATCATCTGCTCGGGCAAGGTGGCAACCGGGTACGATATGGTCGAAAAGTTCGCTCTTGGGGCGGATATGTGCAACGCGGCGCGGGCCATGATGTTTGCGGTCGGCTGTATTCAGGCCTTGCATTGCAACACGAACCGCTGCCCGTCCGGCGTGGCAACGCAGGACCCGATCCGGGGGCGGGCGGTGAATGTGCCGCAAAAACGCCAGCGGGTGCATCGTTTTCATGATGCCACGCTGGAAAGTTTCCGCGAACTGCTGGGCGCGATGGGTAAGGAAAAGGTCGCAGACCTGCGACCGGGGGACATCCGCCGTCGCACAGCGGATGAGCGCGAGCGGTCTTACGCCGAACTGTACACCTTCATCGAAGAGGGTGCTTTGTTGTCGGATGCCGTTCCTGACGAATTCGCGTCGGACTGGAATCGGGCCTCGGCAGATCATTTCTGATCCGACGATCCCGATTTAAAGCACCGCTTAACTGGGCGACGAACGCGGATTATTCGCGGCGTGGGTATTGATTCTGCGAATGCTCCACTCCACCGCATCCCGCATGGTCTTGCCAAGGGCGATGTCGAAAGCCTCGACCAGATCGTCTGTCTTGTCGCTGGCCGACACTACAAATTCCTGAAAGGAATCAGAGGCGATGATCTTGTCTTCGTATTCGTCGATGATCTTGATGTTCATGCGCACTTCGACCCGTACGGTTTTCGAGTCTGCGGTTTCCCCGACCACGATCCCCTGAAATTCGCGCAGGTCCGGGACAATGACGTAATCGGCACGCAGGCCGACGATAGAGCGGCCAACGGCCGCCACTTTCCCGGAATTCTCATAACTCTCGACCAGCAGCGCCTGAACGATGAGCGGCGCGCGGTCCACCCATCGGGCCTGTGGCAGATACTGTACCTGCAGTGCCGTCGGCTGAATCGCGATCTGATCGGTATTGACCGCGGCCGTTGCGGTCGGTTCCTGCACGACGATCTGTTTCCGGATGCGCGGCAGCGAGGACGAGAACGTGCTCTTGGGCGTCAGCAGATACAGGTCATTTGGTTTAGAGGCCTGCCGGAGCGTATCCAGACCGGTGCACCCGGCAAGCGCTGCAAACATCAGTGGTATGAGTAGCGGCCTGATCATTGACGGAACTCCGATGCTTGGGTGCCCAGAAGGAAGCGTGCCGGGTCACGCTCGACCTTGTCTACAAGGCGATCGAGGCTGATGACAAGCCGCTGGGATTCTTCGATAAACCGGACGAATTGCGGCAGGCCCACGCGCAGGAAATCCGACACCTGACGGCGGTTGGCTTGCACGATGCCGTCGATGGTGCCCAAAAGCTCGGATGCCGAGTTTGAGGCGCTAAGCACATTGTCGGAAATCGAATCCAACTTGTCCGTGATGTTCGAAACGGTCTCGGCCACCTGATTGGCCGCATTGCGGATATCTTCCGCCACTGGTGCAACGTCCTCATCAATCACCCGGTTGGCCGTGTCGAACGCCTGCTGGGCTGAGGCCAGCGTCGCCTTAGCTGAATCCATCGTCGCGGTGATAGAACCCAGTGTGGTGTTTGCGTTGAGCACGGTTTCGGTCACTACCCCCAGACTCACGCTGGCTTCGTCCGACAGGCGGGTCAGCCGCTCCGCCAATTGCGAGCCCTTTTCGATAAAGGGTCTGACGTCTTCGGCGATGACCTGATTTGCCGTCTGCAGCGTTTCCTGAGCCTGATCCAGCGCCCCTTTCGCGGACTCTGAAGCTGTCTTGACGCTTTTCAGCGTTTCGGTTCCCGTCTCAAGCGTGGTCTCAGCCGTTTCGATCATTGGCTCCAGGCGCTTGGTGAAATCACCGATATTTTGGGCTGCCTCACTGATATTGCCCGACACGGTCTCAAAATCCGTCATCGTCTTGTCCAGCCGACCTGTGGCCGAGGCCAGATTGTCCAGAATTTCGGACACCGATTGCCGATTTTTCTCATCTACAACCGAGTTCAACTTTTCCAGTAGCGAGACCGCTTCGTCCAGCACCTTGGGCGCGCCTTCGAACAGGGATTGTATGGTGCTGCGCTTGCTTTTGATCACACTGTCCTGCGGCAACCGTTCGCCCGAGGCGGACCCGCCCGTCAGTTCCACGTAGCCCACACCGGTCACGCCCAGTGACTGCAACTGGGCAATCGTTTGGTCCGTGATCGGAATATCCGCATCCACTTCGATGCGCACACGTACCTTCGATGGGTCGTCTTCATCCAGATTCAGCGAAATCACCTGTCCGACCGGCAGGCCGTTGAAGCTGACACCGCCAGCGGCGGACAGACCCGAGACATTGTCGAACAGCACATCGTAGTAAGCGTATTGGCGGGTCACCTCGAATTTGACGAGCCACAGGAAAAAGGCGAACACACTCAGAATACCCGCAAGGGTGAACGCGCCGATCAGAATGTAATTCGCCCGGGTTTCCATTGCCTTTACCTGTCCTGCCCCTTCTCTTGCGCCGCGCGGGCGCGGGGGCCTGTGAAGTATTCCTGAACCCAAGGGTGATCGACCTTGGTCATGTCCTCTATCGGACCTTCAACCAGGACGCGTTTTTCTGCAAGTACCGCAATGCGGTCGCAAATCGCATAAAGGCTGTCCAGATCATGCGTGACCATGAAAACCGTCAGGCCAAGCGCGCTTTGCAACTCGCCGATCAACTCATCATATGCGGCGGCCCCGATGGGGTCCAATCCGGCGGTGGGTTCGTCCAGAAACACGATCTCGGGGTCCAGGGCCAGCGCCCGCGCCAGGGCCGCGCGTTTGCGCATGCCGCCGGACAGCTCCGACGGAAATTTGCCACAGCTCAGTTGCGGCAACCCGACCAGACTGATTTTCAGGGCCCCAAGCGCCTCCATCAGGTTCTCGCTGATCCCGGTATGTTCGCGAAGCGGGGCCATGACGTTTTGCAGTACGCTCAGCGAGGAAAACAGCGCCCCATCCTGAAAGGCCACGCCCCAGTGCCGTTCGATCCGCCGCCTGTTTGCCTCGGGGCCGTTCAGCACGTCGACGCCCAGAACCTCAATACTGCCCGCAGCCGGTTTGTTCAGCCCTACAATCGTACGCAGCAGCACCGATTTCCCGGTCCCTGATCCACCGACGACGCCCAGCACCTCGCCCCGCCAGACATCGAGATTCAGGTTGTCGTGAACCACCTGCTCTCCGAACTGGTTTCTCAGGCCGCGCACCCGGATCACCGCTTCGCGCTGCGCGCCGGTCTGTGTGCTTTGCTGTTGAACCGTGCCATCCATGTCAGACGCCGATCTCAGAGAAGAAGATCGAAAACAGCGCGTCGATGGCGATCACCATGAAAATGGATTGCACGACCGAGGCGGTGGTTCTTTGTCCCACACTTTGCGACGATCCCTTGACCTGCATCGCCTGCCAACAGGCGATCACACCAATGGTCACCGCAAAAAACGGCGCTTTGATCAGGCCGATTGCCAATTGCCAGCCGTCGGTGTTTTCGTTCAGCCGGGTGATGAACATGCCGGGGCTGACGCCCAGATCAATCCAGCTCATCAATGCGCCACCGAACAGGCCCGCTATGTCGGCCACGAACCCGAGAATGGGCAAGGTGATCAGCAGGGCCAGCACGCGCGGAATGACCAGCACCTCAATCGGGTCCAGGCCGAGGGTGCGCATCGCGTCGATCTCTTCCTGCACCTTCATCGACCCGATTGAGGCGGTAAATGCCGAACCCGAACGGCCCGCGACGATGATGGCGGTCAGTAGGATGCCCAATTCCCGCAGGATAGAGATCGAGATCAGCTCGACCACAAAAATCTCGGCCCCGAACTGTTTCAACTGCGTGGCCCCTTGAAAGGCCAGCACGACGCCGATCAGAAAGCCCATTAGGGTTACGATGGGCAGGGCTTTGAACCCCGTCTCCTCCATATGTGTGACCAGCGCCGCCCGGCGAAGCCGCCAGGGCATCACGAGGGTGCGCGCCAGCCGGTGCAGCGTCAGGCCCAGAAATTCGAGCATGGACAGGGTGTCTTTCCACCCCCCGGCCGTTCGCTCGCCAACATGTTCAACCCAGTCGGTAAAGCTGCGCGGCGGGGCGAGGGTTCCGGCGTCATCGGGGATGTTTTGCGATACGGTGTCGATCAGCGCCGCATGGGCTGGCTGAACCCCCTGAAACTGCAACTGCGCGCCGTTCGCGGTAAACCGCCGCGCCAGATCGGCAACCAGCCAGGCCCCGCCTGTGTCCAGCGCTTCGACATCCGACAAATCCAGCGTGACCTGACCCGAGCCCGGGCGCACGGCGGAAAAGGCGGCCTCGACCGAGGCCAGGGATCGCGTCAGCATTTCGCCGGCAATCTGCACATTTGTGCCGTCGGCGGTCTGCTCGGATGTGATTGTCGGTGCCGTCATGAGGACATGTGAAGTGAAATACGGTTGCGCTGCAACGGGTTTATGTGGCCCAACCGGGAATTGACCAGACAAGATTGCGTTCGGGCGACACTGGTCAGGGGTCGGGCACTCTATCGGATGTTTGCTTGAATTACGGCCTGACTATTCTGTTGCGCGGGCGTTGGAACCGCTCCAAAGTCCGCGTCGAAATACGGGGTGCGGAATCGGGGATTTCATGGATCACGCGGGAAATGTTCTGTTCATAATCATCGACCAATTGCGGGCCGATTGCCTGAACGGTGCTTTGGCGGAGCATGTGGAGTTACCCAACCTGCGGGCGTTCATGGACGAGGCTGTCACTTTCACACGCCATTTCTCGGTCACGAACCCCTGCGGCCCGTCGCGCGCGTCGATACTGACCGGACAATATGCGATGAATCACCGGTCTGTGCGCAATGGCACGCCGCTGCGCCACGACACGCCAAACATCGCGACCGAGATGCGCAAGGCCGGGTATTTTCCGATGCTTTTTGGCTATACCGATACCTCGGCAGATCCGCGCGTGCATGATCCGAATGACCCGGTGCTCCGGTCCTACGAACAGCCGATGACCGGCTTTCTCGAAGTCCTCGAAATGCGGCTCGAGGAATCCTATCCCTGGCAGGCCTATCTGATGGACAAGGGATACAGTTTCGACACCTACTGGGACGTCTACAAACCCGTGTCTCCAACAGGCGGTACGCCCAGGTTGAACGATCCCGCGCTGTACAAGGCCGAGCACAGCGACACAGCCTTTCTGACCGACGAGTTCCTGCGCAACATCGCGCCGCGCCGGGGAGAGGGCTGGTTCGCGCACCTCACCTATATCCGCCCCCATCCGCCGCTGGTCGCGCCCGCGCCCTACAACGACATGTATGACCCGGCACAGGTGCCGCTGCCTGCGCGGCTTGGCCAGGAGGACGAACGCGACCTGCACCCGTTTTTCGGGCCCGCGCTTGATACCCAAACCGCCCGAGACTTCGTGCACGGATTTTCTGAGGTTGACCCGACCGATGACAACATCCGCGCCTTGCGGGCCGTTTATCTGGGTTTGGCGACCGAGGTCGACCACCATATCGGTCGGGTGATCCAGTACCTCAAGGACAGCGGTCAATATGACGACACGCTGCTGGTGATCACGGCGGACCACGGAGAGATGCTGGGGGATCGGCACAGCTGGGGCAAGATGACGGTCTTTGACGCGGCCTATCACACGCCGCTGATGATCCGCATGCCGGGCAATCAGGCGCAGGCCGGGGCCTCGGTCGCGGTGCCGACGGAATCCATCGATATAACGCCCACCATTCTGGACTGGGTGGGCCAGCCGGTCCCGAACGCGATGGATGGACGATCTCTGCTGCCATTACTGCAGGGAAACACACCCGAAGACTGGCGCAGCTATTCCTTCAGCGAACTGGATTTTTCGAAACCTGAAAAGCCGACCTTGTGGCAGCAAAGGCTGGGCACGGGGAACAGCGAGTCCTGTCTGGGCATTCTGCGCGATGACCGCTTCACCCTGATTGAATTCGCCGCCGATCTGCCGCCCATTCTGTTCGACCATCAGGGCAGCGGAGAGTTCGAGAATGTAGCCCAAAAGCCCGAATTTTCCGCAGACCTCGCGCGTTTGGGGCGGCAGATGTTGCGCCACCGGATGCGGAACATGGATCACACGCTGTCGCTGCACTCGATCACGGCGCAGGGCGCGACGTCCCGGTCCCGGTATTAGGTGAGCCGGTAAACACGGGCCGAACGGGTTTCCTGCCCCAAGACCCCTACACCTGCACCCATTCTGATGTTACGCCTGAGCCAGCGGAGGGCTGAGTTGGACATCTCTGAACAGCGGATAAAGGCGATGACAACCGCCGGTCTGAACCTGATCGGTCAGGCCCTGTCGATCTGTGACAGCGATCTGCGCCTTGTGGTCAGCAATCGGCGCTATCAGGAGATGTTCGATCTGCCGGATGCGCTGGTGCAGCCCGGTGCGTTGTTTGCCGATACGATCCGCTTCATCGCAGAGCGGGGCGAATACGGCGACGACGTGGATGTCGATGAGGTCGTGCACCAGCGCGTCACCCAAGCCCTGGCGTTCGAGCCGCATTATCTGGAACGGGTCAGGCCGAACGGGCAGGTCATCTCGGTCGAGGGCGCTCCGCTGCCGCAGGGAGGCTGGGTCGCGGTGTACACAGACATCACGCGCACCAAACGGGCCGAAGACCTGCTGCGGGCGCGGTCCGAGGAACTGTCCGATCAGGTTCTCAGCCACGCCGAGGAGCTTTCGGCCGCAAACCGGCAGTTGGCGGCAACCAACTCGGCGCTGGAAGAGGCCAAGCGCGAACTGACCGAGATCGAAGCACGCACGCGCATGACGACCGAGATGATGCCCGCCCATATCGCGCATCTGGATGGCGAGGGGCGCTATGACTACTCCAACCGCCGGCTCAGTTCGGTTCTGCCAAGCCGCCCGTCGGATATCCTCGGCATGCATATCTCGGACGCGCTGGGGGCCAATGCCTTCGCGCGGGTTGGGCCCCATCTGCAAAAGGCGTATGACGGTGAAACCTCGGTCTTTGAGTTCACTGAAGATCAGGACGCGCGGCGTATCCGGGTTTCCTTCACCCCGGATGGGGCGGGGGGCGTCTATGTGATGTCGGTGGACATCACCGAAGAAACACAGGCCCGTGTGGCCCTGCAACAGACCCGCCGCCGCGCTTTGGCGGCGCAGATGACCAGCGGATTGGCGCATGATTTTTCAAACCTGCTGACCATCATACTGGGCATGCAGGCCAAGCTGGACAGGATGGACCTGCCGGACAATGCAAAAGAACTGATCGCAGCCACCCAGCAAACCGCGCGGCGTGGCGGGCAATTGCTGAACCGCATCGCGGATATGACGGGAAATCGAACGCCTCAGCCCCAGGCGACCGACATGAAGGGCCTGCTTGAAGATCTGCGGGTTCTTGCGTCCCCATCCCTTCCGCGCGGCATGGGTTTATCTGTTGTCAACAACCTGCCGGACCAGGTGCTGATGCTGGATCCCGGCATGCTGCAGGATGCCCTTCTGAACCTTATTCTGAATGCCCGGGACGCCTGCGGGACCACTGGTCAGATTACAATCAGCGCCCATGCCGTCGGAACGATCTGGATCGAGATCGCCGTATCCGATACCGGGCCTGGTTTTTCGTCCGAAGCGTTGGACAAGGCGCTTGACCCGTTCTTCACTACCAAAGGCAGCGAGGGTTCGGGGCTGGGTCTGCCCATGGTTTACGACACGGTCAAGCTGGCTGGTGGAGGCCTGAATATGCGCAACACACCGTCCGGCGCGTCCGTCGTTCTGCGACTTCCCTACCGACCTGCGCCACCGGTGCAGGAAGGGCTGGTTCTGCTGGTCGAAGACGATGCCGACCTGCGCGGTCAGTTCCGGGATATGCTTGTCGAACTGGGTTATTCGGTGATCGAAGCGACATCCGTTGACGAGGCGCTTGCGCTGGCCCGGGATGTGGAAGACATCGTTTTGGTGCTGTCCGACGTTCTGTTAGAAGGCAAAGGCACAGGGCTTGATCTGTCGAAATCAATCGGGTCGGGGCTGCCCTGCATCCTGATGACATCGCTTCCGCCCTCGGACCTTCTGTATCGCCAGGCGCTTACCCTTGCGCCAGTGTTGCGAAAACCGTTTACACAGGCGCAGCTATCCGCCCTGATCCGATCCGAGACGATTTCATGACCCAACCGCTGGTGACCATTCTCGACGATGAGCCCGAAATTCGACGGATTCTTACGGATACGCTCGAAGATGCGGGCTTTCGAACACAGAGCTTCTCGCGAGCGCGGGAATTTGAGGCGGCGCTGAACAGCGTCACACCCGATGTGTGTCTGGTTGACCTGTCCCTGCCGGACACGGATGGGCTGGCCCTGGTTCACCGGCTGGCGCTGGAACAAGGGGCCGCGGTCATTATCATTTCCGGTCGCGCTCAGGTGCAGGATCGTGTGACAGGGCTTGAATTGGGGGCGGACGACTACATCACCAAACCTTTTGACCCGGCTGAAGTTGTCGCGCGCATCCGTGCAAGATTGCGCTCGCCGCAGGCGCGGACTGCGCGTTCTGATGTGGCGCAGTTCAATGGTTGGACCGCCCATTTCGACCGGTATGCCCTTGAAAATGAGAATGGGGCCGAAACAACCTTCAGCCATGCAGAAGGCGAAGTTCTACGGCTGTTTCTGGAAAGCCCGAAGAGGCTGATCAGCCGCGCCCAGATGCAGGAAACACTGGGGGGCGCGGCGGGTGAGAGTTTCGACCGTGCGATGGACGTGCGGATTTCACGCTTGCGCACCAAGCTGGGTGAAGACCCCAAAAACCCCCGGTTGATCAAGACCATTTATGGGGCGGGCTATATCTTTCTCGGCGACGTAAATTGGCGGTGAGCGCCGGATCATTCGGCGCGCTTTTTCTCCGGCACACCCGATACTGCGGGTGTTCAGCGCAACACATCAGACCCCGTGAAGCCGGGTCTTGCTGTCGGTTTGTCAGACGCTCCTGCCACTCTCCCGTGAAGCGGACCGGAACGTCAGCTGCTGCTTGGTCTGGAAATCACTCCCGCAGCGCCTGATCTTTGATCTTCACAACCGGTTGAATGATGTAGTCCAACACCGATTTTCGTCCCGACAGCATGTCGACCTCGGCAATCATGCCCGGGATGATTTCAACGGCGACGCCATTGCCGTCCAGCATCGTATTGCTGGTGCGGATCTCCACAACAAAAACCTCTTCATCATTGCGCTCTGACCGGGTGATGGTGTCGGCACCGATGCGAATGATCTCACCCTCCAATCCGCCGTAGCGGGCGAAATCATAGGCCGTTATCTTCACTTTGACTTTCTGGCCCGCATGCAAAAAGGCGATGTCTTCGGGCCGCACGTAAGCCTCTACCAGTAAGGAATCGTCCAGCGGGACAATTTCAATCAATTCCTCGCCACTTCGGGCCAGCCCGCCGATTGTGGTGCGGTGAATGCGATTGACGATCCCGCGCACTGGCGACCGCACCTGTGCGCGTAAAGCCCGGTCGCGCAAGGCGGGCAGGCTGGGCTGCAGTGCCGCGAGCTCTGCCGTTGCCAGCGCCAGATCGGTCAACGCTGCGCTGCGGAACCGGCTGCGCGTGGCCCGAATGCGATCGTCAATCTCGGTCAAACCGGTTTTCGGCCGGCTGGTCACGGCTTCGGCCCTGACTTTGCGCCCCTTCCATTCAGCCTCACTGCGCCGCAGGGTCAGGAGTGTCGTCGCAGGTTCCATCCGGCTTTCTACAAGCGGAGCCATCATTGCGCGTTCCTCGGCCAGCACCTTGAGCGTTTCTTCGGCCGTGACCTGATCCACCAAACCTTCTTCATATTCTCGATGCCGTTGCTGCCGCTGGCGTTCCAGAATGGCGATTTCCGCCTGTAACTCGGCCATGCGGCCCTGAAACAGGGCGGTTTCCGAGCGCACAACCGTCGGCGCGCCTTCGATCAGCCGCGCCTCGAAATGCAACTCAGCGTCGTCAATTTCAGCCTGCAGCCGCTGCACACGCGCCATCAGGCCATACGCCTTTTGCTGTTCTTGGTTCAACTGGCTGTCGATCTGGGTGGCATCCAGTTCCATCAACAAGGCACCTTTGTCCACAACCTGACCTTCGCGCACATATACGGATTGCAAGACCCCGGGTTCCGTGGCCTCGATCACCTGTACATCGCCCGAAGGGACGATCCGGCCATCCACACGCGTGACGTCGTCCAACTCCGTCAGGTGCGCCCAAATCCCCGCACATAACAGGCAGGACAAGATCGCCAGCAATAGGATCGAACCCCGCAAGGGCGAGCGGCCACGCATTTCCCGCGCAAGCGCTGCCAGATCAGGATGCTGCGACATTCAGATGACTCCCTGCCCTGCGTGGGCGTTGCGACAGCAGGCTTTTGGGTCCATCGGCGCAAATCTTTCCGCCCTCAATCACGATGACCCTGTCGACGAGGTCCAGCAAGCTGGTGCGATGGGTGACAATAACCATTGTGCTGTCTTTGGTGGCTTGCTTCAGGCGCTGAACGACCTCTGCCTCGGTCTTGACGTCCATGGCGCTGGTCGGCTCGTCGAACAAAAGAACCGGAGGCCTTCCGACCAGCGCGCGGGCCAGGGCGATAGCCTGTTTCTGACCGCCAGAAAGCCCTTCGCCCCGCTCGGCAATACTTAGGTCATAGCCACCGGGGTGCCGGGCGACGAAGTCTTCCACACCTGCAATGCGACCGGCCTCGATCAGGTCTTCATCCCGAGGGCGGATTGTGCCGCTATTGATATTGTCCCTTATCGACCCCGAAAACAGCCAGATATCCTGCAACACTGATCCGATGTTGCGGCGCAGGTCGCCCGGGTCGATCTGGCGGATATCCACGCCATCAAGCATCACCGATCCGACCCGCGGGGCGTAAAGCCCCAAAAGCAGTCGCGTTATCGTGCTTTTCCCAGACCCGATCTGCCCGAGAATTGCAACTTTCTCACCGGGGTTAATGGTAAAGGAGACCCCATTCAACGTGTCCTCGGACTGATCCGGATATGCGAAATGAACATTGCTGAACGAAATACCGCCCTGGATATTGGACCGGCTTATCCAGCTGCGCCCATCCGGTCTTTCGCTTTCAGCCCGCATCAACGTGTCAAGGTTACGGTAGGCGCTTCGCGCCTGATTGGCGCGGGTCAGCGTTTGGGCGAGTTGCCCCAATGGTGCCAGAGCGCGACCGGTCAGCATGACCGAGGCAACAAGCGCACCCATGCTGGCCTGACCTTCCGTGATCAGAAACACGCCGCAAAAAACAATCAGGACCTGCGCGGCCTGCTGAGTGAAACCCGTTAGATTCAACGCAAACTGAGTGACCGCCCGACTGCGCGCGCCATGCGCGGATTGCCGTTCAATCGCGGTTTTCCACCTGGATCGCATTTGCCGCCCGGCGGCCGTGGTCTTGATGGTTTCAAGGCCCGAAACCGCTTCAACAAGGACCGATTGTTTGGATTGACCATCCGCAAGGCTCTTTTCCGCCATGCGCGATAAAACCGGCTGGACGGCGAGGCCGCTTAGCAAAACAAACGGAACCGCCAGCGCCGGTATCAGGGCAAGCGGCCCGCCGACCAGATAGATGACAAAGATGAAAAGTCCTATGAAGGGCAGATCAACCACCGCGACCAGAGTAGCCGAGGTAAAGAACTCTCGTAGTGTTTCGAACTCGCGAATGGTGCTGGTGATCGCTCCGGTCGATTCCGTGCGTGACTTCATCTGGATGTTCAGCAGCTTGTCAAAAACGCGCTGACCCATGAGCATGTCAGCTCTTTGCCCGGCCCGGTCAATGAACCCGGCCCGTAGCAGTTTTAGGATAAAGTCGAACACAAGTGCCAGACACACCCCGGTCGTCAGCGCGATCAGGGATTCCGTTGCCTCATTTGGCAAAACCCGATCGTAAACCACCATAATGAAGACTGAGGTCGACAGGCTCAACAGATTTGCCAGCGCAGCGGCCAACGCCACCTGAGTGTATGACCATCGATTGACCGCAAGCGCCGACCAAAACCAGTGCCCTGTTCCTTCGCTTGGATCCACGAACGCTCCATCGCGATTGTCGCGCCGAAACAGTACGGCGTAGCCGGTATAGGTGTTGGTCAGGTTCTGCTCGGAAATCTCGCCGATCCCGTCCTCGAGTTCCGGGTCGAAAACAAGCAGTGCGCCGGTCGTCGTACGCCCATGATAGACGACGGCCCTATCGTCTTGCAGAAACAGGATCGCCGGCACCAGAACGTCGTCGAATTTGGCCAGTTTCCGCGCGCCATATGCCGCCTGCAGCCCTGAACGATGGGCCACTGCAATAATGTCGCGTATTGCAAGATCGCCTTTGGGCCCCGATTGAACGGCGTGTAACGCCGCCATAGTCAATGGCCTGTCCAGAGTTGCGGCCACATTCAAAAGACAGGCCTCGTAGGTGGTTGGTACAGAAGGGTCAGATACCTCGCAACGTTCGTTCATTGAGCCTCCTCCCATTTGGTCAGTGAAATTCCAAGCAGGTCCAGAATGTCGCCTGTCAGGCTCAGCGCGGCATAGTTGGTCAGGAAAAAGCTCTGCTCGGACAGGATCAGGCGTTCTTGTGCGCTGACGTAATCCAGCTGCGCATCCAGAATTTCGATCAGGCTGCGGCGTCCGATTGAGAATTGCGCGCGTGTGGCTTCAAGGCTCTCAGCATTGGCGCGGGCCGCAGAGCGCGCTGCGCGCAATCGTTCGGCCCCGGCTTTCTGGTCCGATCGGATGAAAGCAAGTTCGCGACCTATTTCGCGGACAAGCGTTTCGCGGGCGAATGCGGCCTCATTAACCCGGGCTTCGGCAGCGGCAATGGCAGCGCGACGTTGTCCGGTGCTGTCGATTTCGTAGTTAAAGGCCAGATCCACGCCGAAATTGGCGTCGTGCCGGTCGTCCTGATTGGCAAAGGCTGCCACGCGGATATCCGGTTGACGGCGGGCCTGTGCTGCCGCCCATTCGGCCTTGGCGGCGACTAACCCAGCATCGGCCCGGCGAACCTGCGGGCTTTCAAGCACGATCTGGGTATCACTACGTTCAAGCTTTGGGGCTGGTACAGGATCGGAAAGAACACCTGCAGGGGTGCCAAACACCTCGCGGAACCGTGCTTCGGCCCGATCAACCCGCGTTTTTGCGTCGGCGAGCCGGGTGCGGGAATCGGCCATCCGAGAGCGGGCGGTCAAGACATCCGCGTTCGATCCCGCTCCACTCGCCGTGCGGCTTGAAATTTGGTGAACCAATTCCTCATGCGCAGCCACATTCTGGGCGGTTATCTTAAGGATTCTTCGACTGTCCTGCACAAGTACGTAAGTTTCAACGGCCGCCAGTGCGGTTGCCGCCGCCGTTTGCAACTGATTGCCACGACTTTCCAGAACCCTTGCACGCGCGGCGGTCAGATCGCCGCGGGCCGCACCGCCGTCGTAGACCAGTTGAGACACGCGCAAGTAGGGTGAGACATCGGCAATGTCAGACTTAATGCGCTCCGACCGGGCGTTTATTCCCAGTGAGACTTGCGGAAGAAATGCGCCCTCTGCGGCGAATTGGTTTGCTGTGGCAACCGCGATACTGGAGTCACTTTGGGCCAAAACCGGGCTGGTTTCCACGGCGGCCCGGATTCGTGCGCCAAAATCGCTTTGCGTCAATTCTGCCGAAGGCCTCGTAATCCCGGACCCTGGATGGTCGCCAGATAAAGATGTTTTTAAAGGCGCAAGATCCGGTACCTGCGTGCAGGCAAAGATTTGGCCGGTAAGGATAAGTGCAACGCACAAGCGGAGGGGTTGATTAATCGACTGCATCAAGTTCCTCCAAGCTGGGGTAACTAGCATTCGCATCCCTTCGGTTAACGTCAGCCATTGCATCCAGAAATCCGGCGACATCAGAAATCCTGTTCTGTTCCGAAGCTAATGATTGCTGGCTCAACCGTTGTTGCGCACGCAGCACCCACGCCCCGTGCAGCAAAGAGAGTTGGTGGGCGTGTATCAAACGCCATGCATCTTTTTGCGTCAAAACTGCCATCTGGGACTGCGACAGTTGCTCCAGTGCGCCCGCGTCGATGGCCAGCAGCCCGATTGGAAATTGAACCCCTTGAACTGACGTCAGTTCCGAGAAAAGACCCAACTTCTTAAAGAGAAGACAAAGTTGTCGCGTTTTTTTGGCCGCATATGTCCGGGCCTGAAGAAAGGCTCGTACCTTTTGCAGTTCCGGAGCCAATTGGCCCGATTTGTCAAAAAATGCCTCTCCGTCTTGGTCGTCCGAGACGAGACTCGATGTTTCGTCGACCATCAGTTGAAGCCGTTCTGGCCCGGCAGATTTATCTGCTACTGGAAGCTCCACCTGAAACGGGGGGCATCGCAAGGCAGATGGGACATATGTGGTCAACCACATACCGGCGTCAGAGACAAACGGCGACTCCACTCCGGGCATCATGGACAGCAAAGCCACAGGCTCAGGACCCGTTCTCGAATCCCTGAACGCGATCGGAAAAGTTGCGGCCGCTTGAAATATCTCGGTTTCCACAATGGGACAGTCGGTGCGGTGTCGGGCGAACGCATATGACGTGAATCGCCGCCACGACCTGTGCCTATGCCGGGAAAAGCTGACCGGTTGTAAACTGCTCTGGGTCATTATCGCCTCGCGAAACCTGATTTCAACCTCAGCGGCTTTGTCAGCTCAGGCTGACGCGCCAGTTGGATCAGTGTGAAGGATGTTGTCTGCGGTCAGTCCACCGAGATCGGCCAGGCCATCAAACACAGCCACGGTTTCAACCGAAGCCGTATCCGAGGCCGCGTAGTCGACCTTGACCAGCACGCTATCCGTTCCGTCGGTTGCAAGGACATAGAGTTCGTCGCCCGACTGGACTCCGGCGAAACTCTCGACTGCGGTTTCAATTGTGCCCTGGGTGAGGTCGGAAAGAACTGTGGTCAAGCCGACAAATCCGGTATCCGTCCCAAGCGCGCCGCCGATCGTCATGATATCCACATCTGTACCGGTCCCGCGCAGAGTTGCGACGTCCAGCCCACTGAACATCAGCGCGTCTGAGACCTCTGCTGCAGTGCCAAGGGTGAACCCGGTGATGGTATCGACGCCGTTATTCGCGGGGCTGGCCTCAAACACGACGACGTCCCGACCGGCGTCGGAGACATCAATGGCATCGTCGCCATCGCCACCGCGGATAAATGTGTCTGTATCCGCTGCGATCAACGTGTCATCGCCGTCTGTTCCAGGGAAAAACACAGTTGGGCCGCCGTCGGGCGTGGTGAGTGTCAACTCGATCGGCTGGTTGGGGTCCTGAACCGTCATGGTGAACGTGACCAGGGGTTGAGACAGATCGGTGAACGTGGTCGCGGCCCCGGCGAAGTTGATGGTATCTCCGGCACCCGGGTTGGCCAGGAACAAGTCAAACTCGCTGTTTTCCGTATCCGATCCGATGTCGAAAGTGGCGACAGCCGAGTCAAATTGGAATTCTGCCGTCATGGCCAGACCGCTTGAGATGTCGCGATCTTCGTCCGCGTGAATGGCGAATGTGACGGTCGATCCGCTGCGCCCGACTTCCGTCAGCACATAGGCCGCCGGGATGTGTGCCGTTGCATCACTGGAGACAGGCTCGGGATCGGGTCCGCCGGATACGGTCGCCTGGGCGGTGAAGTTCAAGTCGTCACCTGCCTGTGTCCCGGAAAACGCCGACGCAGGCAATGTCGCTGTCCACGAGCCGTCGGCTGCCACCGTCGCGGTGCCTGCAGGAGACCCGTTGAACGCTACGTCGACAAATTGTCCCGCAGTCAACCCGGCCGAGGACCCGCTGACCACAACCCCAGCGCTTTGCGCATCCGCTAACGGGACCGCACCGTTTGAGCCGATTGAGTCCAGACTGAGAACCGGGCGGAAATCGGTGGTGAGCGACGTCGTGGAGGTAGTGACCGTATTCCCCGCAGCGTCGTCGACCGTGGCCGTCAGGGTGAAGGTCGTCGCATCTGCCAACGCGCCCAAATCTGCCGCTGGTGCCGTGGTCGTCCATGCTCCGCCGGAGACAATGGCTGTGTAGGTCTGGCTGCCGAGCGTAACTGAAACGGTCTGCCCGTCCTCCGCCGTGGTGGTTCCCGAAATGCTGAGGTCGACGTCCTTTTCCGCTACATCCAGAACCGCTCCGATAGACAGCGGATTCACCGAGATACTTGGCGCGGTGAAATCGGTTGCGAAGGCGGCGGTATCCTGATTGTCGTTACCAGCGGCATCCGTGACCGACGCGGCCACGCTGTAGGTTTCCGCATCAACCAGCCCGGTCAGATCCGAGGCGGTTGCGGTGAAGGCCCAAACCCCGCCGGACACAGTGGCGGTGCCGCTGATGTCGACAGTTCCGTCCGACTGCGCGATTTGAACCGCGACTACGGTGCCGTCGGGCGTGTCGGAAGTTCCGGAAACGGTCAGGTCCGTGCCTTGCTCGGCTGCATTCATGAAGGCCCCGTCCGAAAGGTTGGTGATTGCGATGGTCGGCGGCGAGAAGTCGGTGTCAAAACTGTTGCTGGCCTGCGGCGCCGCGTTCCCGGCGGCGTCAGCGACATCCGCCGTGACCGCAACGGTCGCCCCGTCCGACAAGGTCGCGAGTTCCGCCGCTGGTATGATGACGGTCCAGGTGCCGCCCGTAGCCGTGCCTGTGAATGTTTGACCGATCGCGGAGACAGTCACGATCTGTCCGTCTTCCGCCGTAGTTGAGCCGGAAATGACCAGATCGGTTGCTTGTTCTGCGGCATTTAGGACGGGACCGTCCGAGAAGCCGTCGATGCTCAATGTCGGCGGGCTGACGTCTTTTGCCACCGGCACGCTGGCCTGGGGCGCGACAAGTCCGTCGCTGTCCGTCACATCGGCGGTGATGGTGAAACTGCCGCCGTCCGAGAGCGCGCCGAGGTCCAGTGCGGGGACAGTGACGCTCCAACTGCCGCCGGAGACGGTGCCGGTGTAGGTCTGCCCATCCAACGTGACGGTGACTTGCTGGCCATCACCGACATTGGCTGTTGACCCGGAGATTGTCAGGTCTGACCCGACCTCGGCTGCGTTGATCGCCGCCCCGACGGAAAGAGGCGTGATCGCGATCGAAGGGCCGGTCAGGTCAACGGGTACCGAGGCTGACACAGGAACCGCCGGGTTGCCTGCCGGGTCGGTAACGCTCACCCCGATTGCTGCGGGCACTCCTGTCGACAGGCCCGCCAGATCGGCGCTTGGGATGGTGACGCTCCAACTGCCGCCACTGGCCGCGCCGGTATAGGTCTGGCCGTTGAAAACGACGGTCACGGTCTGGCCGTCCCCGGCTGTTGTGGTCCCGGACAGGGTCAAATCGCTGCTCAAATCAATAAGGTCAATCGAACCGCCTGCGACCGGGTCGAGCGTCACGGTGGGTGCGGTGAAATCGGTGTCGAAGCTGCCATTGGCTTGCGTCGCGGTATTGCCCGCGCTGTCAGACACATCCGCGGTAACGGAGATTGTGGTGCCATCCGGTAGTGAGGTCAGGTCTGCGGCAGGGACGGTGATGCTCCACTGCCCGCCTGCGACAGTGCCGGTATAGGTTTGCCCATTAACCGTTACCGTTACGGTTTGCCCGGATTCGGCATCTGTGGTGCCGGTGACGGTCAGATCGGTGCCTTTCTCGGCAGAGTTCAGAACTGCACCATCCGAAAAACCGGTGATCGACAGGGTCGGAGGCAACGTGTCTATGTCGAACTGGACAGTCTGAACCGAGATTTCCTGACCTGCATCGTCTAGGTTGCGGATCGTCACCGTGGATACGCCCTGCGGCAGGTTTCCGGCCTCGGCTGCCGTCAAAGACAGGCTCCAGCTACCGTCGGCATTGGGTGTCACTGTTTTGACCAGCGATCCTATCGTCACCTCGACGGTTGATGTGCCTTCGGGCGCAATCGCGTTTGTGTTGCCGCTGTTCAACGCCGCAGATTGCACTTGCGCAAGGTTCAGGCTGGGATAGCTGGGCGCGGGCTCAGGGTCGTCAGACCCACCTCCGCCACCACCTGCGCCAGCGACTGCGGCCCCGGCCAACCCAACGCCGCCCAATGCTGCGCCAACACCGCTGATGCCGCTCGTCGCAGCCGCAGCGCCTCCTGCTTCGGCGGCGCTAAGTTGAGCAATTTCACCGACCACCTCTTCCGCGATCATGATCGCCCCGCCTTCGAGGACCTGCACATTTTCTGCGGCCACGATCATAGTGCGGCCGTCCGCCATTTTTAGAAGCACGTCGCCGTTCTTGAGCAGCTTTGCGGTCCGCACCCCGGGAATGGCTTCGGCGAACTGAAAGGCATAGAGATCCTCAATCGTGGCCTGAGACAGCGCAGGCAATGCGGTCAGCATGGTTCCAAGCCCACCCAAAACCCCTCCTCCGGCCCAGCGGCGAAGTTTGCCGTCAATCCACTTGCGGACGTCGTACTTGTGTTCGGCATCCGGTTGATCTGCGGCCGGATGGGTGTTCGAATCGGGTGCTTTAGTCATCTTTCCCTCACATTTGGTTGTTGCAAACTGCCGATGGGGACAGGCTGCCCGGTCAAGGTTCTGTTCATCTGTCTTGCCGTCTGGCGATTGCTGCGATCGGACCAGAAAAAATTGAGTTAAACCGAAACCGAACTCCTTGTTTTCACCACATTTCCGTTTTGGTTTTGGCCGGGGCATCGGATCATCCTGTTTTCAGTGCCAGGGGTGGCGTAGGGGGTGACGGTTATGATGCTTCGGTTCGAAACTGTGATTGCAACGGCGAGCGCGGCGTTCGATTCAGGTATCGGCGATACGGCTTTAAAAACGCTTAACGGGGACACGTATCTCTATTCCATCTCGGGCCCGCTGGGTGGCGTTGCCGCCTGGCGACTGGTCGAGGGGAACCTGCCGCAACTGGTGGATACCGAGTATTACGGCGGAACGATCACCTTTCAGGTGGGTTGCAGCGCAACGCCGGTCACGCTGGCGGGAACCGATCATCTTGTATTGGATGTAGACACGGCGACAGGGCTGGTCAGCTATGAGCTAAACGCTGACGGCTCCGTCGGCAGTCTGCAGGAAACCGGCACCCTGACGGGCGGCGGGGATATCCCGGCCCTTGTGCAGATTTCACTGGGTGCCACGGATATTCTGGTGGTGGCGCATGAGGATACGGGCCAGATCGGGACCTATTTTGTTAACGGTGACGGGACGCTCAGCCTGGCTGGTTTGGTGGCGGGGCAGGTTGATTCCATCCAGACGGTGCAGGCCGAGTCAGGGCATTTTGTGATTGCGTCTGATGCCGCCAGCAACACGATCGCGACCTATCATTTGGATCAGGGGACAGGCACGCTGAGCGCAATCGACAACAGCGCGGCCACGTCCACTTTGGGAATTGCCACGCCCACCGCGTTGGAGGTGGTCGAAGTGTTCGGTCAGTCCTGGGTGATCGTGGCAGGGTCGGATACTCATTCGATCAGCGTCATGAAGCTGGGCAGCAATGGCAGCCTCAGCCCCACGGATCACGTTCTGGACTCCCGCTATACCCGGTTCGAATCGGTGCAGGACATGTCGGTTATCGAAGTGGACGGACGCGCCTTTGTTGTCGCCGGTGGATCGGACGGGGGCGTAACCCTGTTCACCCTCACACCCGTTGGTCAGTTGATCCATCTGGACAGTTTTGAGGATACGCTGGCGACCGGTCTGCAAAACATCCAGTCCCTGAGCGTCGCCCATATCGGCGATGAGTTACAGATCTTTGCGGCCTCGCAAACGGAGGCCGGGCTGACACAGCTCACCACCTCGGTCGCGGATCTGGGCATGGTACGCGAGGGGTTTGGCACCGTCACCGGCACGGGCCTTGATGACATGCTGACAGGCGGTGTCCTGAGTTCCACTCTGTTGGGCGGGGCCGGTGACGATATTCTGATCGCAGGCACCGGGGCGACAACCATGACCGGCGGGGCGGGGGCCGATATCTTTGTCATGCAATGGGGTAGCGACTCCACAACGATCACCGATTTCGAGGCCGGCATCGACCGGGTGGACTTGTTCGACTTCATTCTGTTGCGGTCGCCGTCCCAACTGAGTTTCACGAAAACCGCGCAGGGGGCCGACATCGAATATCGCGGACAGACCGTGCATATTCACTCCGCGACCGGAGGCGGGCTGACCAGTGCCGACATATTCGGATCCGGCTTTGGCGGTCCCGATCACGTTCCAGTGGATTTCGGAGATTTCGGCGGGTTGGACCCGGACAGCTCCGGCGGCATTCAGGGGGATGTCAGCATCAACTCGGAAACCGCCAATCCGGGGCTCACGGATGCCGAAATTCGCTTTACCCCGGATGGCGGGGGAACTGTCGTGGCTACGGCGGACAACACCGGCCAGTTCGATCTGGACCTGCCGGATGGCACCTTCCCCGGAGAGTTGGAGATCGTCAAAACCTACTCGACCGCCAGCGGTGAAATCACCGCCCTTGATGCTCTGCAGGTTCTGCGGCTTGCGGTTGGGCTTGATCCAACCTGGGGCACGGCTGAGGCCGAAAATCTGATTGCAGCGGACATTACCCGAGACGGGACGATCAATGCGCTGGACGCTCTGGCGATTTTGCAGGTGGCGGTTGGTCAGTCCACGCCGAACGACGCGGAATGGGTGTTTCTGGACTCCAGCGCTGATCTGTCCGGGATCACAAGGAACAACGTCGTCTACGAGACGGGTATGGATGTCGTCGCAATGGATGGTGCGATTTCAGCGGATATGACCTCGATCCTTTTGGGCAATCTCGAAGCCGTCTGAGCCGTGCAAAAAACTGGCCCTGCGGTTACGAGATTTTCAAGGGCCTCTGTTCGGCAATCGCTTCCATCGAGAAATAGGAGGTTACCGCATCCAGTTCGACTGTCGAAATCAGGCGCTGATAGACCTGATCATACGAGTTCATATCCTCGGTGATGACCTTGATCATGTAATCGTAGTCCCCTCCGATCCGAAAAAAATCAACGACGTCGGGGATGAGTAAAACGGCGCGGCGGAATTCATCCAGCCAGTCGGCAGAGTGATGCCGGGTTTTGACCATCATGAAAACGACCAGTCCCAGCCCCAGCTTCTGACGATCCAGAACCACGGTAGAGCCGACGATGATGCCGCTCTCATTCAGTTTCTGTAGTCTTCGCCAGCACGCGTTCTGTGACAGGTTAACCCGTTCCGCAAGTTCACGCTGTGATAAGGAACTGTCTTTTTGCAGTTCCTCAATGATCCGTAAGTCTTTTCTGTCCATACTCCCGGAATGCCCGTTCATTTGACCCGTAAATGCGAAAAACTTAGAGAGTTTTTGCATGTAAGGGAAGGACGGGCACGGTCGGTTATGCGCGATCAGGCCACTTCCAACGCGTCCGAGGCGATGGCGAACCGCGCGGTGGCCGGGTCGGCCGTATAGTGCGGTTCCAGTTCCTCCAGACGCTTTGTCAGCTCATTTACGCTGTCGATGATGTAGCGCGCTTTGCTGTCATCCATCAGATAGCTGAAGTTCAGGCGGACCCAGCCGGGTTTCAGCAATTCCTTGCCCGCATTCAGGTCATTAAACAGCGCATCCGAATGGGGCCGGTCAATGCCCAGCAGCCGGTGCGCATAGGGACCGGCGCAGGCGCAGCCGCCCCGGGTCTGGATGCCGTACACATCGCTGAGCATCCGGGTGAACAACTGGTGATGGAACGGTGACCCGTCGGCGCGGGTGACCCGGAAGGAAAAGATGGGAAGCCGCTGCGGATGCTCTGTTCCCAGCAGCGTCAGCTGCGGGTTCTGCGGCCAAGCCTGTATGGCCATCTTGTTCATCTCAGCCTCTCGTGCCGAAATGAAAGCCTGCCCGATTTCATCCTTGACGATAAAGGCCAGGGCCGCGCGGATATCGCCGACGACATTGGGCGTGCCAGCTTCTTCCCGGGCGGCAATGTTCGAGGTGTAGCAATGGTTCCAGGGCGAGACGAAAGTCACGGTGCCGCCGCCAGGCCACGATGGGGTTTCCCGGCAAACCGCCGCGTCGCGCACGATCAGCACGCCACTGCCGCCCGGGCCGCCGGGAAACTTGTGCGGAGAGACGACAACTGCATCCTTCTGCGCGTCGGGGGCCGGGTTCATGTCAATGGGCAGGTAGGGCCCGCCCCCGGCGTAATCCCAGACCACCAGCGCGCCGTGCGATTTGAGCAACCGGGTCACCTCATCGGGTTGCGTGACAATGCCGGTCACGTTGGAGGCGGCGGAAAAACTGCCGATCTTCACATCCGCATCCGCGTGCTCTTTCAAAGCGGCTTCCAGCGCGTTCAGGTCGGGGCCGCCAGTCGCAGCCTCGGGGATTTCGACCACCTCGGCGTTGGATTCGCGCCATGGCAGCAGGTTTGAATGATGCTCATAGGGGCCGACAAAAACCACTGCTTTCCGGGCTTCATTGACGCCAAACAGGGGAACCAGACGGTTCAGGCCAGCGGTCGCGCCCGAGCCTGCGAAGATCACGCTGCAGCCTTCGGCATTGGTCAGGCGCGAGATTTCCGCGCGGGCCTCGGCGCGCAGCCGGGTCATATAGGCCCCGCAATACGAAGCCTCCGTGTGGCTGTTTGCGTAGAACGGGAGCACCGCGTCCCGGATGTAATCTTCGACCTGAGCCAAGGCGCGACCGGACGCCACGTAGTCGGCGTAGACAAGCGAAACGTCCCCAAACAGACCGGGAATGGAAACCCCGTCGCCGATCACACCTTCGCGCAGATCGCGTACGAGGTCTTGGGATTGCAGGGATTGGCGGAATTCAGACAGGGACATCGGGTTTCTCCTTTGAAAGAGAATTTAAGTGCCGAGCGGTAGAAAAGTGACCCAATCTTTGCGTAATTACCATAAATTTTGAGTGAAATGAACGAAGAAACTCTGGCTTTTTGGTGGAAAGCCTCCAACGATCAACGCATCTGCTTCTTGTGCTCCGAAGATGACCAGCCCTCCGCCACAATCGCAAAGACGATAAACAGTTGAAAGGTCGATCCGAGAGTGCTTCCATCACTCCAAACGATCTGTTCCCGGTCTGTTTGTTGCATTTTCAAGGGTTATAGTAATAAGGAGCATGATTTGATGATCAGAAAACACCTTGCGGTAGCATGCGCATTTTCGATGATTGCAGCGTCCGCCACCGCGACCGAGCACAACAGTTCGCCCGACATCGCGATTTCCTGCAATCAACACGGTGCGGTTGTAAGGACGGCCAGCGGCGCGACCTATTATCTCGGAAATAGTTGCGATGCGTCCCAGCCTGGCGTGGGGGAAGGCAGATGGTGGTTTGCCGCCTCGGCATTTATCATCGAAATCAACGGCAAATCTGTGCGTTTTGCACGTGATCTGACCTGCAACGTGCCGTTTTGCCGGCCGTGAGGTCATCGGTCCAAAACACGGTGATCTGATGCGGATGCTGTTTGCAGTGTTTTTGTTATGCGCGCCGCCGGTTGTTGCCGCACCGGATTGCGCTGACGCGCCTGCATCTTTGGTCGCATATGAACCCGCATTTGATGCGGACACGGACCCCGTAAAGGCCATCACCAAAACAGCAGTTACGCGCGGGCCAGAGGTTTTGACCTCGCCAAGGCCGAAGATACGGCCCTGCAAGTTTCGCAAATTCGAGCTTGGGCGTGAAAGAATGCGGGATCGCGGGGCTGTGTGCGGGGATTGGACCATTCTGGGTGAGACGCGCAAACCGATTTCCGGAAAATACCGGGGCTGCGGGATTGCCGACCCGGTTCAAGTGCGCGTGATTTCCGACATCTATCTCAGCCAGCTTGCGCTGATGGATTGCGAGACGGCGGTGACGTTCAAGACGTGGATCGAGAATACTGCTAAACCGGCTTTTGCAGGGCAAGGGGGCGGATTGAAGGGGATGCGCCTTGCCGGTCACTATTCGTGCAAGACCCAGAACAATCAGCCCCGGGCGCGCCTGTCGGAGCATGCTCGGGGGCGGGCAATTGATATATCCGCCTTTGTTCTGCAGGACGGCACTCTGATTACTGTCCGCGACGGGTGGGAGGCCGAGGGCACCGCCAATGTTCTGCGCGATCTTCACAGCGGGGCCTGCGGTCTTTTTGGAACCGTGTTGGGGCCCGAGGCGGATCAGTACCACAAAGGGCATTTCCACTTCGACACAGCGCGCCGCAGCAGCGGATCTGTCTGTCGCTGACCGTGCGGTCTCCGGCCTAAGCTGAGTTCTGGTTGAGGTCGGCCCGCGATTTTACTACTCCGCTTTCCACCCAGTCGTCGAACAAGGACAACACGGCATCGCAAAAACCGGCATCGTTGATATGGGCGTCCAGCTCGGTCATCGGGACCCGACCTGACATCACTTTGCGTGCCTCGTCCACCATATCGGCCAGCGCCTGCGGATCGTGAGCCTCTTCGCCCTCCTTATCCCATGCCTCGACACCCTGAACAGGCAGGAAGAAATGAACGGGGCCCGTCGCGGCCTCAAGCCTGTTGGCCAGTTCGCGTATCCAGACGCGTCGCTCGTCGCCAGTGAAGACCGAGCTTTTGATCAGCCGGTTATGTTCGTGAAACGGACGGTCGGCATACTGCTCGGGTATGTCTTGCCAGCCCGCAAAATCCAGCAGGTCCAGCGCGCCGGGGGCAGCCATTTGGGGAATGCCCGCACGCCCCGCATTGGTGACGCGATCCTCACCGCTCGAGACCATCGAGCCCGCCATGAGATTGCTGAACTCTTGCATGCAGAAATCCATGACACAGACAAAAGCGCCTTCGCTGGCCAGTTTCTCATAAGCCATCCCGCCCATACCGGTTGAGTGGAACACGGCCACTTCAAACCCACGCTCTTCCAGCGCGGGTTTCAGGGTCTTCATATAGCGCAGACAGGACGAGCCCAGACTGGTCATCCCAATCAGCGGCTTACTGCGATCCGGCGCGATGGCGGCCTTTGCGGCGCCGACAACCGCCCCGGCGGCCTGGCTGAGCGAAGACTGGCAAATAGAGTTCATACCATAAAGCCCCCCGGCCCAGAGGATCATCTGTATATCCGGGGCAAGACGGTGTGGCGGGATCAGCGGTGAGAAGCTGACGGTCGACACGATGTATTTCGGCACACCCATCGGCAGCGCCTGTGCGCAATCCAGTGCCAGATCGGTGCCCATGGTCCCGCCCGTGGCCAGCATCCCGTCAAATCGTCCCTGCGCATAGGTTTGCGCGACCACACTCGCGGCCCCTGCCGACATTACGCGGAAAGCCCTGTTCTCGTCGCCTTGAGCGATGACTTCGTCAATTGTCATGCCCGCAGCTGCG
The DNA here is from genome assembly GCF_056533855.1 of Ruegeria sp. F11. NCBI lineage: Bacteria > Pseudomonadati > Pseudomonadota > Alphaproteobacteria > Rhodobacterales > Roseobacteraceae > Ruegeria > Ruegeria sp. F11. The sequence goes on along the minus strand of NZ_JBQFOW010000003.1, from coordinate 322,970 downwards.
GCGACATCGTGCTTGGAGATATCGGTGGGTACCTTCGGATCGCCCAGGACCGAGACATCCATGGTCAACACCTCCGCTCCCTGTGCCAAAACTGCCTCTTCGATGAACCGCATTTCCGGTTCTTTCGTGTCATAGGTGCCGATCAGCAGGATGGTTTTCTTTGTCATTGGGTCCTCCCTGACGCCCGCGGTCACAGCTTGATCCACGCCGTTTTCAGATCGAAATATTTTTCAAGCGCATGCAAGGACTTGTCATGTCCATTGCCCGATTGGCCCACGCCTCCCAGCGGCACGGTCAAGTCGGCCCCACCATAGGTGTTCACATGCACCACTCCGGCGCGCACGCCCGCCACCATGCGATGCGCCCGGCTTAGGTTTGAGGTCCAGACACCGCCCGCCAGTCCGTAGACCGTGGCATTGGCCAGCCAGATTGCTTCGTCTTCGTCCTTGAAGGGTGTGACAGCCAGAACCGGGCCGAACACCTCGTTCTGGAACAAGTTGTCGGTTTCTTTAACACCGGCCATTACAGTTGGGGCCATGTAGTAGCCGCCGGTCTCGGTCAGGATGCGGTTGCCGCCGGTGCGGCGCTCGGCACCTTCGGTCTCAGCCTTGGTCACGAAATCGAGGTTGGCTTCCAGCTCGGGCAGGCTGTGAACCGCGCCGATCTGACTGTTCAAGTCCAGCGGGTCGCCAACGCGAAAGGCTTCGGCGTGGCGCGAGACCTCGGCGACGAAATCCTCGTAGATATCTTCCTGAACCAGCAGGCGGGACCCGGCGACGCAGACTTGACCTGAATTGCGGAAGATGCCCGCTGCCGAAACCTTGGCGGCTTCGGCCATATCAGGGGCGTCGTTGAAGACGATATTGGCGGATTTGCCACCCAGTTCCAGATAGCAGCGTTTCAGATTCGACCGCGCGGAGTATTCCAGCAACCGCCGCCCCGTCGCACCCGAGCCCGTGAAGGCCAAGATATCCACGTCCATCGACAGGGCCAGCGCCTCACCGACGACCGAGCCGCGTCCGGTGACGACATTGAACACACCATCCGGCACCCCGGCCTCGGCGGCCAGTTCGGCGATCTTCAACAGGCTGAGCGAGGCGCTTTCCGCCGGTTTCAAAACCACGGAATTACCTGCCGCCAGCGCCGGTGCGATTTTCCAACTGCCAATCATCAGCGGGAAGTTCCACGGCACAATCGCCCCCACAACGCCCACAGGCGCGTGGTGGATCAGGCCCAGAACATCCGGGGCGGTCGGGGCGACCTGCCCGTAGACCTTGTCGATGGCCTCGGCGTAATAGCGAAAGGTCGCGGCGGTCGAGAGCGCTTCGGCCTTGTACGCCATGTTGATCTCGGTCCCGTTATCGCGCACGCCCAGAACGGCGATCTCCAGCGCGCGGGCTTCGATCAGATCGGCCAGTTTCAGCAACACCTTCTTGCGCGCGGCGGGGGCCATGCGGGACCAGCGGCCATCCTCGAACGCTACCCGCGCGGCTCGCACGGCGTTATCGACATCCGCCGCGCTGCCCTCGGCGATATGGGTCAGCGGCTGACCGTCGATTGGCGACAACACCTGATGCTGCGCGCCGGTCTCTGAGGCCTGAAACGCGCCGTTGATGAAATGACCGCGCGGAGAAACCCCTTGCGTGCGCAGCCTGTCAATCGCGGACTGATCCATGGGCGGTTATCCTTGCTGAGTTGAATCTTCGTCGAGAACCGGTTGCGGTTTGATCCGCTCGCGATGTTCCTGCACCAGGGTTCGAATGTGCAGCAGTATGATCCCGAGGATCATCACGAACAGGATCGCGGCAATCGGGCGGTCGATAAAGTCGAGCGGCGTTTTCACCCGCGCCATAGCGCTGCGCAGTTTGACCTCCATGATGCCGCCCAGAACCATGCCTAGAATGATTGGCACAATCGGCAGGTTCAGGCGTTTCAGGATCAGGCCGAACACGCCGAACCCCGCTGCAATGGCGCAGTCCGTCACCGAGTTGCGCAGGCTGAACACACCCACAAAGGACAGGATCAGGATCATGACGCCCAGGAACCGCGTGGGGATCTGGATGATCTTCAGCAGCAGGTTGGTCGAGAACAGTAGAAAGACCAGCACGATCACGTTCAGCAGGATCAGCGACATATACAGCGCCATGACGAAATCCAGCTGATCGGCAAACAGTTGCGGGCCGGGGATCACGTTATGGACGTAAAACACCGACAGCATCATCGCCGTAAGCGCCTCACCCGGAATACCCAGCGCCAGCAGGGGGATCATGGCGGCACCGGGGACCGCGTTATTCGCGGCCTCGGAGGCCACCAGCCCCTCGGGCGAGCCATCGCCGAATTTATCCGGGTCTTTCGAAGTTTTCTGCGCGTAGGTGTAGGACAGGAACTGCGAGGTGAACTCGCCCGTGCCCGGCACCATGCCCATCAGCACACCCAGCGATGAGGATATGGTGGCGATACGTTTCAGGCCCAGCAGCTCTTTGAGGCCCGCGAATATGTTGCCCCGGACATGGGCCTCGCCCGGCGCATGTTCCTTGTCGACCAGCAGCAACAGCGCCTGACTGATCGCAAACAGGCCCAGCACAACCACGATCAGATCGACCCCGGACGACAGCCAGCTTTGGTCAAAGGTGAAGCGCTTGGTGTATTTGACGGGCTCCAGCCCGACGGTGCTGAGGAAAATGCCGAAAAAGGCCAGCATCGCGGCAGAGAATGTCTGGCCGCGATGGGCGAGGATCACCAGCAGGATGCCCATGAATGCGGCTAAGAAAATCTCTCGGCTGCCGAAATGCGGGGCGACCCAGGCCAGAACCGGTGACAGGATGATCAGGCAGAGGATCGAGAAGATACCGCCGAAAAACGACGCCGAATAGGCCAGCGACAGCGCGCGGTGGCCCTCACCCCGTTTGGTCATGGGGTAGCCGTCGTACGTGGTCAAGGCGTTGACCGCCGTGCCAGGCGTATTGATCAGAATGGCCGGGATCGCGCCGCCATACATGGATGAGCCGTATATCCCCAGCAAAAGGGTCAGGCCGACGATAGGCTCGAATGCAAAAGTTGCAGGCAGTAGGATGGCAATGGCCACTGCGGCCCCGACGCCGGGCAGGGCTCCGATGATGACGCCGCCGACCGAGCCAATGACAAGTGCGACAACCACCTGCCACTGCGCCAGAATGGCGAAACCTGAGATCAGAGTGTCCATGACGCCCTCACAGGTAAGTCAGTGCGAAGATGCGCACTGAATCAGGCAGGTATTCATACACGCGGCCTGCCGGGATATTCACCTGCAACAAGGCCCTGAAAACGATGGCAACAACCGCCCCGAACACAAGCGCGATGCTGACGGCACCGGTTGAGCGGAACCCGGTGCGCAGGGCCAGAAAGGCCGCAAACAGCATTGTGGATGGCAGGTATCCAAGCCACGGCACAGCCACCACATAGATCAGGAAATGGAGGACGTATTCCAGCGACATCAGCCAAAAGGCGATTTCGCGCCAGCGGCCGGGGATGCGGTGCGACAGGGCCGAGCCCAGCAGATGCAGCCCGCTGAAAATGACCATGCCCCAGATGGCAATGGTGGGCCAAAGCGACGGCTGGGCGAACCACTTGGTGCGTTTGACCACTTTGGTCTCGGCCCCAAGCTGGCTGAGCAGAAACAGCGCAAATGCGAAGAACATCGTGGCAAAGATGATGTCGCCCGGACGCCGGTAGCGGCGGAACATGTCTTGCAGTGTCTTTGCGATCATCGCGACCTCCTGCCGAAAAGAAAAAGGCCCGGCAGAACGCTCCGCCGGGCCAGTTTCGGTTTATTCGCCCAGAATCTCTTCGATCTTGGCGAATGAGGCTTTGTCCTGCTCGATCTGCGCATTCGACGCATCCGGGTCCTGCCAATAGACCAGCGCGCCGGTTTCCTTGGCCAGGTCCTTGGCCTTGTCAGATGCCAGCGCTTTTTGCGCCGCTGCAGTGATCTTCTCGCGAGCGTCGGCGGGGGTGTCCTTGTGCACAAACAGCCCGTTCCACAGCGCCAGCGGAAGGTCCGGTTGCATCTCGACGATTGTCGGGGTGTCCGGGATCAGCGAAATCCGCTCGCCCCCGATGCTGGCCAGAACGTTCACCTGATCGAGGCAAGGCAGCACCAGTTGCAGCGTGGTGTTGATCACATCCACATCGCCCGAGGCCAGCGTGTTGCAATCCAGCGCGTCAAAGGCCGCTTCGCTGGCAAAGTCGAACCCGCTGCTGACCGCTGCGGCAAAGGTGACCTGCGTGGGCGGCAGGACCGATCCGAAATGGCCAAGCGCTACATCATTGTCCCTGCCGTGGGCCGCCAGCTCGTCCCAGGTCGAGAACGGAGCATCCTTGCTGGCCGCGATCACGAAGGGGTAGGTCAGGAAAATGCCAATCGGATCAAACGGGTTCGGGTTCAGTTCAGGGATGCCGATTTCGGGGCCAACCACCGGCACACCAATCACGAAGGAGCCAATCGTGTAGCCATCCGCCGGGGCGTTTGCCACCTCAACCGCGCCGGGGAAGGGGCCGCCGCCACCGCCGGGCTTGTTCACCACCGCCGCCGGCACGCCATACATGGCCTGAAACTCGTCGGCGATCATTCGGGTCAGCACGTCCTCAAGATCACCCGGAGGCCACGGCACAACAAAGGTCACCGGCTTCTCGGGGTATTCCGCCAGGGCGGCGGTTGCGGTCGCTGCAAAAGCGGCGGCTGTTAGAAATTTCTTCATTGACACCTCCCGTTATAGGTTCATTAATTGAACCGCGTTAACAAATATAATGTTGCGTTGTTAACCTTATTCTGTCAAGTATTACCTGAAGCGGAGGATGCAAAACACATGGGTACGGCCCTCAACGCCCTTAAAATGCTGGACTATTTTTCGAACGCTCAACCCGAGATCGGGCTGAGTCACCTCGCGCGCCTGTCCGGTTTGAACAAGGCGACCGCGCTGCGCCATCTTCGCGCGCTTGAGGAATATGGGCTGATCGAACAGAACCCGATGACCAAATCCTATGCAATCGGACCGGCTGCGCTGCGTCTTGCCGCGCTGCGAGAGGTTGCCAGACCCGGCATCGAAAGTGCCCGTCAGAAGATGCAACTGGCGATGCACCAGGTTGGCGAAAGCCTGCATCTGTCGCTGCTGGAAAAGACCGGCTTGCAAACCGCGCTGGTGGTGGAAACCACGCGACACAGCGTGCGTGTCAGCCTCGACCCAAGCGAGGTCCTTCCCATCAACGCAACCGCCTCGGGCCTGTGTATCCTGAGCTTCGGACCCGAATTCCTGCTGGAGCGTCTGGATCAGGAACAGCAAACGCGGTTCACGGAAACCACGCTGACCGACCCGGACCAGATCAGGGACAAGGTCGCGCGGGTCAGCAAGGCGGGCTGGGCCAACAGCAACGGCAGCTACGAAGACGGTGTCTTTGGCTATGCTGCGCCGATTTTTGGCATTGATCAGGTGGCGCTGGGCACGATTGCCATCGCTGTCCCGGAAAGCCGCGCCAATGACGACCGTCTGCCAGACATTCTGACGGCTTTGCACAGCCTGTCGACGGACCTGACGGCGAATTTCGGCGGTCAGTTGCCCGACAGATTTCCAACCGAATTCCACCCGTAACCAACGGTGGACGCATTCCCGGAGATACGCGACATGAAAGATTCGAACTTTCTGAAGGAAAACAACGCCCGTCATTTCTGGCATCCCATGGCGCACCCGGCGGACAGCCAGAAGAACCCGCCAACCATCCTGAACGGTGCGGAAGGGGTCAGCATCACCGATGTGGATGGTCACACGGCGATAGACGCTGTCGGGGGTCTGTGGAACGTCAATCTGGGCTATTCCTGCGAACCGGTGAAGCAAGCCATCGCCGAGCAGTTAAACGCGCTGCCCTACTACTCGACGTTCCGCGGGACCAGCAACGATAAGGTGATCGAGCTGTCCTATGAATTGGCGCAGTTCTTTGAACCGGACGGGCTGACCCGCGCGTTCTTCACCTCGGGCGGGTCGGATTCGGTTGAGATCGCGCTGAAACTGGCGCGCCAGTACCACAAGATACGCGGTGAGGCCGGGCGTACCAAGTTCATCAGTCTGAAACAGGGTTATCACGGGACCCACTTCGCCGCCGCTTCGGTCAATGGAAACCAGAAGTTTCGCGCGGTGTATGAGCCGATGATGCCGGGCTGTTTCCACATCCCCGCACCATGGACATACCGCAACCCGTTTGACGAGACCGACCCCGAGCGTCTGGCGCAGCTGTGCGTCAAAGCGCTTGAGGCCGAAATCGCATTTCAGGGCGCAAACACGGTGGCAGCCTTCATCATGGAGCCGGTTCTGGGGGCAGGGGGCGTGATCCCGCCGCACAAGAGCTTCATGCCCATGGTGCGCGAGGTCTGTTCCAAGCACGGCGTGTTGCTGATTGCGGATGAAATCATCACCGCATTCGGTCGGACAGGCAGCGAAAGCGGTTCGCGGCATTGGGGCGTGCAGCCGGACATCATGGCCACGGCCAAGGCGATCACAAACGGGTATTTCCCGTTCGGGGCCGCGATGATCTCGGGCGCGGTGGCCGAGGTGTTTGAAAAGGACACAACCGGCAAAGGGTCGGTCGATCAGGGATACACCTATTCCGGCCATCCGGTCGGGGCGGCGGCGGCTTTGGCGGCGCTGTCGGAAACCGACCGCCTGCGGATTTGGGAAAACGCAGCCGCGCGCGGGGATGAGTTGTTTGCCGGGCTGCAGAAACTGGCGGAAAAGCACGACGTCATAGGGGATGTGCGCGGGGGCGAGGGCCTGATGTGCGCGCTAGAGCTTGTGTCGGATCGCACAACCAAAGCACCGATTGCGAAACACCTGCCGCTGCAGGTTCAGAAGGCAGCCTATGAGGACGGGGTGATGATCCGCGTGTCGGGCAACAACATCATCCTGTCGCCGCCTCTGATCGTAACGTCAGAGGATGTGGCGAAGATTCTGTCAGCGCTGGATACGGGTCTTGGAACGCTGTGACCCCATCGTGTGCATGAGGGGTCAGACCTTGACGGCCTGCAATTCTTCCAGAAGATCAAGAAGTTGGTCCAGTTTCTCGCGACCCATCTGCGCCTCGATATTGTTGGAGATCGCCAGCGAGGTCGTCAGATTATCTGCCAGAATAAGTCGCCCGGCCTCGGTGATCGTGACCATGGTGCGGCGTTTGTCGTTGCTATCCTGGCGCCGTGTGATCTGGCCGTCTGCCTCCATCGTGCGCAGAATGCGGGTCAGGCTGGGCAGCAGCAGGCAGGCCTCGTGCGCGATGGCGCTTTGTTCGACTTCGCCCAACTCGTCCAGAACGCGCAGGATGCGCCATTTCTGCTCGGTCAGCTGGATGCCCTGCAGCATGTCCCGGATCGGAGCCATGACGGTTTCACGGGCGCGTAACAGCGCAATCGGCAGCGAGCGGGAGGTGCTTTTGGTGTGGCTTTGGCTGGTCATGCGGCCTTCTAGAATGCCGTTCTGTAAATTGCAAAGATTAACAAGGCAAGTTCTTGACAGGCGTCTACTCAGTTACTAAACATGTTAATCAATAGGGAGAGACTCATGCCGCATTTCCACGTCGAATACTCTGGGAATCTAGAGGACCATATCGACATGGATGGCCTGTGCGAACGCATCCGTGCGACAGCAGCGGAAATCGAGACCTTTCCAATGCCGGGCATCCGCGTCCGCGCCACGCGGGTAGACCACTATGCCATTGCGGACGGCAACCCTGCGCATGGCTTTGTCGATATCTCGATCCGGCTGCGCGCGGGTCGGAGTGACGAAGTCAAACAAGACGCCACGCAGCGCATTTTTGAGGCGGTCAGGGCCTATCTGGCTCCGGCCTTCGCGCAGCATTCTGTCGCGCTGTCGCTTGAGATGCGCGATATCGACCCCAGGCTTTCGCCCAAGACCGGCACGATCCGGGATCACTTGGCGACAACGCAGGAGACCTGACGCAGTGAGCGCACTGGACACAAATATCGAAAAGTTGACGGGCTTTCTGGCGCGGTTCCGGGACGCGGGCATCAAGAACCGCATCGCGGGCGAGGATCGGGACGGGTCTGCGGGCGTTTTTCAATCTATGTCACCGGTGGACAAATCGGTCATCTGTGACGTTGCCCACGGTACTGCAGACGACATCGACGTGGCGGCCAATGCAGCACATGCGGCCTTTGCGGACTGGCGCGACCTGCCCGCGACCGAGCGCCGCAGCATCCTGTTGAATGTCGCCGACGCCATCGAGGCACGGGCGGAGGAAATCGCCCTGTGCGAATGTTGGGACACCGGACAGACCCTGCGTTTCATGTCCAAAGCGGCGCTGCGCGGGGCCGAGAACTTTCGCTACTTCGCCGATCAGGTGGTGCAGGCGCGGGATGGGCAGCACCTGAAATCTCCGACGCTGATGAATATCACCACCCGCGTGCCAATCGGCCCGGTGGGTGTGATCACGCCGTGGAACACCCCCTTCATGCTGTCGACCTGGAAGATCGCCCCGGCGCTGGCTGCGGGCTGCACGGTGGTGCACAAACCAGCAGAAGATTCGCCCTTGTCCGCTCGCCTGCTGGTGGAAATCGCCGAAGAGGCCGGTCTGCCCAAAGGGGTGCTGAACACGGTGAATGGCTTTGGCCCGGATGCGGGCAAGGCCCTGACCGAGCATCCGCTGATCAAGGCCATAGCCTTTGTCGGCGAAAGCCGTACCGGCAGTATCATCACCAAACAGGGGGCCGATACGCTCAAGCGGATGCATCTTGAACTGGGCGGCAAGAACCCGGTCATCGTGTTCGACGACGCCGATCTGGACCGGGCGCTGGATGCGGTGATCTTCATGATCTACTCGATCAACGGCGAGCGCTGCACCTCGTCCTCGCGCCTGCTGGTGCAGGACAGCATCAAGGATGAATTCGAGGCCAGGCTTATCGAGCGCGTGAACAGCATCAAGGTTGGTCATCCGCTGGACCCGGCGACCGAGATCGGGCCGCTGGTCACCGAGGAGCATTACAACAAGGTCACCAGCTATTTCGATATCGCTAAACAGGACGGGGCGACCATCGCGGCGGGTGGCGAGAAACTGGGCGATGACGGCTATTTCATCCGTCCAACCCTGTTCACCAATGCCAACAACCAGATGCGCATCGCGCGCGAGGAAATCTTTGGCCCGGTCCTGACCTCGATCCCGTTCTCGACCGAGGAAGAGGCGCTGCAAATCGCCAATGACACCCCCTACGGTCTGACCGGTTATGTCTGGACCAACGATCTGACCCGTGCGTTGCGCTTCACGGACAAGCTTGAGGCCGGGATGATCTGGGTGAACTCGGAAAACGTCCGACACCTGCCCACGCCATTTGGCGGGGTCAAGGCGTCCGGCATCGGCCGGGACGGCGGCGACTGGTCATTTGAGTTCTACATGGAGCAAAAACACATCGGCTTCGCCACCGGTCAGCACAAGATCATGCAGTTGGGCAAGCTCTAACTGCGCCTGTGAGTAGATGATCATTTGAACCCTCAGTTTCGGCACCGTTTTTAGCGCCGCCGCAATCCCGTTTAACAGGAGGTCCTGATGCCCGTTCCAGCCCCCAATCTATACCCCGATTTCAACACGATCCGCCTGAGCCATGTCTGTCTGAACGTCAGCGACTTGGACGCATCGCGACGGTTCTACTCCGAAATTCTGGGGCTCCAGGTTTCGGACGAAACCGACGATCACATCTATCTGCGCGCGATGGAGGAACGGGGCCATCACTGCGTGATCCTGCAGAAATCCGATCAGCCCGGCACTGTTGAGGTCATGGGGTTCAAGACCTTCGATGAACAAGATCTGGACCGGGCCGACGCCTATTTTCAATCCAAAGGCCGCCCGACCGAGTGGATTGAGCGCCCGTACCAGGGCCGCACTCTGCTGACCTCGGACAATATGGGCATCCCACTCGAGTTTTATCACAAGATGGACCGGCTGGAGCCGATCCACCAGAAATACGCCCTCTATCGCGGGGTGAAGCCGCTGCGGATCGACCATTTCAACTGTTTCTCTACAAACGTGGATGACAGCGTAGCCTTCTACAGCGATTTCGGTTTCCGAGTGACGGAATACACCGAAGACGAAGACAGCAAGCGCCTGTGGGCGGCGTGGATGCACCGCAAGGGCGGCGTGCATGACATGGCCTTCACCAACGGGACCGGTCCGCGCATGCACCACGTGGCTTTCTGGGTGCCAAACCCGCTAAACATCATCGACCTGTGCGATCTGATGGCGACCACCGGCTATGTGGACAGTATCGAACGCGGGCCGGGGCGGCATGGGATTTCCAACGCCTTCTTCCTGTATGTGCTGGACCCGGACGGTCATCGGATCGAGATCTATTGTTCGGACTATCAGACGGTCGATCCCGATCTGGAGCCGATCAAATGGGACCTAAAGGACCCTCAGCGCCAAACGCTGTGGGGCGCGCCCGCGCCGCGCAGCTGGTTCGAACACGGAACCCCGTTTGTAGGCGTTGCGCAGAGTGACTCGGATCTGGCAGCCTCGCCCATAATTGCGCCTTGAGAATGCCGAGGTTGATTGATCCTTGCCCGGAATGCGGGCCATGTTGTGTTGACCGGATGGTCGGAATGCGTGCAGCGAAAAAAGGTGATTGATGGATTGGGACGAGTTTTCACATTGGGGCCAGCACATCTCGAAATGGGCTGCCGATTACCATAAGTCGCTAGCGGACCGGCCCGTTCGGGCGCAGACCGCACCGGGTCAGATCGCGGCTCAACTTGACGGTGTGCCCCCCGAAATCGGCCAGCCGATGGAGGCTATTCTATCCGATTTCGAACGGATCGTGATGCCGGGTATGACCCATTGGCAGCATCCAAGGTTCTTCGCCTATTTTCCGGCCAATGCCGCGCCACCCTCGATGCTGGCCGAGATGCTGGTGACGACCATCGCGGCGCAGTGCATGTTGTGGCAGACCTCACCCGCGGCGACCGAGGTCGAGGGCGTCATGGTCGACTGGCTGCGTCAGGCGCTTGGCCTGCCAGATCGCATGACCGGAGTGATACAGGACAGCGCATCCTCGGCCACCTTATCGGCGGTGCTGACCATGCGTGAACGCGCCACGGGGTTCACGGGAAACCGAGATGGCCTGAACACCAAAGGCGCACTGCGGATTTATTGCTCGGATCAGGTGCACTCGTCGATTGACCGCGCTTGCTGGGTTGCAGGGATCGGTCAGAACAATCTGGTCAAGCTGCCCACCCATGGCCCAACTTTCGCGATCGACTCAAGCGCGTTGGAGGCCGCGATTCAAGCGGATCTGGCCGCCGGTCACATTCCGGCGGGTATCATTGCGATCACCGGTGGCACGGGGGTAGGGGCCTGCGATGACCTGAACGCTGTGGCGGACATCGGGGCAAAGCATGATCTATACACGCATCTGGATGCCGCATGGGCCGGGTCTGCCATGATCTGCCCCGAGTTTCGCGAGGCCCTCTGGCCCGGGGCGGACCGCTACGACAGCATCGTCTTCAACCCGCATAAATGGCTGGGCGCGCAGTTCGACTGCGCCATTCAGTTTCTGCGAGATGCAGCGCCCCAACTGAATACGCTGAAAATCGAACCGGAATACCTGAAGACAACTGGCGCCGAGGTGACCAACTATTCGGAATGGACCATCCCCTTGGGTCGTCGCTTTCGGGCGTTGAAAATCTGGTTCCTTCTGCGCTCTTACGGGTTGGAGGGTTTGCGCACACGCATCCGCAATCACGTGGCCTGGGCGCAGGAGCTCTCGCTGAAAATCGAGGCGTTGGAGGGGTTCGAAATCACCACCGGCCCGATCCTCAGCCTGTTTTCGTTCCGCTGCCCCGGCGACGATGCGATGCAGCAACGCCTTGTGGATGCGCTGAACGAAGATGGGCGAATTTATCTGACGCAGGGCATGTTCGACGGTCGCAAGATCATCCGGTTTCAAGTCGGACAGTTCGACACAACCCGCGATGACGTGCTGATGGCGGCGGATGTAATCCGGGACGTTTGGGAGAAGATCGCATGAAATTCGCAACCTTCACGGCTAATGGCGGATCGTTTTTTGGCGCAATTACAGACGAGGGCGCGATTGCGCTGAATGACGAACTGCCGGATCACGCTAGCCTGTATGAGGTCATCGCCGCAGGCGCATTCGACCGATTGGTCAACGCCGCCGAAGGCAAACCGGTGACCCATACCGATTTCTCCTATGACATGGTGATGCCGGATGCCCGCCGTATCCTCTGTGTTGGCGTGAACTTTCCTGACCGCAATGCGGAATACAAGGATGGCAGCGCGCAGCCCAAATACATGTCGCTCTTCCCCCGCTTTGCCAGCGGTTTCACAGGTCATAACCGCGCGTTGATCCGCCCACCGGAAAACCACACGCTGGACTACGAAGGCGAGGTGGCCATTGTGATCGGCAAAGCCGGTCGCCGGATCGCGCAAGAGGATGCCTATGATCACATCGCGGCCCTGACGCTGTGTAATGAGGGGACAATCCGCGACTGGGTGTGTCATGCCAAGTTCAACGTCACGCAGGGCAAGAATTGGGACAACTCCGGCGCAATCGGGCCGTGGCTGGTGCCGTTCGCCGACGCCGCGCAACTGGATGAGGCGCGTATCCAGACCCGCGTGAATGGTGAGTTGCGTCAGGACGACTACTTGAGCCGCATGATGTTCCCGATCCGGCGCGAGATCGAATACATCTCGACCTTCATGACCCTTCAGCCTGGTGACATCATCGTCACCGGCACGCCCACTGGGGCAGGGGCCCGGTTCGACCCGCCGAGATACCTGAAACCCGGTGATGTGGTTGAGGTGTCAGTCGAAGGCATCGGCACCCTGCGCAACACGGTCGAGGACGAACAACCATGACGCCCGAAGATCACGCCCGCGCAGCCACTGATTTGCTGCGGGCAGAACGCTCGGGCAAGCAGATCGGCCTGCTAAGCCAGCGCCACCCCGAGATGGCGATGGATGACGCCTACGCGATCCAGACCGCCATTTTGCAGCAAAAGCGGACAGAGGGCCGCAGGGTAATCGGCTGGAAGATCGGCCTGACCTCGAAAGCGATGCAATACGCGCTGAACATCAACATTCCCGACAGTGGGATTCTGTTCGACGACATGGTTTTTGACAACGCGGCCACGGTTCCCGCTGGTCGTTTCATTCAGCCCCGGATCGAGGCAGAGATTGCCTTTGTCATGAAATCAGCTATCGGCGGCGCGAATGTGACTCGCGACGATATCATTTCGGCTACGGACTACGTGGCCCCCTCGATTGAAATCCTCGACACGCGGATTCAGCGCGTTGATCCGGAAACCGGCAAAACCCGCACGGTGTTCGATACAATCAGCGATAACGCCGCCAATGCGGGTATCGTGCTGGGGGCCGAGCGCCACCCGGTCGACGCCTTCGACCTGCGCTGGGTCGGCGCGCTGACCTTTCGCAATGGAGAGATCGAGGAAACCGGGCTGGGTGCGGGTGTGCTGAACGATCCAGTCGAAAGCGTGGTCTGGCTGGCCCGCCGCATGGCGCAGTACGGTCAGAGCATCGAACCGGGGCAGGTGATCCTGTCCGGCAGCTTCATCCGCCCGGTGGAATGCCCTTCTGGCACCGAAATTCATGCGGATTTCGGGCCGTTCGGGTCGGTTGATATCGCCTTTGCCTGAAAGTGCGCGATTCGGTTTCGGCGCTGCCGCCTGTCGGTTCCTTATCGACTGGGCTGAACAAGTGCGATACGCCGGGCTTGCGCGCATAAAGCCCTGAACCGGAAAGATCATCATGTCCGAACCCGTCTACGCCATCGGTGATATTCATGGTCAGCTAGAGATGCTTGAACAAGCCCTGTCTCGCATCGAAAATGATGGCGGGCGGGATGCCAGAATTGTCTTCCTCGGCGACTACACCGACCGCGGCCCGCAAAGCCGCGAGGTTCTGGACCTGTTGGTTCAGGGGCAGGCCGATGGCAGAAACTGGACATTCCTGCTTGGCAATCATGACCGGATGTGCGCCATGTTCCTCGAGGCCTACCCACGCAACGATGCCCGGTTGCTGATCGGCTACCACTGGTTTCACCCTCGGATCGGAGGCGTAGAGACCCTGAAATCCTACGGGGTCGAGGTCACGGACAGAGACCGGATTTTTCATATCCACGCCGAGGCGAGGCAGGCCGTGCCGAAAGCCCATGTTAATTTTCTGACCCGGTTGCGGCCTTATCATCAGCAAGGCGATCTGCTATTCGTTCACGCGGGTATCCGACCGGATATCTCCTTGGAGCATCAGGACATCGACGATTTAGTCTGGATTCGCGATGAGTTCCTGAATCACAAGGGGCCTCATCCCTGGCTGATCGTTCACGGCCACAGCCATGTGGCGTCTCCCGAACATCACGGCAATCGCATCAACCTGGACACCGGAGCAGGATATGGCAGGCCGCTGACCGCTGCGGTGTTCGAGGGGCGGTACTGCTGGGTGGTGGAGGATGAGGGTCGACGTCTTTTGACACCGTGAAATCGGTGCGCGCGTAGTGCGGACGATATTTGTATAATCATAGTTATGTTAAAAGCATGGTGCGGGTGGAGGGACTTGAACCCCCACGCCTTGCGGCGCCAGAACCTAAATCTGGTGCGTCTACCAATTTCGCCACACCCGCAATCTGGCATCAAAGTGCCGGAATGACGCGCTGATAACAAAGCTTGATCCGGAGCGCGAGAGGGAAAATCGGTCGAAGGCCAAGTTTGTGATCCGGTGCCGACAGATGCGCGGCGGCTGCATCCGGCACCTTGAGCTGTTCGAGCCAACGAGGCTTGCCGATTGGAAATGCGCCGTGGATGTTCACCAACTCAACCGAGAGGTTTCTGCGCTAAAACCCGGTCGAAATTTAAGTTCCATAGCTTTACACACGAACAGACGCGCCAATCCGTCCCGCATGTCGGCCTGACAATAGAACACCTCAAACACGTAATGGTTGAGGCGTTCCTGTGAGCACACCTCCACATTCCCGCCACATTTCAAACGCCAAAAAATCTTATTCGCGTCAAATTAACACCGCCTTGAAGGGTCTTGTTTGTCGTCAGGAGTTAATGAGTCTTTTTTGCCACTTTGGCACCTTTACGAGTTTTTCGCTCAACTCCAGTACAAGGTTTTCTGCCGTGACCGATCTGAATAACTACGCTGCCCCTGAGCAAGATGCTATCTTCTTTGCTCGCGAAAGTTTTCTAGGTGAACTCAAAACCCTGAACCGGGACTATCCGAATACCGGGTTTGGCATTTCGCTGCGAACCCATTCCGGCCAGCACTACCTGCTTGCCAATGCGCGCATGCCGCTGCCTGCCGTAAAGTCCGAGGGCTTTCCGACCGGCCGTCATGTCGCGAGCCTTGAGAATGGCGACCGCTTTAGCTCGATCGAGGTTCTCGCGGATGCGCAGGCCTATGAAAGCATCTCACCCCGGGCCGAAGCTGAAATTCTTGGAAATGCGCTGGATCTGATCGCGCGCATCGACACACTGACCAGCAGTCCCGCCGGGCGACCCCCGCACCGGCCCGCGATTGCAGCGACCGGAACCGGAGGCTGACCATTATGGCGCGAAACGACCACCTTTTGTCTGTAGGCAACGAGGCTTTGGCCCCGATGACGTCGGCGATGTCCTCGCTGACGGCACAGATCGACCAATTGACAGAGGTGGCGGACGCGCGGTCTTCGGCGCGGCTGGCCACATTGAAAACGCGGATGGAGAATTTCACCGCGAGCGTCACGATGGTCGGTCAGGTCAAGGCCGGGAAATCCTCGATCATCAATATCTTGGCGGGCCGCCCTGCCCTGTTGCCATCCGACGTCAACCCATGGACATCCGTGGTCACGACGCTGAACATCAACACCCGCACGCCGGGCGACACCAAGTCCAAGTTCACATTCTTTGAGCAGGAAGAATGGGACAACCTGATGGTGGGCGGCGGTCGTCTGGGCGAACTGGCCAACCGGGCCGGTGCAGATGACGAGATGGACGATATTCGCCGTCAGATCAATGAGATGAAGGCCAAGTCTGAGGAGCGGCTAGGCAAGCATTTCGACCTGATTCTGGGCCAGAGCCACCAGTACGACTATTTCGACGAGGAACTGATCCAGCGCTATGTCTGCCTGGGGGACGAGGACGATCCGGATATCGACCCCAAAACCGGTCGCTTTGCCGATGTGACGAAATCGGCGGAGCTGTTCATGGACATTCCGCAATATCCGATCTCGCTGAAACTCTGCGACACGCCCGGCGTGAACGATACCTTCATGGTGCGCGAACAGATCACGCTGCGCAGCCTGCGCGGGTCTGAGGTGTGTATCGTTGTTCTGGCTGCAAGCCAGGCGCTGACCACCATGGACATGGCGCTGATGCGGATCATTTCTCAGTTCGAGAACAGGCAGATCGTCTTGTTCGTAAACCGCATTGATGAGTTGTCGGACCCGGTTACTCAGGTGCCGGAAATCCGCGACCGGATTCAGGACACGCTGAAACAGAACAATATCGACGCCAATACCAGCGTCGTGTTTGGCAGTGCCCAATGGGCCGAGGCGGCGCTGACCGGCAATCCGGACATTCTGACCGAAGAATCGCGGCAGGCGCTGAACACGTTCTATCTGGCGGCGGGTTTTGGTGATCAGGCCCCCTCGCTTGATAAAATCTGGGCGCTGTCTGGCCTGCCGGACCTTCTGCTTGCGATGAACGAACGCATCGCCGAAGGCGCGGGTGCCCGGTTGCTGGACCGTGTGCGCCATCGCGCCCGCAACATCGCCAGCCAGATCCGCGCCACAGCTGTGGCAAAGAATCTGTCAGGCGGAGACGGCGTTGTGCGCGATCTAGACGGGGTTTCGCCGGAAGAGGCAATTGCCACCGTGACCGCCGAGTATGACAAGAAGGCGGCGGACCTGACCGTGAAGCTGCGCGACAAGGTGCTGGAGCGCCTGAACTCGGCTGAGACCAACTTTGTCAAACGCGCGACGGATTCTCTGATCTCGCATCTGGAACAGAATGGCGAGCAAGGGACGTGGCAGTATGATCCTGCCGGTTTGCGTACCTTGCAAAAGGCCGCCTATTTCAGCTTCGCTCGTTCGATGCGCAAGGAAGCCGGGGCGCTGTATTCAGCCGCTGCTGCCGATGTCGAGGCGCTGTATCACAAAATCCTCGGCAACCATCTGGGTGAATTCAGCATCGAAGCACCCATTGTGCCTCGCGTTCCGCCGCCCTTGGGCATTGGCCGGACCATCGCACTGGATCTTCAAAGCACGTGGTGGCGACGGTGGTGGCAACGGCGCAAAGGGTTTGAGGCCTATGCTGCCGATTACACCCGCCTGATAGCCTCCGAGGCGAACTCGATCACCAAGGATATCGAGGAAAATCAGGTCGCAGCGGTACTGGAAAACGTCCGGGCAGTCTTGTCGGATTTCATGCGTGAGCAGAAAGAGACCCTGCTGAACATCTCGGCCTCGGCTGAAACGGATGCTGCGCGGAACTCGGCCCTGATGGCGGGGCTGCAGCCCAAGAAATCAAAGGATGAAATCCTTGGCGACATCCTGAAAGACCTAAGCAACGAAGCGGCATAAGTAGAAAAATGGCAAAAGATTCACAAACACGCTTCGTTTCACCTAAGGCATGGGAACGTATCGAGCATTGGTCCCGCCGCAAACCGGTCTTCGCGCTTATGGGAGAGTTCAGCGCCGGGAAATCCACGCTGATGAACTTTCTGCTGCGCAAAAGGGCGCTGCCGACGCAGGTGACTGCAACGCAGCTTCCTCCGATCTGGTTCAGCTGGGGCAATCAGTCCGCCTATGTGAAACGACATGATGGCAGCACGCAGGACATCTCGCTGGATGAACTTGAGTCGGTTGGGGTGAACGATGCGCAGTTCGTGCGCATATTCCTTGAGGCTGACATTCTTGAAGCCGTCGATCTGATCGACACGCCCGGTATTTCGGACCCCAAGATTTCCTCAGATGTCTGGCAACGTGCTGTGGGACAAGCCAATGGCGTGCTGTGGTGCACCCATGCCACCCAGGCCTGGCGCGAAACGGAACGGGCGACCTGGGTTGCGCTGCCGGAGCGCTTGCAAAGCAACTCACTGCTGCTTGTCACCCGCGCCGATGCGCTGGGAGCGAAGGACCGGCAAAAGGTCCTGCGCCGCGTCAATCGCGAGGCAGGCCATCTGTTCAATCGCTCGATCCTGTTTTCGGCCCGTGACGCGATCACGGCACGCGACAAGACCGGCGATGCCGAGCTGTGGGCACGCAGTGGCGGTGGCAAGATGATCGACAGTTTCCTTGAGATCACCGAGCAGATCATGGACACCCGCGCCGATCATCTGGCCCGGTACCAGATCGACAAGGGCCTGTCGGACTCACCCAAGATTCAACCTCTGCGCCCTGAAAGAAAGCCCGAGGTTTCGGAAACCGATCAGGTGGCAAAAGAAGCCGAGCCTCTGAAACTGGTTAACCCGGTGGCCGACACCCCCGAGGATGAGGGCACGGACAGTGCAGTCGTCACCAGCTTCCCGGTGCGCCCCGCGCGGGTCGAGCGGCGTTCGGAGGATACCGAACGAGCTCGGATCGACGCGGAAGAGGCCGAACGTCTACGGGCGGAAATGGTGCCTTCGAAGGACACGGCCCCAGTCGATCAGGACACTGATGACGAAGAATTGCGGGCCTTTTTTCGCGACACCGCTAACGATCCTCTGGACCTGACCAGCCTTGCGGCAGACGCGACCGACTTTGACGAATTCGAACTGATTGATGAGTTCGAAGCAGATGAGGAAATCGACGAAGATATCGCCGCCGAGGGCGACGATCCGGATAAGCTGGAAGCGGAAGAAACGGACAAATCCGACGACGTTCTGACCTCTCTCAGTTCCGCGCTTGCCGAAGCACCGGAGGCCACTGAGGATCAGCCTGCGCCGGACGAGGAGCCAAAGGATCGCAGCATCGAGGTTTCAGTCTCTTCAATCACGGCGCTGATGGCCGAGCAGCCCGGCGGCGACGTCGAGGAATATGAGCCCGAGCCGGAAACAAACGGCATTGTTGAAATCCGCGTGGATTCGCAGCCGGATGCCGCTGATCTTGATACTCTGGCTGAAGGGTCTGCGGGCGCTCCGCTGAGCGCATGGGCTATGTGGCAGGAGGTTGTGAAAGACGACGAACTGCCTGACGATGTCGAAGGTCTCAAATCGGTGTTCCAGGCGTTTCTGGCCGAGTTCGATCAGATCGTCAGCGAACACGGTGCGCAGCAGACGAAAGAGGCGTTGCGCTCGATCCCAAAAACAAGTGAAAACAGTGGGGCGGAGTGGCATGTGTTGTAACGTCCGAATCAACCTAAAGGGCAATTAAAAGGGAAAACAAAGGTTTAAATGTCGATACAGGCCGCATTGACCTCTGCAATTGAAACCATACCCGACTGCATTGCAGCCGGGTATATTGACATGGAAACGGGGATGGTGCTGGGCACCAGCGCATCCGATCCAAAAAATTCAGAGGTTTTGGACACATTGGCCATCGCCGCCGCCAACCTGTTTCAGGGGCGCGGCGTGGGGGCCTTTGAGGCGCTGTTGCGTCAGGCCGGTACGGAAGAGTTGGACAATCCGGGATTTGGGGAAATCGCGGTGTTCTCGAAGGACCGTCTGCACATTTTCCTGCGGACGCAGGCGTATCCGGACCATGTGGTCTGCTACATCTGCAACAGCAGCGCGAATGTCGGGCTGGCACTAACAAAATCGCATCTCAGTCTGGGGTCCGTCGCGGCTGCAGTCTGATCGGGACCAGAGGGGGTCACGGTATGATGGATACGGACATACTCGACATGCTCGAGGACATCGGGCGGTCGTCGGTTGCCCGATTGTCTCCGGCGGTGGTCATCGCGGGCGAAACCGCTTTGGCGCGCCGCGCCGGTGTTCTGCGGGCCATTCGCGGCACAGTCCTGCCACGCCGTCTGGAGTTTACGGCAGCCAGTGGCGAATGTCTGGCGCTTGAAGTGACCAATTCGCGGGTCACGGATGTGTTCCGCGTTCGCTCGGGGCTTGTGCCGGATTTCGAGACTGAGGCTCGGGAAGACCTGATCGGGAAGCTGGCGCAGCTGGTCACGGACATTGCCGATGCCCCTGCCCCGCTGGAACTGGTGTCGCTAAAACCGGACGCAGCGCTTGAGGCGGATGATGTTGGCGTCACGCTGAGCGAAATTGAAAAAGCCTGCGCGAAGATTGAACTGCCTGCAGAGCCGATAATGTCGGTCGTACCCGACACGGTGGAAGAGCCGGAACCAGAGGCTGACGAACCCGAGATCTCTTTGCCGCTCGCCTTTTTTGACCAGTCGGAACGTTTTGCCACCGGACGCTTGTTGGCCGATAACGCAGACGGAACCGCGCTAGAAGCCGCAGGTGACTTTGCCGCGTCGGGCGCTTTCCATCCGGACAGAAAAATGCTGGCCCGGTTCGCCGCTGATTTGGCCGGGTGGGATGGCGACACCGAAGCCGAACTGGAACACCCGCAACTGATCGTTATGCGCCCATCCGGTGGCAAAGGCGCGGGTCTGGCCGTTCTGCATGATGGAGAACAGATTGCCATTGCCGCGCACGAAGCCCGCAAACTGGGCGCTGTCGTTAACCTTTGGGGCTCTCTTTTGGGGCAGAAAGAATGATCGCCCCCAAAACATTCAAGTTTTCGTCTAATTCAGTCCATTTTTACGAGTGACAAGGTACGTGTTATGAGTGAGTCAAATCGTCGCGAACTTATTCGCATCGCTGAAGAAATGCATGAAACGAGCAATGACGAAACCCGTCAGTTCATTTCGCGTATCATTGGCGATCTTTCGAACCTGAAGCCATCGATTGCCTTTGTCGGGCAGATCAAGGCCGGGAAATCCCGCTTGATCAACGGATTTACGGGACAGGCTGAATACCTTCCCTCGGATGTGAACCCCTGGACCACGGTGATCACCGATATGCATTTCGGCCACCCCTCGGGGCGCACCCAAGGGGCCGAGTTTCATTTCTTCGACAACCACCAGTGGCAGTCCCTGATCGCCGAGGGGGAAGAACTGCGCAACATGTTCCCCGACGACGAGGACAGCTATAAGCGCGAGATGATCGAAGAGCAGGTCGAGGCAATGAAGACCCGCGCCAAGCTGCGTCTGGGCGAAAGCTACAAGCACCTGCTGGGCCAGCACCACGATCTGGACACCCTGAACACCGACGATCTGGCACGCTATGTCTGCGCCGGGGATGATCCCACCGAAGGCGAAAGCCCCGACCCCGGCAGCGACCGGGGCCTGTACAGCGACATCACCCGCAAGGCCGAGGTCTATTTCGACATCGGTCATTTCCCGTTTCCCCTGACGGTCACGGACACGCCCGGCGTCAACGACCCGCTGCTGATCCGCGAGGAGATCTCGCGCCAATACCTCAAGGAATCGGACTTTTTCGTTGTGGTTCTGTCAGCCCACCAGGCCCTGTCGCGGGCCGACCTGAAACTGTTCCGCTTAATGCAGGCGCTGGAACTGGGGCAGATTGTTGTCTTTATCAACCGCGTGGATGAGTTGGGCGGCGGTCCCGAGGATGCCGGGAAAGTGCGTGCCGATGTGGTCGACGGGCTGGAAAAGGCTCTTGGCAATTCGGATATCGACGTGCTGATGGGCAGCGCGCAATGGGCACATTATGCGCTGACCGGCGATGAAACCGGCGTTAACCATGATCAGGTTCTGGCCTGGCTGCGAGCTCATCCCGAACAGATGAAGCAGTATTTGGACGGTGTAGAAGAGATCAAGCAAGGCCCCGGCCCGATTAGCCGCGAGGCGGTTCTGCGGTTCGCAGCAATGATCGCCTCGGGCCTGCCGGATCTGCGCCGCCACGTGACGAAGGCGCTGACCGATGGCCCCCGCAATGAACAGATGCGGATGGCATGGCAGCACCTGAATAGTTTTGCACAGGGTGAGTTGGAGCGGTCTCAGGTCCACCTGCGCGCTTTGGAAGATGAAAGCGCGGCGAACGCGGCCAGCTCGGACGAAAACGACAAGACCCTGACCGACCTGCGGACGCTGATCGCAGGTAAGACGCAAGAGATGACGCAGGATATGGACGATATACTGTCCAACCTTCGCGGCGTCATGGATGACACGGTGTCCGAGGCGGTCTCGGCCGTGGTGCGGGGGCCGAATGGGCAATCTCCGCTGCTGGCCAGGGGGGGTGAGACCGAACTGAACTTCACGCCCTTGCGCGATCGCATGCGGGAACTGACGCAAGGAGCCACGCAGGTTGTGCGCCAGCGAATGCTCAGCGAGCTTTACGCCATCGACATGCAAAGCAACGCCGCCCTGCGCGCCCTGCCCGGCTGGCAGGAGCCGATGGACAACCGCATGAACACCAGCGCGGTACGCTGGTTCCGTCCCGACACTACTGCGCTAACCCGCGGCATCACGGTCGAACTGCGCGTGAACTGGCTGTCGCGTCTGATTTCGCGCAACAGCGTGGTCTCGCGCGCCGAACGGATGATCGTGCAGGAATTCGAGCTGATCGGCGACGATTTGATAGATACCGCGCGCGAAAATCTGTTAGAACGGTTGAATACGGTTCTGGATCACTACCTGGCGTTGTTGGCCGGGCATCTTGAACACAGGGCCGGAACCGGAGAAACCAATGCCAAGGCCGAGGCACAGGGTGCCTTCGACCGGGCGCGCCGCATCTCGGATGAACTGGGGACAGTTTTCGGCACGGACGCGGTGATTGAACGACAGGCAGAGGCGGCGGAATGATCGAATTTCCCGGAACCGAACAGGCAGTGCGTCAGCTTGAGCGCTTTCTGACTGCGACTGAAACCCTACCCTCGGATGCGGAGCTGGACGACATGCGCGCCCGCGCGCTGGCCCATGCCGAGCGGCTGTCTAACGCGGTCAATATCGGTTTCGCCGGGGAATTTGGCGCGGGCAAATCGAGCCTCGCCAATATGCTGGCCGGGGCTGACATTCTGCCTACAGGGCCGCAGCACCTGAAACTGCCGCTGGTGATTGTCGCCTATGCCGACTCACCGGAAACGACGGTTGGTTGGTGGGGCAAGGAACCCAAAACCTATTCCGGCATCGCTTTGGAAAAGGCTGCTGCTGACAGTCCTGATTTCATTTCGGTCGGGTTGAACACCCCTGCCCTGCGCGAACTCTCTCTGTTCGATCTGCCGGGATCGGGCGCACTGGATGAAAGCTACAAGTCGACGCTGGAGTTGCTGGAATATGTCGATTGCGCCATCTGGTGCACCAACGGCACCAACGCCTGGCGCGAGACTGAGCGGCATCTGTGGACGCAGGTTCCGCAGGAATTGCGCGACAACAGCCTGCTGGCCGTGACTCATGCCGACCTGCCGCCTGTGCGCGACGCGCTGGACCGGGTTGTGGCGCGTCTGAACAAGGAAAAGGGCGACATGTTCCGCGCGGTGGTCCCCATCGGCACGCCGGTCGCTGTCCGGGCCATGGCGCAGGAGCCCGAGCCCGATTTTGAGTTGTGGGAAACCTGCGGCGGCCAGACTCTGGCCGAGCAGGTGTTGGAAGTGGCCTCGACCCGCCGTCAGAACGATCTGGACGCGGCGCGCAGGGATTTGCAGCAGGACTTCCTGCCCTATCTCGAAACACTGGGTGAAGCCGAACCGGAACCCGAGCTTACCGACAGCCCATCGGTACAGTCGGCGCTTGAATCGGCGCTGCCGCCGTTGAGCAACCCGATTCTGGAAGACTGGCTGGCTGCGATTGCCAGCATCTATGATGATCTTCGCGAATCCTCGAACATTGAACCGGCGGCTTTCCTGCAAAGCTGTCAGGAAATTGTCGAGGATTTTGCCGAACGTCTGGAACAGGGCGGCGAGATCGACCCCGACGCGGACTGGATTCCAGCCGAGTTCGAAAAGGCAACTGACCTTCTGCTGCTGCTGCAGTTTGAAAGCGGCGATGCGCCTTTGCAGGATGCGATCAGCATTCTGGCGCAACTCAGCGACAATCTGGCATGGGCTGGCAGCACTTTGGCAACCCTGCAGACCAAAACCGGAACATGACCGTTTCCCGCTGCAATTGAGCTGCACTGCGGCGATTCGAAGCGCTGTGGAATCGCCCCTCTATTGTTTCGCAATCAGAGACCAAGCACCTTGAATCGAGGTGTCAGTCCACATTTTTTGCACCCGAATAATCTATATATTGTTCTAAAGCCACCCAGATCACTAAATATGGGAATCCTGCAAATTCGATCCTTAGTGAAGCCATGAGGCGGCCCCAATAAAGTCAAATTTGAACCGTCTAACCGTTCTCAAGTGTCCTGCGGTTGTATTTGGTTGTGAGTTTGCGGGTCGTTTGCCCAGTTAAGAAACCGCAAAACGATTAGAACGGGCGAAAAGAAATGAGCCACAACCAGGCTGTCGGCGCAACGCACGACGAACCAAAAATTGAAGGACTGCAGCCGGGGGCGAAGCTTCTGCGCGGGCAGTACGAAATCCTGCGGTATCTCAGCAATGGCGGCTTCGGGATCACCTATCTGGCGCGCGACAGTCTTGAGCGCGATGTCGTTATCAAGGAATGCTTCCCAAGTGCTTTGTGCCGCCGCAATGGGGATTTTGTCGAACCCAACGATCCCGCCTACAAGGACGATCTGCGTTCGATCATTGACCTGTTCATTCAGGAAGCCCGCAACCACGCGCGGTTGGTGCATCCCAACATCGTCGACGTCCACCAGGTATTCGAGGACAACGACACCGCCTATATCGCGATGGATCTGATCCGGGGGTGTGACCTGCTGGATTTTGTCGAAAACCCCGACAACGATGGCGGACCGGATTTTATCGTGCAGGTCACGGAAAAGATGCTGTCGGCGGTCTCTTTCATCCACCAAAGCGGGATGCTGCACCGGGACATCTCGCCGGACAACATCCTGATCGACGAAAACGGTGATCCGGTTTTGATCGACTTTGGCGCGGCGCGCGAACAGGCTGCCAACAAGTCGGCGGCTTTGCTGACCTTGCGTGTTATCAAGGATGGATACTCGCCCCACGAATTCTACGTGCGCGGGTCCGAGCAAGGGCCAAGCAGTGACCTCTATGTTCTGGCGGCCACGCTGTATCACGCCATCAGCGGCGAGCGCCCGATTGACGGCCAGACCCGCCTGAATGCATTCAATAACAGTCAAGATGATCCCTATTCGCCTCTAGCGGGACGCTTTGAAGGGTATCCTGACGGCTTCCTGGAAGCGATTGACAAAGCGATGGAGGTGCATGCCACCGACCGTCTGCAATCGGCGCTCGACTGGCTGCGCATGTTCCGCGGCCCCGGCGTGATGTTCGACACTTTCGCCTACCGCCCGGTTTCCGTCATTGTGGGCATGGACCGCGAAGACAAAGAGGCGGAAAAGGCCCGGATCAAGGCTGAAAGCGAAAACGCCGAAGCTGTGGTCACGGCCCTGCTGGCTGGCAATTCCGACCTTGTTCGAGGCGACGCGGACAAGAAAGACGAAGGTCTGGCGAAGATTGCTCCGAAAGAAGAAGCCCCGGTCGCTGTTGACACCGTGGTGCAAAGCGGATCGGGCGGCAGCGGTAAGGCAATCGTCGCGGCGGTGATTGTTCTGGCCGCCCTTGCGGGTGGCGGCTACTTCCTGATGGAAAACGGTCAGTTCAACTTGGGTGCCGAGACTGAGGCCGTTGCTGTTCAAACGCCCTCTCCGACCCCTGAAGAAACATTGGCGGTGGAGCCTGAAGCGCCCGCACAAGATACAGAAATTTCTCCGGCGAAACCTGTCGAGCAGGCTCAGGCCGAACCTGCGGAACCGGCCACCACAGAAGTGGCCCCCGCAGAACCGGTGGTCGCCGAACCCGCAGAGGCCGCAGCGGAGCCCGAAGTGCCCGCTGCCCCTGCGACCCCAGTTGACCTGCTGGAAAATCAGGTCGCCTTTGCCCATTGGGACGTGGAAATTCCGTTTGCAACATCTCTCCGTCGCGCCTCAACCGGGAACATTATCGCGGTGACCGGCCTTGAAGCCGGAACCGATATGGCCGTCATTGGCGACTGGGTGCAGCGCGGTGTCGCGATCTTTACTCTGAACGGTGAGCCGGTTCGGGCCGATGCGTCGCTGGCGGCGCAGGTTCTGGAAAACCTCATGGTTGACCCGGACGGCTATACCCGCGTGACCGCCCGCTATCGCCGACTGGGCGCAACGCGCGCGCAGAACGGGTTGCTCGCCCTGCCCGCAATCCGGTCGGTTGGGCTTGAGACGGGGTATGCCTTCACCATCCGGGGTACCGGCGAAATGGGATGGACAACCATTGTCACCGATGTTCCATCAGAAGCTGTTGGCACTCTGCAGCCTGGCGATGTCCTGCTCAGCGAAGCCCAGACCGGAACCGCGTTTGACGGGCCGGAAAGTCTGGATGCCTTACTGTCCGGTCTTGTTGCCGAAAACCACCCCGAAGCGCGTCTAACCGTCCTGCGGAACGGGACCGAAACAGATGCGGTCATGCAATTGGCGCAGGAGTAATCAGACCGGTTCACAACAATCTGCCAGCGCGTGTTTGCTGAGGATTACAACATCCTGACGGGAGCCGGACCGTCGCAGTCGTAAAAGTTATCTTTTTTTTCAGTTTCGTAAGTGCCACTGCAAAGAGTGCGGCGGTTTGTAGCAGCCCCAGGCACAGGTTTTCGTGCCGTCAGTTAAAAAGGTGTCGACACCATGTTCAAATACAAAAGCCCTCTGAGCCGGCTTCTAGAAGGTGCCGGCAAAGCCAAAGAAGAAGATACGGCAGAAGAAACCCCCGCCGTTGCGGAAGAAAAGCAGGAGCCCATCGCCGATTTCAACGCCCTGCGCGAGGCGCTGGCGGGTGGGAACATGACGTCCGAGTCCTATGAGGAAACGGACGAGTTGATGCCGGAAGACAAAATGCCCGACTTCGCGGAAGACGAAACCGAGGTCAGCGCAGAGGAAGAACCGGTTGAGGAATCGCTCTTTGCCGAAGATCCGGTGGAAACCGATGAGGCCGAAGCTGAGGTGTTGATCCTTGCAGAGGAACCGGAAGGTGAATCCGAGCCGGTTGTGACCTTGCTTCAAACGCCCGAGGTCGACGTACAGGTCGAGCCGGAAGATGTCGTGATTGCTGAACCCGAAGAGACGGTCGAAGCGACCGCAGAGGTTCAGTCGGAGACACCGGAACCGCAACCCGAACCGGACGTATTCGTAACCCCGGAACCGGAAGTTCTCGTAACCCCCGAGCCGGAGGTCGTCGTGACCCCCGAACCGGAACAACCCGCGCCAGCCCCGGTCGAGGATCGCCGGTCGCGTGTGAAAACCACCTTCCTCGGCTTTGAGCGCGCGGACACCCATGTTCAGGACCTGATGGAAACGGCGGAACCGGTTGCCAAGACCGAAGCCGCGCAGGAAACCTATCCGGTGGGCTGGCTGGTTGTGACCGGCGGTCCGGGCCGTGGTTCGAGCATCACCCTGACCGAAGGGTTGATGCAGATCGGGCGCAATGACGATCAGGCGATCCAGCTTGATTTTGGTGACACAGGAATTTCGCGCTCGAACCATGCGGTGATCGCCTATGACCCTGAGGATCGCAAATGTTATCTGGGTCACGGCGGTAAGGCCAATCTTGTGCGGTTGAACGGCAAGCCCGTTCTCAGCACCGTCGCATTGACCAGCGGAGACCTGATCCGCATCAGCGAAACTTCGATCCGGTTTACCGCCTTCTGTGACGACGGCTTTGACTGGCGGGACTCCTGATAGATGCTGGCGACCCCGGCATATGATATTGCGCTGATCCTCGATCAGGGTCGGCGCGACACGCAGGAAGATGCGATTGCCGCGCATATGTATGACGCGGTGAATGCGGGCTACGTTGTGGTGGCCGACGGAATGGGCGGTCATGACGCGGGCGAGGTCGCCTCGGATATTGTCGTCTCGACCTGGCGCGACGCGCTGGATGCAGAACTGGACGGCGATGAGTTGACCGAGTTCTCGGCCATTGATGCGTTGCCTCTGGCCGCAATGCAGGCCAACGCCGCCATCGCCAATCATAACGAGGCAAAGGGTGCTGGGTTCAACATGGGGTCCACGCTGTTGGGCACCCTTTTGCTGGGGTCGCGGCTCTACTGGATTTCTATCGGAGACAGCCCGCTTTACCTGTTCCGAGACGGTAAACTGGCCCAGATCAACGAAGATCACTCGATGGCCCCGGTGATCGACGCCAAGGTTGCGCAAGGTGAATTGACTGAGGCCGAGGCGCAAGCGCACCCGGACCGCAACCAGTTAACCTCGGTCGTCATGGGCGGGGCCATTCCAAAGGTGGATTGCCCCGAAGCCCCTCTGACACTGACGCCCGCCGATATCCTCGTTCTGGGCAGCGACGGGCTGCAATACCTCAGCGATATCGAGATTCAATCCGTCCTTCAGGACCACAAACAGGCACTGGCGCAAGAGATTGCAGATGCATTGCTGCAGGCGGTGCAGGCTAAGAACGATCCGGATCAGGACAACCTGTCCATCGCCGTCGTGAAACTGACAAGACCCTAAGAAGGTAAAGCAACAGGACCCATGAGAGCACAACTGATCATATCCAGCCTGGCCCTAGCCGCTGCAGCAGGCGCAGCTACGGCACAAGAGGCATGTTCGACCTACGAGATTCAGCGCGGCGACAGCCTGCGGGAACTGACGATCCAGGTTTATGCGACCGAAGATTTCCGCATCATTTTTGATGCCAACCGCGATGTGATCGGGTCCAACCCGAATATCATCCGCGTCGGTGACGTGTTGACCCTGCCCTGCCTTGAAGAAGTCGGGCGCGCGCCGGTCGAACCCGAAACCGAAGCTGAACGTCTGGCTTCTGAAATGGCGGCTGAGCTGGTCCGGGCCGCGGAAGAGCGCGCCGCAAAGGCCATCGCCGAGGCCGAAACCCGCGTCGCGGAAGCGCAGGCCGAGGCCAAGAAAGCCAGTGAGGATGCGGTGATTGCGGCCAAAGCGGCGGCCAAAGAAGAAATCGAGGCGGCACGCGCCGAAGGGGCCGCGCTGATCCGCGACGCCGACGCCGGAGAACGCCCCGAGATTCGGGATCGCCAGCTTCTGCTCATCACAGGCGGAAACTATGCGCCTTTCACGGATGAGGCCTTGCCGCATCGCGGGCTCTACACGCATCTGGTCGAAACGGCCCTTTTGCGCGCGGCCCCGGAGCAGTCCTACAAGATCCAGTTCGTGAACGATTGGTCGTCGCATCTGGATCTGTTGATGCCAACCCTGGCTTTTGACGGAACCTTCCCATGGTCGCGCCCAAATTGCGACGAGGCGGCAGCGTTGTCCGAAAAAGACCGCTCGCGCTGTGAGACCTATAACTTCTCGAACCCGTTCTACGAAGTGGTGGATACGTTTTTCGCCCGTGACGGTTCGGGCTTCGAAGAAACGCTGACCTATGCCGATTTCGCCGGCACGACGATCTGCCGGCCCGAGGGGTGGTCGCTTTCGCATATGGATGCCGTCGGTCTTTACGAGCCTGCCATCACGCTGATGCGCCCCGTGTCCCCGGATGATTGTTTTCATGCAGTCATGGAAGGCACCGCCGACATCGTCGCCGTCGAAGCTCATCTGGCCGTCGAGGCGATTGGGCGGCTGGGCTACAAACACCGCATCATCGAAAACCCCAACTTGGCGGCTATCAAACCGCTTAACATCATGACCCACAAAGATAATCCCGACGGTGAGGCGATCCTTGAAACGCTGAATCAGGGTCTGGCAATCATGCAGCAATCCGGCGAGTGGCGCGACATCGTCTCAACCGCTCTTCGTCATCAAATGGAAAATGGCTAAGGCCCCGAACGGCCTGAAAACCTACAGTCTGGAGGACGTGAACATGTTTGAATTCAACCTTAAGAAAGTCGTGATGTCGGCCAGCGCCGTCACTGCCCTGAGCGCCGGAGCCGCGGCCGCGCAGGAAGCCTGTACAAACTACACCGTCTCGGATGGCGACACGATGGCCACAATCGCCATCGCGGCTTACGGCACCTCGAACTATCAGCCGATTTTCAACGCGAACCGCAACGTGATCACCAATCCGAACGCGTTGGAACCCGGCCTTGTTCTGGCCCTGCCCTGTACCGACGGCAGCTTGCCCAACGGTCAGTCCGCGCAGGAAATCATCGCTGCCGAAGAGCAGCGCGCGGCAAGTGTGAAACGCTCGAACGTTTACGCCCCGCCGATCAAAATGGTCGCCGGTAACGGTTGGGAGCCGTTCACGACCGAGGCACTCGGTGGCGGCGGCATCATGACCCGTCTGGCCACCACCAGCCTGCAGCGGGCGGGCAACAGCCGCGACTATTCGGTCAGCTTTGTCGATGACTGGAGCTCGCACCTGGATACGCTGTTGCCACTTGGCGCATTCGATATCTCGATCGCCTGGACGGTTCCGGATTGCACCAACCGTACCTATGAGTGGTCGAAGGAAACAGAGGCCCGTTGCACTCAGTTTGTCGCCTCCGTACCGGTTTACGACGTCGTCGGCGGTTTCTTCACCCTGCCGGAAAGCGATTACGCAGGCGCAACGGAATTCGCCGATTTTGAAGGCGCAACCGTCTGCCGCATGGCAGGCTGGAGCATGGTTGTTCTGGAAGAAGTTGGCCTGAACCGCACGAACACAACCGTGGTTCAGCCGAACTCGGCCCGCGAATGCCTGGACGCCGTCTTGACTGGCACAGCGGACGTCGCGGCGTTTGAGGTTGAGCTGTACGCATCGACCATGAAAGACATGGGCCTGACTTCGTCCGACATCGTTGAGAACCCGTATGTTTCGACGCTGTCTTCGATGAGCTTCCTGGCCCATCGCACCAACCCGTTCGCGCGCGAGTATATCGCGATGATGAACAAGGGTTTGAATGAAATGCGCGAATCCGGCGAATGGTACGCGATCATCTCGGACACGCTGCGCGAGCAGAACGAAAAGCTGAACGCGGCATCTAACTGATCCCTCGGTCGAACAGACCAACACTTGGGCCGGTCGCAAGATCGGCCCTTTTTTGGCAACAGATGTTTGTTTTTAACCGCCATCTCGACGAACCGCGTACTCAATTGCCTGTGAATAAGGTACCGTCACAGCAAGTAGCATGACCTGAAGGACACAGGACGCTCATGAACCAGAGCACAGGAGATTTCATCAGCGACGCCTTGGTGACGCCTGAGCTACAGGCGCTTGATATCGCTGTCATCCTGCCCTGCTACAATGAGGCCATCGCCATCGGTGAAACTGTAGCGCAATTTCAGGCCGCACTGCCGGAAGCGACGATCTATGTGTTTGACAACAACTCGACCGATGGCTCGATCCAAGCTGCGCGCGCTGCAGGTGCGGTTGTCCGTACCGAGGCGTTGCAGGGCAAAGGTAATGTTGTGCGCCGGATGTTCGCGGATGTGGATGCGGATGTTTATGTCATGGCCGATGGTGACGCGACCTATGACAGCGCTGCCGCGCCGGACCTGATCAAGACGCTGGTCTCGCAAAACCTCGATATGGTGAACGGCGCGCGGGTGAATAAGGAAACACAGGCCTATCGACCGGGACATAAATTCGGCAATGCGCTGTTCTCTGGGCTGGTGAAGCTGTTCTTCAGCAACAATATCGATGATCTGTTGTCCGGCTATCGGGTGTTCAGCCGAAGGTTTGTGAAAAGCTTTCCCGCCGCGTCGAACGGGTTCGAGATCGAAACCGAACTGACGGTCCACGCGATGCAAATGAGGATGCCGATCAGCGAAGTCGAAACAAACTATGTCTCGCGCCTGCCGGATTCGAATTCGAAACTTTCGACCTTTAGGGATGGTTGGCGCATTCTCAAAATGATCAGCCTGTTGATCAAAGAGGAAAAGCCGATGTCGTTTTTCCTGTCTCTGGCGCTGTTCGTTTTTGCCCCGTCGCTGCTGGTCTTTATCTCGGTCCTGACCGAGTTTTTTGAGACGGGTCTGGTGGCGCGCTTTCCGTCTCTCATCGTGGCGGCATCCGGATTTGTCGCGACAATGCTCTCGGTGGTGTGCGCGCTTATTCTGGATTCGCTGGCGCGAGGCCGCAGGGAGGCCAGGCGGCTGTCCTACCTGCAATATCCCGGCGTGGCACAGGCGCTGGAGCTGAAAACCAAAACCTGATTTTCCAGACCGGGGCTGGTCATTGACACTTCCGGAAAAGTAAATGGCCAGCACCCAAAATGCTGGCCATTTCTTCTGAGTGAGTGGTAGTGCCCCAAGGCGCCACCGGTAGTTATCTCTGGTTGGCTCCAATTTACCAAGACGATTCAGCGGCGGGTATTGGGGGAATCCCGTAAGTTTTGCAGTTTTTTAATTGGGCGGACGAGTATGTGTTTGTTCTGGGCCGCTTAGCTGAGCAATGATTGGATGTAACACGCTTTATGTTCAGGCAAATCACAGCCCGACCATTTGTAGCCGCCAGCGGATATCTGGGATTTTCTTGAAGTCGAATTGGCCCGCGCCGTATTGGCGCGGGCCGATGGATTTAGTCGATGATCGCGTTCAGTGTCGCGCTGGGGCGCATGACGGCTGCGGTCTTGACCGGATCGGTGTGATAGTAACCGCCCAGATCAGCGGCCCCGCCCTGCGCGGCAGCCAGTTCTGACAGGATTTGCTCTTCCTTAGTCGCCAGTTCCTGCGCAAGCGGAGCGAACTCGGCAGCCAGTTCCGCGTCATCTGTCTGCGCGGCCAGTGCCTCGGCCCAGTAGCGCGCGAACCAATAGTGGCTGTCGCGGTTGTCGGGCTGACCCACCTTGCGGCTGGGCGATTTGTTGTTGTCCAGAATGCCCTGCGTCGCGGCCTCGGCAGCGGCACCCAGAACACCGGCCTTGGCGTTGCCCTTGCTGTCGGCCAGGAAGTTCAGCGATTCACCCAGCGCACAAAACTCACCCATCGAGTCCCAGCGCAGGTGATTTTCCTCGACCAGTTGCTGAACGTGTTTCGGGGCCGAACCCCCCGCGCCCGTCTCGAACAGACCGCCGCCATTCATCAGCTTGACGATCGACAGCATCTTGGCCGAGGTGCCCAGTTCCAGGATCGGGAACAGGTCGGTCAGATAATCCCGCAGCACGTTGCCGGTGATGGCAATCGAGTCCTTGCCCGCCGTGATGGTCTCGAGCGACTGGTGCGTCGCCTCGCGCGGGGCCATGATCAGGAACTTGTCAGCCACGCCAGCCGCCTCAAGCGCCGGTTTGACGTATTTGATCAGCTCGGCGTCATGGGCACGGTTCGCGTCCAGCCAGAAGATCGCCTCGGAGCCGGTCAGGCGCTGACGGTCCATCGCCAGCTGAATCCAGTTCTCGATGGGCGCCGTCTTGACGGTGCAGGACCGCCAGATATCGCCCTGTTCAACCTCGTGGGAATGCAGCGTCTCGCCATTGGCCAGAACGATGCGGATGGTGCCATCAGCCGGAGCTTGGAACGTGGTCGGGTGCGAGCCATATTCCTCGGCCTTTTGCGCCATCAGGCCGACATTGGCCACGGCTCCAGCGGTGGCCGGGTTCAGCGCGCCATTGGCTTTGAAGAACTTGATGGCCTCATCATAGACCGGCGCATAGCAGCGGTCGGGGATCACACAGTTGGTGTCACCCTTGGCGCCGGCCTCATCCCAGCCCTTGCCGCCCGCGCGGATCACCGCTGGCATCGAGGCGTCGATGATCACGTCCGAGGGCACGTGCAAGTTGGTGATGCCGCGGTCCGAGTCGACCATATACATGGACGGGCGGTCGCCTTTCAGCGCATCAATGGCCGCCATGATATCGGCATTGCCCTGAACCCGTTCCAGCAGATCGCTCAGACCCGAGTTCGGATTCACACCCAGCGCGTCCAATTCCGCGCCGAACTTGTCGAACACCGGGGCCAGCCACGCCTTGACCGCATAGCCAAAGATGATCGGGTCGCTGACCTTCATCATCGTGGCTTTCATATGCAGCGAGAACATGGTGCCGTCTGCCTTGGTGTCTTCGATAGCTTCGGCCAGAAACGCCGACAACGCCTTGACCGACATGAAGGTCGCATCAGCCACGGTGCCTTCGTCCAGCGGCCAGCCGTCCTTCAGGACGGTCACGCCGCCGCCCTTGCCCACGAATTCGATCTTCGCGTCACCGGCCTGCGCGGCGGTGATGGTGGCCGATTTCTCGTTGGCATAGAAATCATTGCCCGACATCGAAGAGACTTTGGTCTTGCTGTCCGACGCCCAGGTGCCCATCGAATGCGGGTTTTTCTGGGCATAGTTCTTCACCGCCCGCGCTGCGCGGCGGTCACTGTTACCTTCACGCAGAACCGGGTTCACCGCCGAGCCCTTGATCGCGTCATAGCGCGCACGGATCGCCTTTTCCTCATCGGTCGAAGGTTCTTCGGGGTAGTTCGGGATATCATAGCCCTGCGACTGCAATTCCTCGATGGCTGCCACCAGCTGCGGGACCGAGGCCGAGATGTTTGGCAGCTTGATCACGTTGGCATCCGGTGTCTTCACCAACTCGCCCAAAGCGGCCAGATCGTCGGTGATGCGCTGCGCGTCGGTCAGGTTCTCAGGAAAGGTCGCGAGGATGCGACCCGCAAGCGAGATGTCCTTGGTCCCAACGCTCACCCCTGCTGCCGAGGCAAACTTGCGAATGATGGGCAGGAAAGAGGCGCTGGCCAGTTCGGGCGCTTCGTCTACAATGGTATACAATACGTCGAAGTTCGATTTATCTGCCATATTCATTTACCTTTTTTAAGCCTTTCAGGGGCGAACGATCCAAGAGTTAGGGCCACAACATCGCGGCGCGGGAGGGGCGTGCTAAAGATACCGCCCCTGGGTGACTCTGTTTTGTCAGGGCCTCCCTTAAATCAGGTTTGAGTTGAAATCAATCGTAACCGAGCGCGCAATTTGACACGGGTTGGTTGGAGCTGAGTTGATTGCGAAAAAAGGCTGGGACAAAGGCAGCCAATCAAAGTCCTTGTGATCACATTTGCAACTCACAAGCACTTGTTTTCTACTTTTGTGGCCCAAGGTCAGCAAAACCAGTTGTTTCGTCCAAGTGCTTTATGAATGCGGTAATTGCCTGATCCATGTGTTCCTTAGATCCTGCCCGCGCATTATCAGAGACTTGAACACCAGCGCGTTCAATGACGTCCATCACAAGATCGCGTCCATGCGCTCCGCTTTTTTCCAGGAAATTCCAAAATTCCGAATGTGCGAGGTCGGCCTTGCCCAATGCCGCATAAGTGTGGCTTAGAAATATCCACTCACCATTATCTCTGTAAATGATCCAACTCAGAGTGTTCTCATAAACGGATTTGAGAAATCCGGGTTTGGTCACGTCCGGTTTCACCATCGCAGATGCGTAGGCTTCGACATATTCAATTCCCTTCGCTTCGCTACCGATTTTCATGTGAATCAGAGCCGGAATAAAGAACTCAGTGTAAATGGTGGGTTCTAATTGGGCATGCGTGTTGGCCGCTTTGAGAGCTCTTTCAAGGTTAAAATTGTATCGTACTTCAAAGCCCACGCGTGCACTATTAGGCCAAGCTTGATTTGACCAACGTTGTTCCGCCGAGGCCAACAAAACTTCGAATTCTTCGGCAGACCGCTCTTCATGTAATATGCCAAGATAATGTTCTCCGGCTTTAGCATTGCTTGGGTCAACTTCCAGCACACGCTCAAAACCTCTCACAGCAGCATCCACATTTTCCCACGTCATCTGCTGTTTAGCGCGGCGAAATAGAACAAACGGGTCGTTCGGGCTGATTTCTAGCGCGGCGTCCAGATCAGCGCTTGCACCATCCTTGTCACCCAGCGCGTTTTTAGAAAGCGCCCGCCACACAAGCGTATGGCTATCCTCTGGGTTCAGTTTCAGCGCATGATTGGCATCGCCGAGAGCATAGTCATACATACGATACCGGTGCAGGGCTTCTGCCCGTTTAGCCAAGTAACTCTGCTTGATTGGCGGGTTTTCCGCGCTGCGCTCAAGTAGCGTTGTGCAGGCAACGATCCCCGCAGGCGATGAGGTGCCACGCTGACAGGTTTCTCTCAGACTGGCATAGTCAACAGCCGATTTGGATGGGCTGTTGAACGACAGCAAAATTGTTGCGGCTACAATAATCAGGGCAGCAATACGGACGTGCATTCAATCTCCTATGTGTCGGCAATACACACCTTAAAGTGGTGTCCGTCCGCAAACACACAAGAGGCTGCTGCCCCGATCGCTCCGCAGAGATGCAGAAAGGTTACAGTGACTTACCTAAACCGCTGCCCCGTCTCGGGATCGAACACCATTGCACGTTCTGGCTGAACCGAGATGCCGATCCGCTCGCCGTTCTTACTGCGCTGATCGTCGCGTTCTTCGACGATCAGTTTGTCGCCATTGGGGGTCAGCAGATACGAATAAGACACACCGCCGAGCGCCTCGGTCAGATCCACCGTGCAGGTGTCGGCCGCGCGGTCGATCTGGATGTGTTCGGGGCGCATACCTAGTGTCACTTTGCTCAGACCGGGCGGGACGGTGGCTGAAATGGGCAGAGGCTGGCCGAGCGCCGGGTGGGTCACATGGCCGTTGGCGTAGTCACATTCCAGAAAGTTCATCGCAGGTGAGCCGATGAACCCCGCGACAAAGCGGTTGTCGGGGTCTCGGTACAGGTCCATGGGCGCGCCGACCTGCTCGATCCGACCGTCGCGCAGCACGACAATCTTGTCGGCCATAGTCATCGCCTCGACCTGATCGTGGGTCACGTAGATCATGGTCGCGCCGATCTCTTGGTGCAGCCGTGCGATCTCGACCCGCATTTCGACGCGCAGTTCGGCGTCGAGGTTGGACAGCGGTTCGTCGAACAGGAACACCTCGGGGCCGCGCACGATGGCCCGGCCAATGGCCACGCGCTGGCGCTGGCCGCCGGACAGGGCCTTGGGCTTGCGCTTGAGGTACTGGTCCAGCTTCAGGATATTCGACGCTTCCTGCACCTTGGATTCGATCTCGGGCTTCGCCACGCCGTTCATGCGCAAGCCAAAGCCCATATTCTCGGCAACCGTCATGTGCGGATACAGGGCATAGGTCTGGAACACCATCGCCAC
This sequence comes from Ruegeria sp. F11, assembly GCF_056533855.1. Lineage (NCBI taxonomy): Bacteria > Pseudomonadati > Pseudomonadota > Alphaproteobacteria > Rhodobacterales > Roseobacteraceae > Ruegeria > Ruegeria sp. F11. The sequence continues at coordinate 285,859 of NZ_JBQFOW010000003.1, read as the reverse complement.
GCCGCGCTTTGCGGGGTCCATATGGGTCACGTCGCGGGCGCCGATGCGAATCTCACCCTCCGAGGTTTCTTCCAGACCGGCGATCATGCGCAGCAACGTGGATTTGCCACATCCCGAGGGGCCAACGAAGACGCAGAACTCGCCATCTTCGATCTGCAGGTCGATACCGTGGATGACCTGCGTCTGGCCGTACCGTTTGATCGCCTGATTCAGTGTTACACCTGTCATGTCGCTTGCATCCTGTTGTTTCTGGCGTTCGGGCGGGACTCGGGGAACCGCCATGTTTGTGCCTCGGCCCCGATCTGTTCGGCCACGCGGCGAACAAGGGGGATCCATGCTTCCAGTTGTTTCAGACCTATGCGCTCGGTGGATCCGGTCACCGAAATACCACCCAACATCCTGCCGCCCGATGTCAGGATCGGGCAGGCGATGCAGATAATTCCGGGCTCATGTTCTTCATCATCGACGGCATATCCCCTATGGCGAATAAGGCTGAGATCGTCCCGCAGCGCCTGTTCCGAGGTCAGGGTCTTGTCAGTGAACCGATGGAAGCTCTGCTGCAGGACCGCCTTGTTCAGCGCCTCATCGTCCAGATAGGCCATCATCGCCTTGCCCACGCCCGTGCAATACGCCGGGCCGACTTTGCCGGCCTGCGAATACATCTCGACCGGTTGGGCGGCATTGCGTTTGTCCACATAGAGGACCTGACTGGAATCGAGCTGCGCCAGATGAACCGTCTCGCCGGTCTCGCGGCTGAGCGCATCCAGAAACGGTCGCGCGATCGGTGCCAGAGAGCTTTGCGTCCACGCCGCATGCGCCAGTCGCACCAAGCGCATACCGGGCGCGTAGGTTTGCCGATCTGCGTCGTAAGACAGCATGCCCTGATTGGTCAGGGACTGCAGAAACCGGTAGAGCGTCGCCTTGGGGAAGCTGCTGCAGTCCAGCAATTCCGCAAAGCGAACCGGTCGTTCGAACGCCGCCACCTGGTCCAGCACATCACATGCTTTGCCTATTGTTCCGTCACCTGCCACGGGTGCCTAGTCTCCTCCACTTACCCTGTGGCTGGGCCACGAGGGTCTTGACAACGCTAACCGATTCGATGTGTAGTTTTCAATATGTAAAACACGGTTTCATTATTTGGAACCCATAAATGGAAGCTTAAGGGAGGAAACCATGCATTCCATGTTCAAGCGCACTGCAGCGGCGCTGGCTGCCAGTGTCGCACTTGCTGCGCCTGTTGCTGCCGAATTGACCGGCGAGTTGAGAATTTTCCTTGATACATCGAACCCGGCGCCGCGCGCGACGATGGAAGCGATGATCGAGCAGTTCCAGCAACAGCATCCGGACCTTGCCATCGAGACAACCGTCATCGATCGGGAAGCGTATAAAACTCAGATCCGCAACTTCCTGACAGCGGACACGCCGGACGTGGCAACATGGTATGCGGCCAACCGGATGAAGCCCTATGTCGAGGCCGGTCTGTTCGAAGACGTGTCCGACCTGTGGGCCGAACCGGCGATTGCCGAGAATCTGGCCTCGACCAAAGGCGCGATGACCATCGACGGCAAACAGTGGGGCGTGCCCTATACCTACTATCAGTGGGGCGTTTACTATCGCAAAGATATCTTTGACGAACTGGGCCTGACCGAGCCGACCACCTGGGAAGAAGAGCTGGCCAACTGCCAGAAAATCGTGGATTCAGGCCGCGCCTGCTATACCATTGGCACCAAGTTCCTGTGGACTGCCGGCGGCTGGTTCGACTACCTGAACATGCGCACCAACGGCTTCGACTTCCACCAGCAACTGGCCAATGGCGAAGTGAGCTGGGAAGACGAGCGGGTCAAGCAGACCTTCGCCAACTGGAAGCAGCTGATCGACATGGGTGCGTTCATCGACAACCACCAGACCTATAGCTGGCAGGAAGCCCTGCCTTTCATGGTCAACGGTGAGGCGGCGGCCTATCTGATGGGCAACTTCGCGGTGGCACCGCTGCGCGAAGCGGGCCTGACCGACGATCAGTTGGATTTCTATCAGTTCGTCGCCATCAATCCTGACGTTGAACTGGCCGAAGATGCGCCCACCGATACGTTCCACATCCCAGCGAATGCCTCGAACAAGGAAGCCGCGCGCGAGTTCCTGCGTTTCGTCGTCTCGCCCGATGTACAGAGCGAAATCAACAATGGCGCGAACCTTGGCCAGTTGCCGGTGAATGCCAAATCGTCTGTTGATGACGACAAATTCCTGCTGCAGGGCTTTGAGATGCTGTCGTCGAACAGCCCCGGCGGCGTCGCTCAGTTCTGGGATCGTGACGCGCCTGCGGAAATGGCCAAAGTGTCCATGGAAGGCTTCCAGGAGTTCATGGTCAAGCCTGACAATGCCGACAAGATTCTGGCCAAGCTGGAACGGGCGCGCGGGCGCATCTACGACAACTGAACCGCACAGGCTGGGCTGACGTCCGGCCTAAGCGCAACACCGTAGGGCGGGCCCGAGCCCGCCTTACCCCCACCACACCAATCCGAGTGTCCCTATGACCGTTGCCGTCGACGTCCCGGAACAGGAAAGCTGGTTCCACAGAAATCAACAGCGCATTGCACCGTGGCTGTTTCTCGCCCCCGGCCTGCTGTTCTTCATGGTCTATGTGATCATACCGGTATTCCAGTCCTTCAACCTGTCGCTCTATGAATGGGACGGGTTGGGCGCGGCAGAATATGTGGGCTTCCGCAATTATGAGGACCTCTATTGGGAATGGGTCGATCGGGATGCGTTCTACATCTCGCTCAAGAACAACCTGATCTGGCTGATCCTGTATCTGGCTGCGATCCCCGCCGGGCTGTTCATCGCGTTGTTCCTGAACCAGACCGTCTGGGGTATCCGGCTTTATAAGTCTTTGTTTTTCTTTCCGTTTGTGATTTCGCAAGTCGTCGTCGGCCTTGTGTTTACCTGGTTTTACGACCCCACTTTCGGGTTGCTGAACGAATTCTTGGGCTTTTTTGGTCTCGGCCCGCTGAACGTGCTGGGCGACGAACGCTTCGTCACCTACGGCATCATCTTCGCAGGGCTCTGGCCGCAGACCGCCTATTGTATGATCCTGTATCTGACCGGCCTGAACGCCGTGGACCCCGAACAGATCGAGGCCGGGCGTCTGGACGGTGCGAAAGGATGGCGGATGCTGTGGCACATCATCCTGCCGCAACTGCGCCCCGCCACGTTCATCGCCTTTGTCGTGACTATCATCGGCGCGTTGCGCAGCTTCGACCTGATCTCGATCATGACCCAAGGCGGCCCGTTCGGCTCGTCCCGCGTGCTGGCCTATTATATGTTCGAGGTCGCGCTCTCCGAATACGGCTTCCGCATGGGATACGGAGCCGCGATCGCGGTGATCCTGTTCCTGATCATGCTGTGCTTCATCGCCTATTTCCTGTGGTCGATGTATCGCGAAGAAAAGGGGCACTGAGATGTTTCCCAAACCCATCGAAAAACAACCCCGCGCGGCGCAGATCACCTATCAGGCCATGTTGCCCATTGCCCTGTTGCTGTGGCTCGGTCCGCTGCTGGCGGTTGCCCTGTTCTCGGTCAAACCGGCGGCGGATTTCACCAATGCCAACTATTGGGGGCTGCCCTCCAGCTTTGAGGGGGCCTTCAACTACGGGCAGGTGTTCTTCAACTCGGACATGCCACGCTATCTGCTGAACTCGTTCATGATCACCGTTCCGACTGTGATCGGAGCCGTGGCCCTCAGCTGCATGACCGGCTTTGCGCTTGGCATCTACAAGTTCAAATCGAACCTCTGGATCTTTTTCATGTTCGTTGCGGGCAACTTCGTGCCCTTCCAGATCCTGATGGTCCCTGTGCGCGACCTGACGTTGGAATTGGGGCTCTACAACACCAAGACCGGCCTCGTCCTGTTCCACATCGCGTTCCAGACAGGCTTCTGCACCCTCTTCATGCGCAACTTCATCCGCGCCCTGCCGTTTGAACTGATCGAAGCCGCCCGGGTCGAGGGCATCAGCGAGGTTCGCATCTTCTGGTACGTGGTCCTGCCCCTGATGAAGCCCGCGATTGCCGCCCTCAGCGTGCTGATCTTCACCTTCATCTGGAACGACTATTTCTGGGCCGTGGTGCTGACCCAAGGCGCCGAAAGCCAACCCGTCACCGCCGGGATCACCAGCTTCAACGCGCAATTCCGCGCCGCCTATCAGTTGATGAGCGCCGGTTCCATCGTCGCGGCCCTGCCGCCAGTGGCCATGTTCTTCCTGATGCAGAAACACTTTATCGCGGGCCTGACCCTCGGTGCCGTAAAATAACGCCAAACCAAAGGTTTGTCCGATGACCAAGATCACCTTTATCGGCGCAGGCTCCACGATCTTCATGCAGAACATCGTGGGCGACGCCTTGCTGACCCCGGCGCTGGCCGACAGTCACTTTGCGCTGATGGATATCGACCCACAGCGCCTGACTGAGAGCGAAACCGTGGCGCGCGCCATGATCCGCTCGGTCGGCACCGGGGCCTCGGTCTCCACCCATACCGACCGTCGCGCGGCGCTTGACGGGGCCGATTTCGTCATCACCGCCTTTCAGATCGGCGGGTATGATCCCTGCACGGTGACCGATTTCGAAATCCCCAAGCAATACGGTCTGCGCCAGACCATCGCCGACACGCTGGGCGTTGGCGGCATCATGCGCGGCCTGCGCACCGTTCCCGTCCTTTGGGATGTGGCGCAGGACATGATGCAGCTTTGCCCCGACGCCACGCTGTTGCAATACGTCAACCCAATGGCGATCAACACGTGGGCGCTGGCTGAACGGTTCCCGATGCTGAAACAAGTCGGCCTTTGCCATTCGGTGCAGAACACGGTGGAAGAACTGGCCCATGACCTCGACCTGCCCAAAGAGGACTTCCGCTACAGAGTCGCGGGCGTCAATCACGTGGCCTTCTTCCTGAGGCTGGAACATCAGGGCCGCGATCTCTACCCCGCGTTGCGTCAGGGTTACGCCAGCGGCGCGCTGCCCAAACCTCCGCTGCTGATGCCCCGCTGTCCCAACAAGGTGCGGTACGAGGTGATGGATCATCTCGGTTACTTCTGCACCGAAAGCTCAGAGCATCTGGCCGAATACGTACCGTGGTTCATCAAGGACGGACGGCCGGACCTGATTCAGCAGTTCTCGATCCCGCTCGATGAATACCCAACCCGCTGCGTCGAACAGGTCGCGGGCTGGAAGGAGCAAGCCAATACCCTGACCGATGGTCGCGGTATCGACGTGACCCGCAGCCACGAATTTGCCGCTGACCTGATGAATGCCATCGTCACCGATACCCCCTACACGGCCTATGGCAACCTGCCCAACACCGGCCAAATCCCGCAACTGCCGTTAGGTGCCGCGGTCGAAACCCCGTGTCTGGTCGATGCCAACGGCGTGCAACCCTCGGTCGTCACCGACATCCCACCGCAACTGATTGCGCTGATGCGCACGCAGATCAACGTGCAGGAACTGACCGTCCGCGCCCTGACCGAGGAAAACCCCGAACACATCTACCACGCCGCGATGATGGACCCGCATACCGCCGCCGAACTGGACCTGCGCCAGATCCGCAGCCTTGTGACCGACCTGCTGACCGCCCATGCCGACTGGCTGCCTGACTGGTGCCGCCCGGCGCGCGCCGCCTGAACTTCATCTTTTCACAAATACTCAAATCCAACCCCAGCCACGAAAAGCATCGCCCGACATGACAAAACGCCGTTCACAGCACTGGTACGGAAAACTCGACAAGGACGGGTTCATTCACCGATCCTGGATGAAGAACCAGGGCTTTCCCGACCATGCCTTTGACGGCCGCCCCATCATCGGCATCTGCAACACATGGTCAGAGCTGACCCCGTGCAATTCAGGCCTGCGCGATCTGGCCGAGGGCGTCAAACGCGGCGTGTGGGAGGCCGGAGGTTTCCCGGTTGAATTCCCGGTCATGTCGCTGGGCGAGACCCAGATGAAACCCACCGCCATGCTGTTCCGCAACTTGCTGGCGATGGATGTCGAGGAATCCATCCGTGCCTATGGCATCGACGGCGTTGTGCTGTTGGGTGGCTGCGATAAGACCACGCCGGGGCAGTTGATGGGTGCTGCCTCGGTCGATTTGCCATCCATCGTGGTCAGTTCCGGCCCGATGCTGAACGGCAAGTTCAAGGGTAAAGATATCGGCTCTGGGACAGATGTCTGGAAATTCTCCGAGGACGTTCGTGCGGGCGAGATGACTCTGCAGGACTTCATGAACGCCGAATCCGGCATGTCGCGCAGCGCCGGTGTCTGCATGACGATGGGCACGGCGTCCACGATGGCCTCGCTGGTCGAGGCGATGGGCATGTCCCTGCCCACCAACGCCGCCCTTCCCGCCGTCGACGCGCGGCGCATGGCGCTGGCGCATCTGACCGGCAAGCGGATTGTCGAGATGGTGGACGAAGACCTCAAACCCTCGGATATCCTGACAAAAGAGGCGTTCGAAAACGCCATTCTGGCAAACGCAGCCGTGGGAGGTTCGACCAACGCCGTGGTGCATCTACTGGCGCTTGCAGGTCGCGTGGGCGTTGATCTGACCCTGAAAGACTTTGAAATCGGGTCCGAAATCCCGCTGCTCGTCAACTGTATGCCCTCGGGCACATACCTGATGGAAGACTTCTGCTACGCCGGTGGCGTACCGGTCGTTCTAAACGAACTCAAACCCTTCCTGCGGCCTGCGAAAACGGTGCTGAACAAGGACATCTCGGCGCATTACGAGGGGGCCGAATGCTACAACACCGACGTCATCCGCCCCTTCGCCGATCCGGTCAAACCCGCTGCGGGCCTGCGCGTGCTGCGCGGCAACCTTGCGCCCAACGGGGCCATCGTGAAGCCCTCGGCGGCGACGGATGAGTTGCTGGAAACCGAAGGTGAGGCCTTTGTCTTTGAAAGCATCGAAGACCTCAAAGCCAATATCGACCGGGATGATTTGCCCGTCACAGCCGACACCATTCTGGTGCTCAAGGGCTGCGGCCCCAAGGGCTATCCCGGGATGCCCGAGGTCGGGAACATGCCGATCCCCGGCAAACTGGTGAAAGAAGGCGTGCGCGACATGATCCGCATCTCGGACGCGCGCATGTCGGGCACCGCCTTCGGCACCGTGATCCTGCATGTGAGCCCCGAGGCGCAGGCCGGTGGCACGCTGGCGCTGGTAAGAACCGGCGACCGTATCCGCGTTTCGGCCAGCAAGGGCGAGCTGGAACTGCTGGTTGACGAGGCCGAGCTTGCCACCCGCCGCGCCACGTGGCAGCCGGATGCACCGCACTACACCCGCGGCTATGCAAAGCTTTATATCGACCATGTGCTGCAGGCCGATCAGGGGGCCGACCTCGATTTCCTCGTCGGCAAAGACACCCGCCTTGTGACCAGAGAGAGCCACTGATGGATCAACCCGCCACCTTCCACGACCTCGATGGAGCGTCTGTCTATATCACCGGCGGTGGCTCGGGCGTTGGTGCCGCACTCACGGATGGGTTCATGGCCCAGGGTGCCAATGTCGCCTTTATCGGCCGCTCGGATGCCAGCGCCTTTGTCGAACAGATGCGCGATAAACACGGGCGTGCGCCGCTGTTCCTGCAGGGCGACATGACCGACACCGAATTGCTGCATGCCACCATGGCCAAAGCCGCCGAGGCGCATGGCCCGATCAAGGTGCTGGTCAACAACGCTGCAAATGACAAGCGCCACGCGCTGGACGACACCACACCCGCGTTCTGGGACTGGATGATCGAGGTCAACCTCAAGGCCTATTTCTTTGCCTGCCAAGAGGCCGCGCGGCAGATGAAAGACGGCGGCTCGATCATCAATTTCAGCTCGATCAGCTATATGATGGGGAACGCAGGCTATCCGATCTATACCACGTCAAATGCTGGGATCACCGGCATGACCCGCTCGCTGGCGCGCGAGTTGGGGCCGAAGAACATCCGCGTCAACGCGCTGGCCCCCGGCTGGGTTCTGACGCAGAAGCAACTGGATATGTGGGCCACGCCCGAGGATCTGGCTGCACATCTGGACCGCCAGTGCCTGAAGGAACACCTGACGCCCGAGGACATGATCGCGCCGACGCTGTTTCTGGCGTCCGAGGCCAGCCGCGCGATGACCGGTCAGTGCATGGCTGTCGATGGCGGCGTTGTGGTGACGGGGTGATGCAATGAACGTGGAATGGATCGCCGTCGATTGGGGAACCTCGTGCCTGCGCGTCTGGGCGATGCAGGGCGACACCGTTCTGGACAGCGCGCAGTCTGATAAGGGGATGGGCGGGCTCGCCAAGGGCGACTTTCAGGCCGCGCTGTTGGATCTGGTCGAAGGCTGGCTGGGCCCTGCCCCTATCGACGTGATCGCCTGCGGCATGGTCGGCGCGCGGCAGGGTTGGGTCGAGGCTCCCTATGCCGCGGTGCCCACCGCGCCTGTGCCCGGGGCTCCGATCCGCGTGCCGAACACTGACCCGCGCATCCGCGCCTTTGTGGTGCCGGGCCTGAAACAGCCCGATCCGGCGGACGTGATGCGTGGCGAGGAAACGCAGATCGCGGGCTATCTGGCCACGCGCCCCCATTGGGATGGCGTAATCTGCCTGCCCGGGACACATACGAAATGGGCTCAGATCAGCGCCGGAGAGGTCATCAGCTTTCGCACCTTCATGACCGGCGAGATGTTCGAACTGCTGCGTGGCCAATCGGTGCTGGGGCACTCCATCGGCACCGGTTGGAACGATGACGCCTTTGCCGAGGCCGTAAGCGACGCGATGTCCAAACCGGAACAGCTTGCCGCGCGATTGTTCGGTCTGCGGGCCGCGGATTTGTTGCATGGGCAGGATGGCGACACCGCCCGCGCCCGCCTGTCGGGCCTGCTGATCGGGGCCGAACTGGCAGCAGCCCGGCCCTATTGGCTGGGGCAGCAACTGGCCATCATCGGGGCCGATCGCCTGTCTGCCATCTATGCGCAAGCGCTGCAGCAACAAGGCGCGCCGTCCGAGACCATCACCGCAACGCAGGCCACTCTGGCAGGCCTGTCGCAAGCCCGAACCCTGACGAGGCAAACCGCATGAGCCGTCCCATCATCGCCATCCTGCGCGGCCTGCGCCCGACCGAGGCCGCCGCCATGGGCCGCGCCCTGATCGACGCTGGCATCGACCGGATCGAGGTGCCGCTGAACTCCCCCGACCCGCTGGACAGCATCGGCATTCTGGCGCGCGAATGCGGCGACCGGGCGCTGATCGGTGCGGGCACCGTTCTGACCCCCGATCAGGTTCAGGCCGTGGCCGACGCGGGCGGCAAGCTGGTCGTGTCACCCAACGCGGATACCGACGTGATCCGCCGCACAGCCGCGCTGGGGCTGCAAAGCTGGCCCGGCATCTTCACCCCGACCGAGGCCTTTGCCGCGCTGACCGCCGGGGCCACCGGCCTGAAACTGTTCCCCGGATCAATGGCCGGCCCCGCGGGCCTGTCTGCCCTGCGCGCGATACTGCCAGCGGGCACACAGGTCTTTGCGGTCGGCGGCGCGGGGCCCGAAAATTTCGGCGAATGGCTCGCAGCCAGTGCCGACGGATTCGGCATCGGCTCGGCGCTTTATAAACCGGGCCTGACGGTGGACGAGGTCGCCGACCGCGCTCGCCGCATCGTCTCTGCCTATGACGAGGCCGCCGCATGAGTCAGGTCTTTGACGACCGCCCCTGCGAGCTGGGCGAGGGACCGCTGTGGCATCCCGAACGCAAACAACTGTTCTGGTTCGACATCATCGCCAAACGCCTGATGACCCGCGAGGGCGATACAGCCCGGGCCTGGCAATTTGACGAGCATGTCTCGGCCGCCGGATGGGTGGATCGGGACACGCTGCTGATCGCCTCGGAAACCGGGCTGTGGCGGTTTGGGCTGACGAATGGCGCCCAAACGCTGGTTGCCCCGCTTGAGGCCGACAACCCCGTGACGCGCTCGAATGACGGGCGGGCCGATCCATGGGGTGGGTTCTGGATCGGGACGATGGGCAAACAGGCCGAACCGGGCGCGGGCGCGATCTATCGCCTGTGGCGCGGAGAGTTGCGGAAACTGGTGCCGGATGTGACCATCTCGAACGCGATCTGCTTCGCGCCGGACCGGTCCTGCGCCTACTATGCCGACACGGTGACACAACAGGTGATGCGCCAACCGCTGAACCCGGAAACCGGCTGGCCCGAGGGCCAAGCCTCCGTGCATCTGGACCTGCGCGCCGAGGGGCTGAACCCCGATGGCGCGGTGGTCGACGCGGCGGGTAACCTGTGGGTGGCGCAATGGGGCGCGGCGCGGGTCGCGGCCTATGACCCAACAGGGCAGTTCCTGCGGGCGGTTTCGTTCGAGGCCGCCCATACCTCGTGCCCCGGCTTTGGCGGGGATGATCTGACCACGCTTTTCTGCACCACCGCCCGTCAGGGGCTGGACGCCGAGGCGCTGGCGCAGCAGCCCAGCAACGGCATGACCTTCTCGGCACCCGGTGCGGGGCAAGGTCAGGCAGAACATCGGGTGATATTATGAAACCGGAACTTGGCGTTTGCTATTACCCCGAACACTGGCCCGAAGAGATATGGGCACAGGATGCCGCCCGCATGGTCGAAACCGGCCTGACATGGGTGCGCATCGGCGAGTTCGGCTGGAGCCGGATGGAGCCCACCCCCGGAGACCTGCAGTTCGGCTGGCTGGATCGCGCCATTGAGACGCTGGGCGCGGCGGGGCTGAAAGTGGTGCTGGGCACGCCGACCGCCACGCCTCCGCGTTGGATGCTGGACCGGCACCCCGATATGCTGGCGGTGGATGCGCAGGGGGCCGCGCGCAAGTTCGGCTCGCGCCGGCATTATTGCTTTAGCCACGCCGGTTATATCGAGGAATGCGCCCGCATCGCACGGCTGATGGGCGAACGCTATGGCCGCAACCCCCATGTCGCTGCGTGGCAGATCGACAACGAATATGCTTGCCACGAGACCACCGTCAGCTATAGCCGCCCGGCGCTGCTGGCGTTTCGGGCGTGGTTGGCGGTGCAGTATGGCACGGTCGAAGACCTGAATGCGGCGTGGGGCAATGTGTTCTGGTCGATGGAGTATAACAGCTTTGACCAGATCGAGTTGCCCAACCAGACCGTGACCGAGGCCAACCCGGCGCATGTGCTGGCCTTCCGCCGGTTCAGCTCGGATCAGGTGGTGGCGTTCAACAAGGCGCAGGTGGACGTGCTGCGCCCACTGACCGACGCGTCGCTGCTGCACAACTATATGGGCCGGGTGCTGGAATTTGACCATTTCGCCGTGGGCGACGATCTGGATATCGCCACATGGGACAGCTATCCCATCGGCTTCCTGTCCGACCGGCTCGAGGCGGACGAGACGCACAAGACCGCCTTTCTGCAGCAAGGCGACCCCGACATGCAGGCCTTTCACCACGATCTGTACCGAGCAGTCGGACGTGGCCGCTGGTGGGTGATGGAGCAGCAGCCCGGCCCGGTGAACTGGGCCCCCTACAACCCCGCCCCCCTGCCCGGCATGGTGCGCCTGTGGTCGCTTGAAGCCGTGGCGCATGGGGCCGAGGTGGTCAGCTATTTCCGCTGGCGGCAGGCCCCGTTCGCGCAGGAACAGATGCATGCGGGGCTGCTGACGCCGAACAACCGCGCAGCGCCGGGCCTTTCCGAAGCGCGACAAACCGCGGATGATCTGGCGGGCTTGGGGTCGGTAAACCCGAAGAATGCCGATGTTGCGATCCTGTTCGACTATGCGTCTGACTGGGCCTGGGCGACGCAGCCGCAAGGGGCCGGGTTTGACTATTTCCGGCTGGTTTTCTCAGCCTACCGCGCATTGCGGCGCGCTGGTTTGTCAGTGGATTTCGTCCCCCCGACGGACATCCCGGCAGGTGGGTACAAACTGATCCTCGCGCCCGGGCTGGCAACGCTGGAAGACGATCTGGCGCAGCGGTTGATTGATGGGTGTGACCTCGCGATCCTCGGCCCCAGAACAGGTGCGATCACGCATGGTTTCCAAATCCCGCAACAGGGCCGCCCCGGCCTGAGTGACTTGGACTGCAACGTCGATCTGGTCGAATCCCTGCCGCCAAACGTGCTGCGCCCAGTCGAGGGCGGCGGTGCGGCGCAACATTGGATTGACCGGGTGTCGGGCGACGCGCCGGATCTTTTGTCTTTTGCTGACGGGACGCCCGCGCTGAAAGGCGCAGAGGGCGTCTGGTATCTCGCAGGTTTCCCGGACGAAGCCTTGTGGAACCGTGTGGTTGCAATGGCGGCGCAGGAAACCGGTCTGGATCTGCACCATATGCCAGAGGGGCTTCGGCGCAGGGAAACGGCAGATCATGAATTCCTGATCAACTACAATGCCGATCCGGTCACGTGGAACGGTCACACAATCCAGGGCTGCGACGTGGCTATCCTGAAACCCAACGCGCCCGGACAGGCCTGAGGCCAATCCGGGCGCCTTCTGCGTCGCAATCAGTCGCTTTGCAGAGAGTTGGGATCAAAGGCCCCGCCGAAACCGCCATTGTTTGAAGGCGGGTCTTCGGTTTCCTGGGTTTCTTCCTCATCATCGCCGCTCAGCGCGTTCGGAGAGAACACGTTGCCGAAGCCAGAGTTGTTGCCCTCGGCCTCCGGCTGCGCGTCCTCTTGTGTTGCGCCGGGTTGCAGTTCATCAGGCTCGAACACACCCTCAAAACGTTGCTTGCGCTCTTCCTCGCGCTGTCTGCGCTGCTCTTCGCGCTGTTGACGCAACTCCTGAATACGCTGTTCGGCCTCAAGCTGCTTTTGCTCGCGGACGTCGGCGATGCATTGGCCGGGATCATAGGCCGTCGCAGTGCCAACCACGGTGATCGTGGCGACTGCGAACACAATAACCAGAACCGCCGCCATGTTTCCGGCGAAGAAACTGGGCAGTTTGATTTTGCCAGCCAGTTCCTCGACCGTGGCCTCCTTGCGGGCAGCCGCGACCAGTTCCTGACGTTTCAGCTTGGCTTCGTTCAGCAGGGCAAAGAACACGGTCAGCGCCACGATGATAAAGGCCAAAGCCGAGATCGACGGCGTGATGCCATAGCGTACCTTCTGCGCCAGTTCGATGGTCAGCGTCGGGTATTCCCCGAAGGTGAAGGTGGTGGTGTTGTAGTTCTCGAACGAGGCGAGAAAGGCCAGCACCGCCGCAGACGCAATTGCCGGGCGCATGAACGGCAGCAGGATCTTGCGGAATGCCTGCGCGTGGGATGCGCCAAGGTCCAGCGCGGCCTCGGTCAACGCGATGTCATACCGCTGCAATCGCGCCACCAGAACCAGCATGCAATAGCTGGCGATAAAGGTGGACTGGCCGATCACCGTCAGGAAGATGCCATTCGATAGCACGCTATCCGCACCCAGCCCCAGCATCCGGTTGATCCGGTCCCAGAACACCAGCGTCGAGATACCAAGCACAACGCCGGGGATCAGGATCGGAGCGATGATGATGGTGTAATAGGTCGCCCGAAGCTTGGGCCAGATCTGCGTCAGCATCAGCGCCCCCGCCAGACCCATTGCAACCGACAGAACGACCGTTCCGGCCCCGATGATCAGCGAGTTCTTGATGCCGTTCAGAATACGCTGATCCTGAAACAGCTCTCCAAACCACTGGAAGGTCAGGCATTCCCACGGCGTCATTCGCGGGAATGAGGATGAGTTGAATGCCGTGACCGACATGATCACCAGCGGGCCCAGCAAGTACAGGAAGAAGATGGCCAGATAGACCCAGATGCTTACACGAAGGAAGGACAGGTTCATTTCCCGATATCCCCCATGTTCACCTTGAACAGGCGCATCACCGCCAGCACGAACAGTATACAGGTCACCAGCAGCACGATGGCGTAGGCGGCCCCCTGCGGCCAGTCATTGTTGTCGTTGAACTGCTGATAGATCAGTTGCGTGAACCAAAGCGAGGACGGCCCGCCCAGAATCTGCGGTGCGGCCAGCGCACCAGCGCTCAGCATGAAGACCATTGTGCAGCCCGAGCTGATCCCAGGCTTGGCGTAGGGAATGACCACCCGCCAGTGAATCCGCCACCAGGGCGCGCCCAGATCACGTGCGGCCTCGATCTGGTTTCCGTCCAGGCTTTCGATCACGTTGTACATCGGGAAGATCATCAGCAGGATGTAGGCATAGCCCAGCCCGGCATAGAGCGCGATGTCGTTGCGGATAAAGTCAAACGGCGTGTCCCAGATGCCCAGACCCATGAACAGGGTGTTCAGCACTCCGGTCTCGCCAAAGATGATCCGCAGGGCAAAGGCGCGCAGGATTTCGTTGATCCAGTAGGGGATGATCAGCATGATCGCGAAGATGCGGATATGGCTGCCCTTGGACTGGCCCAGATAATAGGCGATGGGGTAGCAGATAATCAGATTGAAGATCGTCACGCAGATCGCAGCCAGCAGGGTGCGGAAAAAGACCCTCAGATCGACCGTGTTGTAGTCCTGACTGCCGCCTTCGGGGCCGTAGATCAGGTACTTGTAGTTCTCCAGCGTATAGACATCCTTCGGCCCGCCAATCTCAGGTGGGGGCAAGTTGGGTCGGAAGGAAAAGTCCAGCATCGACAGCTGCGGCAGAATGATCAGGCCAATGGTCCAGAACAGGACCAAGCCCAGAATCGCAATCCCCATGCCGGTGCCGTTGCGATTAAAGAAATCTTTCAGGAACTGGGGCATGCAACCGACCCCCTATTCCGCTGCCAGTTCACCCGCCGGAACCAGAACCGCATTGCGGGTCTCGTATTCCAGCGTGATGTTCTGGCCTGTGTGATCTTCAAACGACTGGCCAAGGTTCGGCAGGGACACCTTGATCTCTTTGCCGCCTTCCCCTTCGGTGAAGATGTTGAAGACGTTGCCCTCGAACTCCTCATGGTTTACGCGCGCGGTGACAAAATGGTCGCCGGTTGCGCCGTCCGGGGCGATGGCAAGGGCCTCGGGGCGGATGAACATCATCGCGTCGTCACCCTCTTTCATCTTGCCCTGATTTGCTGTGGAAATCCGAGCTACAAGATCGCCCGAGCGGTTGGTCTGGATCACCGCCTCATTCCCCATGACGCGTTGGACCTTGCCCCGGAAAACGTTGTTTTCCCCCACAAACGAGGCCGCGAAGGCCGTCGATGGATCGTTGTAGATGGTTTTACCGTCGGCAATCTGATCGATCACGCCTGCACGCATTACGGCGATGTTGTCCGACATGGTCAGTGCCTCACCCTGATCGTGGGTGATGTAGATGAAGGTGATGCCGACGCGCTGCTGGATTTCACGCAATTCGGTGCGCATGTGCTGACGCAGCTTCAGGTCCAGCGCTGACAGAGGTTCGTCCAGCAGCAGAACATCCGGTTCGGCGCAAAGCGCACGGGCAATGGCCACGCGCTGGCGCTGACCCCCGGACAATTCGCTGGGCAGCTTGTCGCCCTGCCCCGGCAGCGCGATCATGTCCAAAAGCTCGTCCCCGCGCTTGCGGCGTTCCGCAGCGCTGGCACCTTTGATCTCCATCGAGAAGGTGATGTTTTCCCACACCTTCATCAGTGGGAACAGCGCGAGGTTCTGGAAAATCAGCGCGGTCGGGCGCTTGTTGGGACCAATCCCCCGCATGTTGTTGCCGCCGATCAGGACGTTGCCTTCGCTGGGTTCCAGAAAGCCCGAGACCGCCCGCAGGATCGTGGTCTTGCCGCAGCCCGAGGGGCCCAGAAACGAAAAGAAATCGCCCCCGTTGATGTTGACGTTGGCATCGCGGACGGCGACGAAATCGCCGAAACGGATCCACAGGTTTTCCAGATCTACTCCGACCCCTGCACTCATGGCTGATATCTCCGTATTGGCCGGACTTAGCCGCACCACATTTGGTCCCGACCCGTCCCTGGACGCGCGGGGTTGGAACCCCCCGCATCACTGCGAGGGGCCAGATTGCAAAGCGATCAGGCGCTTTTGAACTTGTTGACGAACTCGGTCCGGGTTTCCGCATACCACGGCGCTTCGGCCGGCCACGGGTTGAGGTTGGCCAGCGAGTCGCCCGGATAGGCCTCGGCAAAGTTCTTTTTGTAGGTGTCGCCCGAATACTGGTCGGCCCCCAGAACAGGCGAGTTGTAGCCATGGCTGTCAATCGCAACACCAGCCGGTTTCGCCTGATAGGCGAAGTCGATAAAGGCGTAGACCTGATCAATATTCGCCGCACCGGTGGGCATCGAGATGCCGTCCACCCATGCCATCGCGCCTTCGACCGGAGCCTGATAGTGCACCGGTTCACCCGCAGATTTCAGCGCTAGCGGCGGGCCGTCCCAGGTTTGACCGACAATAACGCCTTCATTCAGCAGGCCGTTTTTCTGGGTGTCGGCGTCGTTCCAGATCAGTTTGATCCGGTCTTTGCGGGCAATACACCAATCGGTGATCTGGCCCCAGACCTTGCGCATCGTCTCTTCGTCACCGTAAGCGGCCCAGACCGAACCCGGGTCCATCTCGCCAGCGCGCTCCATGTAAAGACCGGCACCCAGCATCATCGAATGGGCGCGGCCCATGGTCTTGCCCGCGTTCGCTTCCGACCAGACGTCGCCGTAGGAGGGCGCGTCGCCTTCCGGCAGCCACAGGTCGGTGCGATAGGCGATGCCTTCGGTGCCCCAGATATGCGGCAGCCAGTGCGAACCGCTGCCCCCGAAATCCCAGGCGTCGGTGCCGATCTTGGCCATCGCCGGGTTCACCAGATCAATCGGCACTTTGTTCATGTCGAAGGGCTGCAACAGTTCCAGCGGCTCCCATTGCAGGGACCGGTTGTTGGTGGGCGAGACGATGTCAAAGCCCTGGCCCTTGGTGGCCTTCATCTTGTTGATGATTTCTTCGTTCGAGCCGATGCCGGTGTAGTTCACCTTGATCCCGGTGAGGGTTTCGAACTCTTGCAGGAAAGTGGGCGGCAGATAATCCGACCACATCAGGATGTTGATCTCACCCGATGAGGCCAGTGCGCTTTTGCTGTAGAGCGGCGCCGCCAGAGCAGCAGCCCCCGCGCCCTTCAGCACCGTGCGTCTGGATAGAGTTTTGGTGTCAGCCATTATTTTTCCTCCCGATATTGGACTGAGTCTTTTTGTTATTTCTTATTGATAGGACTTTCTGCGCGCGTTGGTCAGCCAAAAAGTGACAGTTGGCGAAATTCATAAGTCCAGTTTGTAGCGGGTCCTTTGAAACAGGCTTAGTCAGATGCTGCGTCCGCGTGCCAAATAGCGACGTCATGCGGGGGGAGCGGGTTTTCACCAACAAGCAATTTTTGCTGTGTGGGCAATGACACTGCGGTGTCTCCAAAGTTGAAAGCAAAGCTCAGGCTGCCGCGCCGGGTTATCCGCAGGTCGGGTCCATGATCCGCCCATTCCAGGCCGCACCAATTTAGCACGTCCTTAACAATTTCGGACAGTAACGCGCCTTGTGGCACCATCGCCAGATAGGTCGCGCGCTGTGATCGGATCACAGCCGGACTCCCGTTTCTGTACGGGCTGACGAATTGGCCGATAACGTCCTCATCGGTTTCTAGAACCTCTCTCCAGCCGGTGAAGTTCAGGCGAGCGCCGCCAGTCAGTAGTACGTCCTCCTGCGCCAGATCAGGCAAAGATTCCACACGTAGAACCCGAACTCCGGTCAGGTCCGCCAACGGCCCCGGTGCCAGATTGGAGGGCGTGTGCATATCTGGCGTCTTGCTGCCGGATCGGGCTCCGATCAGTAGCTTGGCTTTGCTGTTGCGCAACCGGGCTGCAAGCGCGTCGGTCACAATCATGCTTTGAGGCAGTGCGATCAGAGAATAAGCGCTCAATTCGTCATCGGGGCCGATGAAATCTAGATCAACCCCCATTTGTGAAAAGGTGGCATACCAGTCCCGCAAGATTTGAGCATTCGGGAAATCATCGTCATGCGGCAAGATATGGGCCGCCCAGATTGAGGGGTAATCGATCAACATAGCCACTTTGGCCCGCCCTCGCGTTGCCGGTGGCAAAACCCTGCGGTCTTTCATGATCTGCGCCAGTTCCTCCGCCGCTTGATCCGGGCTGTCATCTGATCTGAACAAGGCCGTATGATACTGTTCCTGAGCGCTTTTCGCCTGCCGCCAGCGAAAGAACATCACCGCCTGCGCCCCGTGCGCATAGGCGGCCCACGTCCACAGACGCACCATACCGTCGGCAGGCGACGGGTTCTTTTGGGCCCAGTCCACCGGTCCCGGCTGCTGCTCCAAAACCCACATCCGGCCTTTCCCCTGTGCGCGATAGAGGTCGCAGTGAAACCCTTGGTAGTCCGGCGCGCCTGTGCGTAGGTAGCGGCGTTTTTGGTCCTCGGGCAGCGTTGAACCCAACAGATTACCCAGCGAATAGCTGTCAAACCCGACGATATCCAGATCTTCGGCTGCGGCGTAGTGATCGAACTCGAAACTTCCGGCCATGAAGTTGTGGGTGATGTCGCGCCCCGGCGCATATTCGCGCAGGATCGCTGCCTGTGCTTGGTTGAACAGCCGAACCCGATCCGAGGAATAGCGCATGAAATCAAGCGCGTGGGTTGGGTTTGGCGCGGCAACGAGCCCGTTGGGCAGTTCGATCTGATCGAAGTCGGAATACACTGCACCCCAGAATACGGTTCCCCAAGTCCGGTTCAGGTATTCGATCGATCCGTACCGATCCGCAAGCCAGCGCCGGAACCCCTGCCGGGCCGCCTTGGAGTAACTAAGGACGGTGTCGTGGTCGTTGTATTCATTGTCGATCTGCCACGCATGAACATGCGGATTTTGGCCATAGCGGCGGGCATATTCGGTGGCGATCCGGCGGGCCTCGGCCAGATAGGTCTCGCTGGAAAAGCAGTAATGCCTGCGGGACCCGAAGCCGCGCACGCGCCCGTCGGGGCCGACCGGTAAAATGTCAGGGTGCGCATCGATCAGCCATTTGGGTGGTGCGGCAGTGGGGGTCGACATCATGATGCGCAACCCGGCCTGCCCCAGAATGTCGATTACCTCGTCAAGCCAGTCCCAGCGGAACGTGCCCCGTTCAGGTTCGATCAGCCCCCAGGTGAACTCGGCAATACGCACCCAATCCAGCCCCATCCCAACCATCCGCGCGGCATCCTCGCGCCATTGGGACGGGTCCCATTGTTCGGGGTAGTAGCATACGCCCAGTTCCAGCTTGCTCATCGGTGGTCCTTTGCGGTGCGACGTTCGATCCATTTCAGGAAGCTGGCACAACCCAACGTGATGACGACATATAGGATGGCCGCCGTATTGAACGGCGCGAAAGGCAGGAAGCTCGCGGCCTGAAACTCGCGCATGCGCTGGGTCATGTCGCGGACCGACAGGATCGACAGCAGCGAAGTATCCTTGATCATCGCGATGAATTCGTTGCCCAGCGGCGGAGTCACAATGCGCAATGCTTGTGGCAATACGATCAGCCGCGCAGTCTGCCAGCGTGACAGGCCTAGCGAGCTTCCGGCCTCTAGTTGCCCTTTCGGGATCGCTTCGATGCCGGAACGGAAAATCTCGGCCATGTAAGCGGAATAGCCCACCGATATCGCAATAATCCCGCGCGTCATGTTCGTCATATCAATACCCCCACCGGTGGCATCCTTGACCGCCCCGGCCAGAGGAAGGCCGATATAGAGGATGATGACCAGCATCGGGATGCCCCGAATCGTGTCCACAAAGAACTCGGCCCCGACAGCCAGCGGGTGCAAATTGTGCTGTGCCCCGCCGATGGTCAGGGTCATCAGCAAAAAACCAAAGACCGCGAAGGCAAGCGCCGGGTTGCGATAGCTGTCGGGCAGAAAGCTTGTCTGCCAAAGAATGGGATAGCCCTGTGTGTGCGCTTTGACCGGAACAAACGCGCCCGAGACGCTATCGACCGTTTCAATCTGTTCCAGCGCGCTGGCGGCATCCGTGGCGCTGCGGATGCGGTATTGTTGACCTTCGCCGCCCTCAAATTCGCCGAACCGGATGATATCCGCCTGCGCTTGCGGCGTGCCGCGCACGATTGCAATTCGCGCCTCTGTGCTACCGACCAGAACGTAATTCACCTGAGGTTGCATGAAGAAGAAGGTGGAAACCGCCAACAAGGCCAGGCTGATAGAGCCATAGACGACCGTTGTCCGCGCCTTGGGCTTGAACGATTGCAGACCCACCCAGATCAGTCCGAGAATAGCTGCGAAAATGTAAGCGAAGATCGCCGCCCGGAAGGTGATCGCGACCCCCGTG
Source organism: Ruegeria sp. F11 (assembly GCF_056533855.1). Taxonomy (NCBI): domain Bacteria; kingdom Pseudomonadati; phylum Pseudomonadota; class Alphaproteobacteria; order Rhodobacterales; family Roseobacteraceae; genus Ruegeria; species Ruegeria sp. F11. The sequence continues at coordinate 265,612 of NZ_JBQFOW010000003.1, read as the reverse complement.
GCGAACTGCCAATGGGCCATGAACATCAGGAAGAACAGAACCGCTCCGGTCAGGAATTCAAACCCCAACCGCGCATAGTTTCGTGGCTTTGCGGGCAGCCGTCCAGAAAGCAAAGACAGGCCAACTAGGCCAGCATAAGCAAGCAGCAGAATTTGAAGCCCCTGCTGAACCTGCGCCACGACCTCGGGGAACAACACCCAGGTCTGGCTGGATCGGTCGATCAGGGTCGAAGTGTTTTCGCTGAGCGCGTGAAAGAAGACCGACTCGGCGAATGGCATCAATATCTGGGGTGCGAGGAACCCCAGAACAGTCAGCGCGATTGCCGCCGGAAGTGCCACCAGTGCCGAAAGGCGCAGCCAGAGGGGTGCCTGCACTGCGAACCGGGCGTGCCGGGCGCAGAGGTAGCCCAGAACGGCCACGATCAGGACCAGCAGGAAGCCCACAAAGATCGGCCCTGCATTGTTGCCGATCCCCAGAATGGCCACCAGCGATCGCAGGTATTTCGACGAGGTGGCGAACAGATAGATGATGAACGGGGCGGCTGCGAGCAACACGAGGTTGCTCGGGCGGATCGAACGTAGGCGAGACATGGAGTTCTCCGCTGGGCTGTGGCTCCGGCGGTGCGAACCGCCGGGCCTGAGAGGATGCTACAGGGTCACTCAGTGCTCCAGTATTTGCCGACCAGCGCGTCCAGCGTGCCGTCTTCCTTGATCGCCGCCAACCCTTCATTGATGGCGTCAACAGTCGCGTCGCCTTCCTGGAAGACGATACCCAGCGGGTCAGATTGCAGGCCGGTGATGCCAACGGTCAGCTCGCCTGCAAACTCCTGTTCATAGGCCGAAGCCGAGGTGCCATCGATGATCACACCCTGCACATCTGCGTTCTGAAGAGCGAGAATCGCGGCTGAGAAGTTGTCATACAGGCTAACGTTCTCGCGCCCGACCAGATCCTCGGCCAGTTGCGCATTGGTGGTGCCAGTCTGAGCCGCCAATTTTTGACCGCCAGCCTTGAAATCGTCCAGCGTCATGTCGGCATTATCAACCTGCAGCAGGACGGCCTGGCTGACGACGATATAGGGCTCGGAAAAATCCATCGTCTCTTCCCGCTCGGGCGTGATCGACACGCCTGAAATCACAAGGTCGAACTCACCCTGTTGCAGGGCCGCAAAGATACCGTCCCATGCGGTGTTGACGAAGTTCGGTACGCAATTGACCTTGGCGCAGATCGCATTCATCACGTCGACATCAAAACCGACAATCTCACCCGTCGCCTCATCGACCGTTTCCATCGGCGGATAGGTGGCATCGGTTCCGATCTTGAGCACGCGCCCCTCCAGATCGGCAGCAAATGCGGCCGGGGCGGTGAGTGCGGCCAGAGTTGCGGCGGCTAGCAGTTTCTTGAACATGTCCGGTTACTCCTGTGTTGGATCACTTGGTTCACGCCGATGTCGGCGCGGGTTTGTCAGGTTGCCGCTCGATAAAGGTGGCCCTGATCTTTTTCTGGGTCTCGGACGGGTCGGCCCCGTCCAGAGATTTCAGCATGAATTCCCCCAGCAGGCGACTGGTTTCGCCAATTGGTACGTAATAGGTGCTGGGTGGAGGGACAAAATACTGGCTGAGCCGTAGGTCGTCAGTGGAAATCACGACCACATCGCGCCCGACCTGAATACCGGACTTGGCCGCAGTCGACAGGGCGCCCAGCGTCATCGCCTCGTTGGCGCAGATGATGGCGGTGGGACGGTCGGGCAATTGCATCAGGGCGTCGAATGCCCGCTTTCCGCTCTGCGCCGTGGTCGGGCCGTTGAATACCAGAGCCGGGTCGAATGCCACTCCGCTAGCGGCCAGCGCATTAGAATATCCCTGCTGCCGTTGCGCGGCATAAACCAGATCGATCGGAGGATTGACCATAGCAATGCGTCGATGGCCAAGCCGCAGCAACCGGGCCGTGGCCTCCTGTGCGGCGGCCTGACTGTCGAAATCGACGAACGCGTGCGGGATGTCGCTGTCGCTCATGCCATAGGTTACAAAGGGAAAGTCCTGTTCCTGCAGGTAGGAAATGCGAGGATCGTTGTGCCGAGTGCCCGAGAATATGACGCCGTCGGCAAGTCCTTCCTGAACAATGCTGCGCAGGCTCTCCATCGCATTTTGAAGACTGGCCACGCTGAAAACGCTCAGATCATACCGCGAGCCCTGCAGGGCGGCGGCAATCCCGGCAAGAATTTGAGTGAACTCCACCCCCTCCCATTCCTCGGACGCGCCCGCCGAGACACCAACCAGCACGGCAATCCGGTAGGATTTGTTGGTGCGCAATTTGAGCCCGTCGAGATTTACCCGGTAGCCCAGACGGGTCGCCACCTTTTGAATGTCCTCGCGTGTCTCAGCTTTGACCGTTTTCGAGCCGCGCAAGGCGTTCGAAACCGTGCCGACGGAATAGCCTGTTAGTTTGGCGATCGATTTGATCGTAGGCCGCGCCATCAAGCGACCCCTTCCAACTGTTCCATCAGGAACTGCCGACCCTTTTTCAGCGTTTGTTTAGGGTCCGACGAGTCATCATGTTCCACAAACAGGTCAATGCAAAGGGTGGCGCGCAGCGACCTGAGAACGGCAGTCCAATCCACAACCCCATCCCCCGGATCGCGCCAACGCGCGTCTCCATGGTCTGCCGGGTTCACGTCTTTAGCGTGGACGGACAGGATGCGGTCGCCATATCGCCGGATAAGGCGCGCAGGGTTCAGCCCCGCGGCGACCAGCCAGCCGATGTCAGGCTGCCAGTAGATTTTGGGTTGCGACAGGATCAGGTCTAGCGGCGTTTCCTCTGTATCGCCCAACACATCGAAATCGTGATTGTGATAGGCCAGTTTCACACCCTGCTGGGACAGGCGGTTCGCCCATTCGGATAACTGGCCCGACACTGCTATCCATCCCTTTGCAGTGTCGGGCCGCGCCTCGGGCGCCAGCCAAGGCATGACGGCCACTGGGCATTCCAGAAGGCGCAGAACTTCTAATACTTCGGGAAACCGATCTTTGAACTCTTCCCAGTCAAAATGGGCCGATCGAACGCGCAGGCCGGATTGCCTTACGATACCTGCCATCTCTGGCGCAGAAAGTTCGTGCAAGCCTGTTGTTTCAACATCGGTAAAGCCGCAGGCCACCGCCAGCTGCAACTGATCGCTTAGATCACCGCAGTGCCGGACTGTATAAAGCTGCGCTGAAACCCGCATTTCCCACCTTTGAAACGTTTCAATTATGGTGAAACAGGCAGGCCTGCGTTGTCAAGCGCCGTGAGCTGGCACTAGCGCATGGACATTCCGTTATGGAACAAATGCACTTTTTCTGGGGTGGCTGTGACCGAAACACTCTGCCCGCGCAGGTTTCGCTGCACGCCGGGCAATTTCGCGATGACCTGATCCGCGCCGCCTGTCTTGGCGAAATACAACAGAGTGACTTCGCCCAGTGCTTCGGTGAAATCTACCTCGCCCGTCAGAATTGCGTTGCTGTTGGTCATCACGAAATCTTCGGGCCGAACGCCGATATTGACCTGTTTGCCTTCATCCGCAGCGGTCGTCGGAATTGTCGAAACGGCGACTCCCCCCGCGTCCAGCGCGACGGTTGTTGTCGCCCCTGTCCCGGTAATCTTGCCGGGCAGCAGGTTCATCGCAGGCGAGCCGATGAATTGCGCGACGAATTCGTTATCAGGCGTCTCGTACAGTTCCAGTGGCGTTCCGACCTGCGCGATGCCTTTGTTGGCCAGAACCACGATGCGGCTGGCCAGCGTCATCGCCTCGACCTGATCATGGGTGACGTAGATCATCGTGCTGTCGGGCATCGCCTCTTTCAGCCGCGCGATTTCGATCCGGGTGGCGACGCGCAGGGCTGCATCGAGGTTCGAGAGTGGTTCGTCAAACAGATAGACCTTGGGGTCGCGCACAATTGCCCGCCCGATGGCGACGCGCTGGCGCTGTCCGCCGGACAGGGCTTTGGGCAGACGGTCTAGGAACGGATCAAGCTGCAGGATACGCGCGGTGCGGTCGACGGCGGCGTCAATTTCAGCCGTAGGCAATTTGGCGATTTTCAGCGCAAAGGCCATGTTCTCGCGCACCGTCATGTGTGGATACAGCGCGTAAGACTGGAACACCATCGCAATGCCGCGTTGGGCGGGTGGCACGTCATTCATGACCTGCCCTTCGATCTCAAGCGTGCCGCCGGTGATCTTTTCAAGCCCTGCAATCATCCGTAACAACGTGGATTTGCCACAGCCCGAGGGGCCGACAAACACGATCAGTTCGCCTTGTTCGATGTCCAGATCGATATGTTTCAGGACATCAACCGGCCCATAAGACTTGGCCACATCCGTAAGTTTGAGTTCCGACATGGCTTATCCCTCGTCTTTGACCATCAGGCAGAACTGTGCCGCGTTCAGCGCCACCTCACCCTGACCTTCTACCCCGCCCAGATCCTGACCGATGGAACGCCAGTTGCCGGTGGGCAAAGCTACCTCGCCCGGCTCAGAGCCGAGGTTGAAGGCGCAGAAAATCTGTTCAGCCGCATCTGTGCGCAGAAATGTCAGCGCGGGTCCTGATTGGGTCATCTCCGTTTGCGTACCAGAGGCCAATGCGGGGTGCGCGTGGCGCAGCGCAATGGCCCGGCGATAGTGATGCAACATTGACTGCGGATCATGCTCCATCCGGTCAACGGCCCGTTCTGCTTGCGGTGAACTGACAGGCAACCATGGAGAGCCGGTGCTGAACCCGGATTGCTCATCCTGCGCGGCCCAAACCATCGGGGTTCGGCAGCCATCGCGGCCTTTGTACTCGGGCCAGAATTCGATGCCATAGGGGTCCTGCAACTGCTCATAGGGCACGTCTGCCTCGGGCAGACCCAGTTCTTCACCCTGATACAGGCAAGCCGACCCGCGCAGGCACATCATCAGGACCGCGTGCTGACGAATGGCGGCCTCATCCAAATTCCAGCGCGAGCTATGGCGCTGCACGTCATGGTTCGAAAACGCCCAGCAGGGCCAGGCATCGCCCGCTTTGTCTTCAAGCTGATCGAAGACATGCTTGGTGTAAGTCGCCGTCAGTGCGCGCTTTTCGAGGAATTCGAACGCGTAGCACATATGCATCCGCTTATCGCCGGTGGTGTATTCGCCCATGATCTCAAGCCCGCGTTGGGCGTCGCCAATCTCACCTAAACAGGCGCGGCCTTCGTATTCGTCGGTCAGGGCGCGCAGCCGTTCCAGGAACGCGAGGTTTTCGGGCTGGCTTTTGGAATACAGGTGATCCTGATGGTTATACGGGTTTACCTGCGGCGCGATCGAGGCGTTGCGCTGATCCAGCGGCAGCGCGGGATTGTCACGCAACTGTTTGTCGTGGAAATAGAAGTTGATCGTATCCAGGCGGAAGCCATCTACGCCCATATCCAGCCAAAAACGTGCCACGTCCAGCAATGCGTCCTGCACATCCTGGCAATGGAAATTCAGGTCCGGTTGTGAGGTCAGGAAATTGTGCAGGTAATATTGCTGGCGGCGCGAATCCCATTGCCACGCCGGGCCACCAAATATCGAAAGCCAATTATTCGGCGGCGTGCCATCCGGTTTCGGATCGGCCCAGACATACCAGTCGGATTTCCCATTGTCCCGGCTGGCGCGACTTTCACTAAACCACGGGTGCTGGTCGGACGTGTGCGACAGCACGAGGTCGATCATCACCTTCAGACCCAGAGCATGCGCCTGATCCAGCAATTCCCGGAAATCGCTCAGAGTACCAAACATCGGATCAACGTCGCGGTAATCGCTGACGTCATAGCCGAAATCCTTCATCGGAGATTTGAAGAATGGCGAAATCCAGATCGCATCGACGCCCAGCGAAGCGATATAGCCGAGACGCTGAGTGATCCCCCTCAGGTCCCCGATCCCGTCGCCATTGCTGTCCTGAAAGCTGCGCGGGTAGATCTGATAGATCACCCCGCCGCGCCACCATTCCGAGGCGGCTTTGGTTGCATGGGAAAGCTCTACGGTGTTCTGCACGTTCATCAGACGCCTCTATTTGACGGACCCGGCAAGCAGGCCGCGGACCAGATATTTTTGCATTGCGAAGAATACGACCAGCGGCACAGCAATCGACACGAAGGCCGCGGTGGCAAGGATTTCCCAGTTGCCGCCACGCGTACCCAGCAGTTCGACGATCCGGTTGGTCATGACCGTGGTCTGGCCTGTCGCATCGATCAGGAACACCTTGGCAACCAGCAGGTCATTCCATGTCCAGAGGAACTGGAAGATTGCAAAGGACGCCAGCGCCGGAAAGCTCAGCGGCAGGATCAGTTTGGTGAAGATCTGGAACTCGGTCGCACCATCCACCCGCGCGTTTTCGATCAGATCACGCGGCAGTCCGGCCATGTAGTTGCGCAGCAAGTAGATCGCCAACGGCATTCCGAATCCGGTATGGGCCAGCCAGACGCCCAGATAACCTTTGCCGATGCCGATATTCAGGTGGAACTTCAGCAGCGGGATCAACGCCAGTTGCAGTGGCACCACCAGCAAGCCGACCACCGCAGCGATCAAAAGCGCGCGGCCCGGAAAATCCATCCATGCCAACGCATAAGCGGCGAACGCGGCAACGAGGATCGGAATGATCGTCGCGGGAATCGTCACGGTCAGCGTGTTGAAAAAGGCCTTGCCCATGCTGTCGGTACTGCTCTGGTCCAGTAGAACCTTTTGGTAGTTTCCGAAGGTGAACTCGGGTGGCAGTTCGGCGGTCACAAAAATACGCGCGCCGCGATTGCCGCTGAACTCTTCGGTGTTCTCCATGCGGTAGTTGCCCTCGGCATCCACAGTGATGGTGCCGCCCCGGCGCAGCTCGGCAATGTCTCCGGGTACATAAGCGTCAACGTCGCGCGAGCTGATACCCCAACGCGAGATCACGGCCTGCTGGTCACCGTCGAACAGCTGTCCTTCGATCACGTAGACGCCGTTTTCCAGCACCTGCGTTTCGGGCGCAGCACTACGCAGGGTCAGGTTCTGTTCGGACGGGAACAGAGACCGCCACCAACCACTGCCCGAAATCTGATCCGCCGTCCGGAAGGACGAGATCAAAAGCCCCAGCGTCGGAATGATCCACAATACGACCAGAAAAACGACCGAGGCATGGACGACCCAGCGCAGCGCCGGTTTGGTTCCTGCAATATCGCTCATCGCCCCTACTCCATTTCCTTGCGCGCATTGCGCACGTTCCAGACGAGAATCGGGGCCACCAGCAGCATGATCACCATGGCCGAGGCAGATCCCACGCCCCAGTCATTGGCGCGGAACAGTTTGTCGTACATGTAATTGGCCAGCACCTGCGTCTCCCACTGGCCGTTGGTCATCGCGAACACGATGTCGAAAACCTTGAGCACCGTGATGGTGATCGTGGTCCACACGACCAGAATGGTGGTCTTGATCTGCGGCACCTTGATGCGGAAGAAAACCTGGAACGGGTTTGCACCGTCAAGAATGGCGGCCTCGATGGTTTCTTCCGGGATGCCGCGCAGGGCTGCCGACAGGATCACCATGGCAAAGCCGGTTTGAATCCAGATTAGGACGATCATCAGGAAAAAGCTGTTCCAGAACGGAACCGTCAGCCATGTCTGTGGCTCGGTTCCGCCAAAGAAGATGTAGAGCGCATTCAGGATGCCGATCTGATCCTGTTCCGCTGGGCGTGCGTCATAAACGAGCTTCCAGATGACCGAAGCCCCCACGAAGGAAATCGCCATCGGCATGAAGATCAGCGACTTGGCGAAATTTCCCCAGCGGATGCGGTCGGTCAGCTGCGCCACCAGCAGGCCAAAGGCGGTGGACATGGCAGGCACGACGATCAGCCAGAACATGTTGTTGCGCATGGCTTCCCAGAATTTCGGCTCAGCCGCCATCTGGGTGTAATTGTCCAGACCGACCCATCTGTACCCGCCGCCGGGCACGCGTTCCGTGAGTGACAGGCGCAAGGTTTCTACAACCGGATAGGCCAGATACAGGCCAAGCGCGGCAAGCGCCGGGAACAGAAACAGCCAGGGCCGGATCATGTTCGCCCGGTTGATGTTGCGGCCTGCATTGGGCCCGCGCGGCGGGAACAGGACTTTGTCCAGAAACTGGTTCGAGAGGTAGAAATAGCCCACGCAGCCCGACACGCCGATGGCGATGGTCAGCAGGCCCTGAAGTGCCGGAGTCATGACGCCCTCGTCCGTTGAAAGGCGGGGCGGCTCAGAAACCGCCCCAAACCTTGGTTACTTTGCTGCGTCCCACGACGACTGGATTTCGCTGGCGACCGTCGCCGCGTCCTTCGCGCCCGAGGAATAGTCGACCATGCCGGTCCAGAACGTCCCCGCGCCGACCGCGCCGGGCATCAGGTCCGAGCCATCAAAGCGGAAGGTTGTCGCATTGGTCAGAATCTCGCCCTGCCCGCGCTGGGTGTCGTTCGAGTAATTCTCGGGGTTTGCACCCAGATGTGGGGTCAGGAATCCGTCCTGCGACATCATGATCTCATGCGCGAAGGGGGTCTTGAGGAATTCCATGAATGCCTCGGCCGCCGGGTTGGGATTGGTGATCGTGAACAGCGTTCCTGCGCCCAGAACCGGTGTGCCCAGGTTCTTTTCGGCATAGGCCGGGAAGTAGAAGAAATCCGCATCCACGCCCAACTCGGTCCCTTCCGGGAAATAGGCCGGAATGAAGGATGCCTGGCGGTGCATCATGCAGGCGGGCGGGCTGTCGAACAGGCCCTTGGGGCTGTCGCGGAAGTCGATCGCGGCGGTGTCGTCCGCGCCGCCGACCACGTAGTCGTCATTGCGGGTGAAGCTGCCATATTCCTCGATCGCGGCGATGACGCGCGGGTCGTCGAACTTCATGTCATTCGAGACCCAATCGTCATAAACCTCGGGCGGCTGGGTGCGCAGCATCAGGTCCTCGACCCAATCCGTTGCAGGCCAACCGGTCGCGCCGCCAGAGGCCAGACCGACGCAAAGCGGCGTCTCGCCGTCTTCGACCATCTGATCCATCAGCGCCTTGAAGTCTTCCATCGTCTCGGGGACCTCATAGCCGAAATCCTCGAAGTTTTCGGGGATGTACCAGACCAGAGATTTGACGTTCACGTTAAAGAAGAAACCGTAGAAGCCGTCTGCGCCTTCGGCGTTTTCAAATGTCCCCAGATCGACCCAGGACTGACCGGCGGCGAAGTTTTCCCTGATCCAGTCCGCCGACCCTTCGGGCAGTGGCGTCAGATAGCCGTTCTTGGCCATGTTCGCGGCCAGCCCGGGTTGCGGAAACACCGTGAGGTTCGGCGCGGAACCCGCAGCGGCGTCGATCAGGATCTGCTGCTCCAGCGAATCCGAGCCCACATAGCTCGAATTCGCCCCCGTCGCCGCGTCGAAATAGGCGACCAGGTTTTCGAACGATTTCCCCTCACCCGCCAGCCATGGGCCAAAGATTGTCAGGCTTTCGCCGGACAGGTCGGTCGCATCGGCAAAAGCCTGATAGCCGTCCCAGTCAAAGCTGCCCTCACCCGCGGGGTGGATCAATTCACCCTGCGCCTGTGCCGCCCCTGCCATCAGGGCGAGCGTCGCCGCACCTGCGTAAAGCGCGTGTTTCATGAATAGTCCTCCCGACGATATCTTGCGCATTTAAATATTTTCAAAGCGCTTTGGATAAACGGTGTTATCCGCTAACATTCATGCCCTGTCAATATTCTGTTTCTCGCTGCTCATAGAATTAACATTCTGAGCAAAACGGGTTGACGGAACGGTAAATTGGCCACAATACAGAAAAGAGCACGCGTTTGAAGGCGCTTTGAAACCGAAATGAACCTGAAACAACTCTCGGAAATCCTTGGCTTGTCGCAGACAACCGTCAGCCGCGCGCTGAACGGCTATCCCGAGGTGAGCGAGGATACGCGGGTTCGCGTTCAGGCCGCAGCCGCCAAACATGGCTATCGACCGAACAGCCGCGCCAAGGGGCTGGCGACGGGGAAGTCCATGGTGATCGGGCATGTGATTCCCAGTTCCTCGCAGCATGAAATGGTAAACCCGATTTTCGGGGATTTCGTGGCCGGTGCCGCGCGTAAATACGCGGAACATGGCTACGACATGATGTTCACCAGCGCCGACGACACCTCGATCGAAGAGGCGTATCGCAGCCTGTTTCAGCGCGGGGCCGTGGATGGCGTCGTTCTGCAGGGGCCAAAAGTGAACGAACACCGGATCGAGGTTCTCAACCGCATGTCCGTCCCGTTCATCGTCCATGGACGGTCGACCGGCATCACCGTTCCCTATGATTGGATCGACGTGAACAACAAAAGCTCGTTCCTGCGGGCCACCCGGTTTCTGATCGACCTCGGCCATCGCCGCATCGCACTGATCAATGGGCTTGAGGATATGGATTTCGCCCAACGACGGCGCGACGGATACCTTGAGGCATTGCAACAAAGCGGCGTGGACCCCGACCCGGACCTGATGCGCAGTGCCGAGATGACCGAGGTCTATGGCCACCACGAGACCCGCGACATGCTGCAATTGGACAGCCCGCCAACGGCCATATTGTGCGCGTCCATGATCTCGGCCATCGGGGTGCGCCGGGCGCTGGACGAAGCCGGGCTTCAGATGGGGCGTGATGTGTCTGTCATTGCCCATGACGATGATCTGTCCTACCTCAAAAACGGTCAGGATGTGCCCATTTTCACCGCCACCCGATCCTCGGTCCGGCAGGCGGGTGAATTGGCAGCCGACATGCTGATCGAACGGATCAAGTCGCCCGAGGACCCGATCAAAACCCGATTGCTCGAGGCGGAACTGGTCGTTGGCCGATCAACCGGTCCGGCACCAAACAGGATATGATCATGAAATACACCCGCAGTGATTTTCCCAAAGATTTCCTCTTTGGCGTGGCGACCTCGGCCTATCAGATTGAAGGGCACGCGCAGGGCGGCGCGGGGCAGACCCATTGGGATACGTTTGCGGCCTCGCCCGGTAATGTGGTGCGGGGGGAAAACGGCGATCTGGCCTGCGATCACCTGAATCGGTTCGAGCAGGATTTCGATCTGGTGCGCGAGGCCGGGTTCGATTGCTACCGGTTCTCGACCAGTTGGGCCCGCGTGCTGCCCGAGGGGCGCGGGCCGGTCAATCAGGCTGGTCTGGACTATTACGACCGTCTGGTCGACGCCGTGCTGGAGCGCGGCATTCGCCCCTGCGCGACGCTTTATCACTGGGAACTCCCCTCGCCGCTGGCCGATCTGGGCGGCTGGCGGAATCGGGACATCGCCGGTTGGTTTGCCGATTTCGCCGAGGTGATCATGGGTCGCATCGGCGACCGGATGTATTCCGTCGCGCCGATCAACGAGCCCTGGTGTGTCAGTTGGCTCAGCCATTTCGAGGGCCACCACGCGCCGGGCCTGCGCGATATCCGCGCCACGGCCCGCGCGATGCATCACGTTCTTCTGGCCCATGGCCGCGCCATTCAGGCGATGCGCGGGCTGGGCATGTCCAATCTGGGCGGTGTGTTCAATCTGGAATGGGCCGAACCCGCCGATGACAGCCCCGAGGCGCGGGAGGCTGCTGACCTATATGACGGTATTTACAACCGGTTCTTTCTAGGGGGCGTGTTCAAAAAAGCATATCCTGAGAACGTGTTGAAGGGGCTGGAGCCTCACTTGCCGATCGGTTGGGAGGATGATTTCGACACCATCGGAACACCGGTCGATTGGTGCGGGCTGAACTACTATACCCGTAAGCTGATCGCCCCGGTTGATTCCGCATGGCCGGGCTTGACCGAGGTGCCCGGCCCGCTGCCCAAAACCCAGATGGGATGGGAGATCGACCCCGCCGCCCTGACTCGTTTCCTTGCGCGGACGTGTCACGAGTACACCGGCGACCTGCCCCTGTTCGTGACCGAAAACGGCATGGCGAGCCCGAAGCGGCAGCAAGATGATGACCGGATTGACTATCTGAACAGCCATCTGGCTGCCGTTCAGAACGCGTTGGATCAGGGCGTTCCAGTCAACGGCTATTTCATCTGGTCGCTACTGGACAACTACGAATGGGCTTTCGGGTACGAAAAACGCTTCGGGCTGGTGGATGTGGATTTCGAGACGCTGGAACGGACCCCCAAAGCCTCGTTCCATGCGGTGAAATCAATGCTCGGCGCGGGCAAGGTTTCCCTACCGCTGGCGCAACCGGCAGGGGCTGTGCATGAACATTGGAATCTGGTCGCGGATATCGGTGGTACAAACACCCGCCTAGGCGTTGTTTCGAACGGAGAGCTGGTCGATCTGCGTAAACATCCGACCGGTACTTTGCCTGATCTGCTTGAGGCTTTCCACAGCCTGCGCGACGAAATCGGAACCAATCCCCAGGCGGTTGTGGCCGCCGGGGCCGGGCCGGTGCGAGACGGGGTTATCCGCCTGACCAACGCCCATCTTGACTTGTCCGAGGTCGAACTTGCGCAGGCCACAGGCGCGAAGAATACGTTTGTCATCAATGATTTCACAGCCGCCGCTTGGTCCGTGGCCGAGGTGACACGCGACCATGTGGCAGTTCTGCAGGGGCAGGATACTCCGCCACCCGGAACCCGTCTTGTTGTGGGCCCCGGCACCGGACTGGGCGTTGGTGCGCTGCTGTATTCCGAAGGCCACTATCACACCGCCTCGGGCGAAGGTGGCCATGTGGGTCTGTCGCCGCGCCATCGGGATGAGGTGGACGTGTTCGACGCCGCCCGCCGCATCTCGCCCGAGAGCTTCTTTGATGACAGTCTGACGCTGGAGGCAGAGATGTTCCTGAGCGGCACGGGCCTGCCGATCCTATATCAGGCCGTCGGCATGGCAAGTGGCCAAGCCGACACGCCGGTGCGAACGGCAAAGGACATCCTGCAGGATGCCCGCGATGGCTCTGACCCCATCGCTGTCAAAACGGCACAGATGTTCACGACACAACTGGGGGCTTTGATGGGCGATATGGCAGTGACTCTGATGCCGACCGGAGGGGTGTTTCTGGTCGGTGGAGTCGCTGAAAAGAACCGCTGGCTTTTTGGCGATACGTTCCGGGCGGCATTCAACGCGGGTGGGCGGTTCAGCGATCTGCGCCGTTCGATGAACCTTTATGTGTCCGAACAGGCCGAATTTGGCATTGTTGGCGCTAACAATTTCTGCAAAAATGCGCTCGCGCGGTAAACTTGCCGCCTGAACTGAATTTCGCGGAAGGAATGCGGGATGATCCTGTGCTGCGGTGAAGCCCTGATCGACATGATCGCCGAGCCCACGACCTCGGGTGCAAGCGGGTTTGTGCCGCATTCGGGCGGGGCTATTTTCAATACGGCGATTGCCCTTGGCCGTTTGGGTGCTCCGGCGGCCATGCTGACGGGTCTGTCCTCGGATATGTTTGGCGATCAACTGGCGCAGGCGCTGAAAGACAGCCACGTGGACACCGCGCATGTGATCCGCTCGGACAGACCGACAACGCTGGCTTTCGTGCAATTGAAGGACGGGCACGCCTCGTACACTTTCGTTGACGAAAACACCGCGGGCCGGATGTTGCGGGCCGAGGATATGCCGGACCAGTTGCCCGCCGTGTCAGCGCTGTATTTTGGCGGTATCAGCCTGGCTTGCGAGCCTTGCGCCGACGCCTATGCCGACCTTCTGGACCGCCACGGCGCGGGTCGTGCGGTCATGCTGGATCCCAATATCCGCCCGGGTTTCATTCAGGACCCGACCCGGTATCGCACGCGGCTGAACCGGATGATCGCGCAGGCGGATATCGTCAAGGTCTCGGACGAGGATCTGGACTGGATCGTGCCGGGCCCGGAACCTCTGGCCGAGAAAGTGCCGCTTTTGCTGCAGGCGGGGCCTTCGGTGGTTATTGTCACCCGAGGCAGCGAAGGGGCCACGGGCTATCTGGCGGACGGAACCGAAGTGTCGGTGCCAGGTCAGCCGGTCGATGTTGTCGATACGGTCGGTGCGGGCGACACGTTCAACGCCGGTGTTCTGGCCGAGTTGCACAAAGCCGGAAACCTGACCAAAGACAGTCTTCAGGCGCTGGGTGTCGACAATCTTCGCGCCGCCTTGTCCTCTGGCGCGGCTGTTGCCGCCGTCACAGTATCCCGCGCCGGGGCGAACCCGCCCTGGGCGCACGAGCTTTAACCCCTAATAAGGGCAATCCCATGAAACGATCCGATATCAACCGCATCAAGGCCGAGGCGCAGGCCTTTATCCATTCTTTCGGCGCTGTGCTGCCCCCTTTTGCCGACTGGTCCCCCGACCAGATGCGCAGCGAAAAGGCGGCTGGCATCCGGGATCGCAGTCTGGGCTGGGACATTACCGACTACGGTCAGGGCAGGTTTGATGAGCTGGGCCTGTTTCTGTTCACCCTGCGCAATGGCGACGCAAATGACCTGAGTCTCGGGCGCGGGATGCTATACGCGGAGAAACTGCTGATCTCGCGCGACAAGCAACTGTCCCCGATGCATCGCCATATCGTGAAGGCCGAGGATATCATCAACCGGGGTGGCGGTGATCTGGTGATGGAGATTTACGCCTCGGACGCAGATGGAGGGATCGACCGGGACACTCCCGTTGTCGTGCCCAGCGACGGTTGCCCCGTGACCATCCAGCCCGGTGAGCTTTTGCGGCTCGCGCCGGGGCAAAGCGTCACGCTCATGCCCGGCATCTGGCACGCCTTCTGGGCGGAACGCGGCGACTGTCTGATTGGCGAGGTCTCGACCGTTAATGACGACCGCACCGACAATGTGTTCGAAGACCCGATCCCGCGCTTCGCCACGATCGAGGAAGACGCCGAACCCGATTTCCTTCTTGTCGCGGATTATTGACCGGCGTCAGCGTGGCGCAGTCGAACCCACGCTCTTGACAAATATTCCGTCCCCGGACTAGCTGCACGGGATGGTTCCCGACGGCGTGCCCGAGGGATGAAAATGGGAATACGGTGCGGCCTTTGTGGGCCAATGCCGTGACTGCCCCCGCAACTGTAGGCGGAGAGCGACGCCAAATCGCCACTGGCCCGAGGGCCGGGAAGGTTGGTCGAGCAACGACCCGCAAGTCAGGAGACCTGCCATCATATGTTCAACCAACCCGGGGCGGGGCGTCCTGGAAGGAGGCTTTGATGGCACGCGTGCGTGTTCAAGATACCGGCAGCATCTGTCTGCATTTGGCATTTTTCGGGGCGAAGAATGCCGAACGATACTGATCACTACGTGCTGATTTGTGAGACCTGTCAGGGGCCTGTTTCGGCGGACGTTGCGAAAGACGTTCTGGACCGCCAGCTTCCTGAAGGTTTCAAAACCCGCCTGATCGCCTGCATGGCAGGGTGTGAACGGCCCATGACCGTGGGCCTGCAGGCACCGGGCAAGGCCCAGTATCTGTTCGGCGATATTCAGACCGAAAAGGACCTGACCGCGCTGGTCGAGTTCGCCTGCCAGTATCGCGACACGCCAGACGGCTGGACCAGTGCCTCGGACCGTCCCCCTGCCCTGCTGACCAAAACCCTATCGCGCCTGCCCCGCCTGCCATCGGAGGATGAGGCATGAGCTTTCTGGTGGCCGAGGGTTTGGAGTATTACGCGCTGAACGGCGACGTTCTGTTGCAGGACACCTCGTTCAGCGTCGAAGAGGGTTCGATTCTGGCGATTGCTGGCCCGAATGGCGCGGGCAAG
The DNA here is from genome assembly GCF_056533855.1 of Ruegeria sp. F11. Classification (NCBI taxonomy): domain Bacteria; kingdom Pseudomonadati; phylum Pseudomonadota; class Alphaproteobacteria; order Rhodobacterales; family Roseobacteraceae; genus Ruegeria; species Ruegeria sp. F11. Next base: position 249,941 of record NZ_JBQFOW010000003.1, on the reverse strand, counting down.
ACCACGTTGCTGAAACTGCTCTGCGGGGCCGAACGCCTCGCGTTCGGGGATGTTCGTATTCGCGGTCAAAGCCTGCGCAAACTCTCTGCCACGCAGCGGGCGCGGACGATTGCTGTGGTCGGCCAGCAGGAGTTCCCGGACAGTCGGCTGCGGTTGCGGGAATATGTGGCGTTGGGCCAAATTCCCATCAAAGCGGAAAGATCGGCCAAGGATCATGCAACCGATCTGAAGCGGGTTCTGGATGTCACCGGGCTGTCGCATCTGGCAGAAAAGCCGCTGGGCAGGCTGTCCGGTGGGGAAAGGCAGCGCGCCCATATCGCGCGGGCTTTGGCCCAAAATCCGGATTTGCTGTTCCTGGACGAACCCACCAATCATCTGGACCCCGATGCCAAGGGCCACATGCTGTCGCTGGTGGCTGAACTGGGCGTGACGGTTGTCATGATCGTGCACGATCTGGTCATGATCCCGGAATTCGCGACCCATGTCGCCCTGATGAAGGCCACGCGCCTGACCGGCTTTGGACCGGTGAGCGAGGTACTGACCCCAGACCGCGTCCGCGAAACCTTTGGCGTGGATTACCTGTGCTTTCAGCATGAAGGCCGCGTGATCCCCGCGCTCGATATCCGAAAACGTAAACTGTCACCTTATGAGGATTTAGGATGAAGCAGAAACTCTGGTCCGTGGCGCTGATCACCGGTCTTGCAAGCGGCGCGGCGGCGCATGAAGTCACGGTCGATAACTGCGGTGAGCCGCTGGTGTTTGACACCCAGCCCGAGCGCCTGGTCGTGCATGATATGAACATGACCGATATGGCCTTTGCGCTTGGCCTGCAGGACAAGATCGTTGGCCTGACCGGCATCACCGGCTGGTACAAGACCAGCCCCGATTTCGACGCGCAGCGCGGCGACATCCCCGAGCTTGCGCCGAAGTACCCCACCATCGAGAACCTTGTCGCGGTGGAACCCGACCTGTTCTTCGCAGGCTGGTATTACGGCATGAAACCGGGCGGTGATGTCACGCCGGACACGCTGGCCCCCTTCGGCATTAAGACCATGATCCTGTCTGAGAGCTGCGTGCATCTGGACAAGGACCGTCCCGAGGCCAGCATGGACCTGCTGTTTGACGATGTTCTGCGTCTGGGCAAAGTGATGCATGTCGAAGACAGGGCCGAGGCGCTGGTGTCCGGCTGGAAAGAGCAGCTTGCCGCGATCAAAACCAAAACCGCAGATGTGACCAAGCCGCGTGTCTTCCTGCTGGACGGGCCCGCTGATGCGCCCTTTACCGCTGGCAAATTCGCCATCCCCGACGCGATGATCACGGCTGCTGGCGGTGTGAACGTGACCCATGATCTGGATACAAGCTGGGGCCGCACCTCGTGGGAGGCCGTTGCCGCCGCGAACCCGGAATTCCTAGTGCTACTGGACTATCAGACCGGCAACGGGGCGGAAGACACGTTCAAGTTCCTGCAGGAACACCCGGTGATGTCGCAGACCGATGCGGTCATCAACAAACGCTGGATTGGCCTGCGCTACGAAGAGCTGACCCCCGGACCGGCCAACATCGACGCCATCGAGAAAATGACAAGGGCCATGCACCCGGTGAGCAACTGATATGGCCCAAACGGGCCGTTTGATATTGCTGGGGGCGGTCGTTCTGATCGCCCTTTTGCTGTTGTCCGTGGTCTACGGAACAACGCCGATCCCGGTGCGGGACGTTATCTCGGCGATTGGCCTTGGCACTGGTCTGACCGATGGTGAGATGTCGCCCATGCACCGGATCGTGTTCGATCTGCGCCTGCCTCGGGCCCTGTTCGCCGCTGTCATCGGGGCTGGGCTTGGTGTTGTTGGCGTAGTTCTGCAAACCACCACGCGCAACGATCTGGCGGACCCGTTTCTGTTTGGCCTGTCCTCGGGTGCTGCGGCGGGTGCAGTTCTGGTGATCACGGTCACCGGCGATGTTCTGGGCATCTGGACCCTGCCGCTAGCCGCGTTCTGCGGCGGCTTGATTGCATCGGGCATTGTCCTCGCACTTGTTCACAGCCTGCGCACCAGCGCGCCGGAGAAACTGATCCTGGCTGGGTTGGCGGTGTCTTTCCTGTTCTCGGCCATCACCAACTACCTGATCTTCGCCGGAGACAGCCGCGCCGCCCATTCTGTAATCTTCTGGATGCTGGGCGGGCTGGGTCTGGCCCGGTGGGAGACCTTCCCGCTGGTTCTGATCGGCCTCGGTCTGATCCTGAGCTATGCTCTCTACCGCAGTCGATGGTTGGACGCGCTGCTGACCGGGGATTTTACGGCTGCCACGTTGGGCATTCCGGTACAGGGCCTGCGGTTCAGCATGTTCTTTGTCGCCGCGCTTGCAACAGCCAGCTTTGTTTCGGTCGCGGGTGTGATCGGGTTTGTCGGCCTGATGGTCCCCCACATCGCCCGGGGCATTGCCGGAACCCTGCACCGCAACTTGCTGGTGGCCTCAGCAATTGTCGGAGCGATTCTGTTGACCCTGTCCGACATCCTGTCTCGGCTTCTTCTCGCGCCGCAGGAACTGCCCGTGGGGATCGTGACCACCTCCATCGGGTCGCTGTTCGTGTTTTTGTACCTGTTCAAATCGGCACGGAGTGACTGACGTTGTTAATGCGTCCCGCGCGGCACGAAATACGGGTCAATCAACAGCGTTTCACTCTGGCTGGCGGGGTCTTCCAGCCGGCGTTCAAGCAATCGGATGACGTGCTCGACCGACTGGTCTATGGGGTTGTTCACGGTGCTTAAGTTGAACATCGGCCAGCCAGCCATCTCGATGTCGTCAAACCCTACAATCGACAGCGACCCCGGTACATCCACGCCCAACTCGCGCGCTGCCGTCAGGGCTCCAATGGCGCTGGCGTCATTGGCGCAGACAAGCGCGTCCAGATCGTGATCTTGCAGCATCCTCATCGCCGCGCGGTAGCCCGCCTCAACGGTAAATTCTCCGGCCTTTTCCGCGATCAGCGGCAGGCTGGCTTGTTCGAGGGCGGTGATCACCCCCGATCTGCGCTCGGCCGAGGAGGCGAAACAAGACGCCCCGGCGATGTATCCGAATTTCCTGCGGCCCCGCTTGATCAGAGTCTGCGCGGCGAGCCGTGTGCCTTCGGCGTTCTTGCAGCACACATTATCGACGCCCGGTGCGTGAACGATTCGTCCGGACGAAATCATGGGCACACCAAATTTACTGCACTGTGCGACCAGCGCTTCCGGCATGCTGCCGCCCCTCAGAATCAGGGCATCCAGCGGGTAGCGCAGAACCTGATCAATCGCGGCTTCGGCCCGCGTGTCGCCGCCATCAATCAGGATCGGCCACTTGTTTAGAATGTTCAGTTCGCCCACCAGCCGGTTGACGAATTCTGAATCGTAGGTATTGCGCATGTTGCCCACGAAAACCGCCACCAGATGCGACCGACCACCTTTCAGACCCGCTGCCAAAGCGTTGGGCTGATAGCCCATGCGGGTTGCGACCTCATGGATCTTTTTCCGTTTGTTTGCATCAAGATAGGCCCCGGGCGTGAACGCCCGCGAGACCGACGAACGCGACACGCCTGCAGCATCTGCAACAGCTTGCGCCGTTACCCGGCGCGGCCTTTCGGCTGGATTGATCACGTCGTCGCTCACGTCCAAGGCTTCCCCTTTTTTGGTCGAATTTGTCAATATTGCTAGGCAAGTTTCAAAAAACCGTCATATGATGCGCGTATGTGACCACGTGTGCACATCGGGTCTGATTTTCGAATCTCCCGGCGCGCGCAAATGAATTCACTTCTGGGGGGCAGACCTCCCGTAATCTGGCGTGATGACGTGAATTGCGGCATCGCCTGCGCCATTACTGGACCGGAGAATCAACATGACCAATCTCAAGTTCTGCGCAACTGCTGCGGCTTTCGCGTTCACCGCGACTGCGGCCTTTGCCGAAACCGAAATCACCTGGTGGCACGCCCATGGCGGTCAGCTGGGGGAAACCGTCAACAAGGTGGCTGAGAAATTCAACGCCGCGCAAGACGAATACAAGATCACTCCGATCTACAAGGGAAGCTACGAAGAGACGCTGACTGCAGGCATCGCCGCTTTCCGTGCAGGCGAACAGCCAAACATCATGCAGGTGTTCGACGCTGGTGCCGCGACCGTGATCGCTGCCAAGGGCGCAACCGTTCCGGTTCAGGACCTGCTGGCCGACAATGGCGTCGACTTCGATATCAATGACTACATCGCTGGTGTGCGCTACTTCTACGCCGACAGCGACGGCAAGATGATCGGCATGCCGTTCAACTCGTCGACCCCGATTCTGTATTACAACGTGGACGCGCTGGAAGCCGCAGGCGTCACCCCGCCGAAAACCTGGGAAGAGTTCCAGTCGACCACCGCTCCGGCCCTGAAAGACGCAGGCTACATCGCGCTCAGCCAGTCGCACCTGCCCTGGATTTTCACCGAAAACTTTATGTCGCGCCACAACCTGCCGTTTGCGACCAACAACAACGGCTATGACGGCACCGACACCCAAATTCTGGTCAACAATGACGCCATCAAAGCACATTTCACTGCGGTGAACGATTGGAGGGAAAACGGTCTTTTCGAATGGTACGGTACCGGTTGGGGTGACAACGCGAAGCCGTTCGAAGAAGGCAAAGTGGCCATGTGGCTAGGGTCGTCGGGCTCGTTTGGTGGCCTGCTGCAGAAAGACCTGCCGTTCGAATTCAGCGCCGTTCAACTGCCCTATTGGGAAGCCGTGACCGCCGAGCCGACACAGACCTTCATCGGTGGTGCGGCCCTGTTTGCCATGGCTGGCAAGTCGGATGAAGAGAACAAAGCCACTGCCGAGTTCTTCCGCTTCCTGACCGCACCTGACACCCAGTATTTCTGGCATCAGGAAACCGGTTATGTGCCGATCACCGAAGCGGCCTATGAGGTTGCCAAGAAAGATGGCCACTATGACCGTTATCCGGCTGCCCAAGTTGGTGTGAACCAGCTGCAGGAAAAAGCGGGCGACAACACCAAGGGCTACCGTATGGGTTTCTACGTGCAGATCCGCGACATCATGAACCGCGAATATGGACGTATCCTGACCGGTGAAACCGACGTGGACACAGCGTTCAAGACAATCGAAGAGGAAGCCAACGAACTGCTGGCCCGCTTCGCCAAGACCCAGGGCTAAGCCCCGGATCACCCCAAAGATGGTCGCGCTTTCTGGGCGCGGCCATCCCTCTTTTCTACTGGACGGACCATGAAACGCGCGGGCTTTGACAATATCTGGCTACCGGTGGCGCTGCTGCTGCCGCAACTTATGATCATTGCGATCTTCTTCTACTGGCCCGCAGGCTGGGCGCTGCAATCCTCGTTCTTTTTGCAAGACCCGTTCGGGTTCGGATCGACTTTTGTGGGGGGTGACAACTACACCTCGCTGCTGGGCAACAATCAGTACAAGCGCATCGCCTGGTTTACTGTCGTTTTCTCGGTTTTGGTCACGTTCTTCTCGCTGGCCATTGCCCTGTTGCTGGCCGTCAAGGCCGACAAAGTGATCCGCGGGGCCAAGACCTATCGCACGCTGCTGATGTGGGTCTACGCCATCGCCCCGCCCATCGCTGGGTTCCTGGGCATTCTGTTTTTTGACCAGAGCACTGGCCCGATGACCAAGTTCTTTCAGTCCTTCGGATGGGATTTCCGACTGGGCGTCGACTACAACGCCACCGCGACGGCGATGATCATCGTGTCCGTGTGGAAGCAGATCCCGGTCAACTTCATCTTCTTCCTGTCCGGCCTGCAATCCATTCCGCGTTCCGTGCGTGAGGCCGCCATGATCGACAACCGGTCGGCCACGGGCCGGTTCTGGCAGGTTACCTTCCCGCTGCTGGCCCCGACCGCCTTCTTCCTGCTGATCATCAACATCACCTACGCCATGTTCGACACGTTCGGTGTCATCGACGCGCTGATGAAGGGTGAGCCCGGCAACAATCCGATGACCCTGGTCTACAAGGTCTACCTGGATGGGTTCCGGGGCAACGATCTGGGCGGGTCCTCGGCGCAATCGGTTGTTCTGATGGTTCTGGTTCTGATCCTGACCGTTTTCCAATTCCGGCTGGTTGAACGCCGGATTCATTATACTTAAGGGGGCTGGACATGGCTGATACAACACTCGACACCCCTGCCGTTGCCAAACGTACCCGGAAAATCCGCTGGGAGACGATCGGAGACCACTTTGTTCTGATCCTCGGCTCTCTGCTCATGATGCTGCCGCCGCTGCTGGCGTTGACCACCGCGAGCCATGATGCGGTGACGATCCATCGTCAGGGTTTGCAACTGGGGATCGGCGACGATCTGGGTAAAAACTTTCACGCCGCGATGTTCGAAAAAGGCGGGTTTACCCAGACAGTGGACGGCATGTTGATGCTCATGAACTCGTTCATTCTGGGCATCGGCTTTGCGGTCGGGAAAATCATCATCTCGATGATGGCGGCCTATGCCATCGTCTATTTCCGGCTGCGCTTTGCCACGCTGGCCTTCTGGGTCATCTTCACCACCCTACTGCTGCCGCTCGAGGTGCGGATTCTGCCTTCATACGAAGCGATCCAGAAGCTGGGCCTGACCAACACCTATACCGGTTTGATCGTTCCTTTGATCGCGTCGGCGACCGGTACGTTTTTCTTCCGCCAGTACTTTATGTCGGTGCCGGAAGAACTGGCTGAGGCCGCCCGTATTGACGGTGCGGGCCCGTGGAAGTTCTTCATCGACATCCTTGTTCCGCTGAGCCGGACGATGATCGCAGCGATCTTTATCATTATGTTCGTCTTTGGCTGGAACCAGTATCTGTGGCCAACGCTGATCACCACCGACGAAAGCTTCTTTACGCTGGTGCGCGGGATCAAGCAGATCGTTCTGACCTATACCGACAGTCAGATCCCCGAGCACGGGCAGGCATTGGCGCTGGCCATCGTGGCGATGATCCCGCCCGTGGCCATCGTCATCTTCTTCCAAAACTGGTTCGTCAAGGGCCTTACAGAATCCGACAAATAAGGAATACGCGCATGGCTCAGGTTTCATTAGAGGGCATCCGCAAGGTCTATCCCAACGGTTTTCAGGCGGTCGAGACCACCAGCTTCACAATTCAGGACGGCGAGTTCGTCGTGCTGGTGGGCCCCTCGGGCTGCGGCAAGTCCACCCTGCTGCGGATGATCGCGGGGTTGGAGGACATTACAGAAGGCACGCTCAAAATCGGCGACCGGGTAGTCAACAATGTGGACCCGGCGGATCGGGACATTGCGATGGTGTTTCAGAACTATGCTCTGTACCCGCATATGACCGTTCGCAAGAATATTGGCTACGGGCTCAAGAACCGGGGCATGCCAGCGGCTGAAATTGATGCCAAGGTTCAGGAAGCTGCCACCATGCTGAACCTGACCGAGTATGTTGACCGCAAACCGGCGCAGCTATCCGGTGGTCAGCGGCAGCGGGTTGCCATGGGGCGTGCCGTGGTCCGCGACCCGGCGCTGTTTTTGTTTGATGAGCCGCTGTCGAACCTCGATGCCAAGCTGCGCAACCAGATGCGGATTGAGATCAAGGCCCTGCAACGACGCCTCGGCACCACCGCTGTATATGTGACCCACGATCAGGTTGAAGCCATGACAATGGCCGACCGTATCATTGTTCTGAATTCGGGCCGGATCGAACAGATCGGCACGCCGTCCGAGATCTACCACAACCCGGCTTCGACCTTTGTGGCCTCATTCATGGGTGCCCCGCCGATGAACCTGATCGAGGCTCAGGTGGATCAGGGACAGGTCCGGATCAACGGCTATGAGGGTCTGATGCCCGCGCCGGAGTCTGCGAATGGCCCCGTCACGCTTGGCATCCGGCCCGAGGATATCGAGTTGGATGATCAGGGCACTGTCCCGTTTCGGGTCGACATCCTGGAAGAACTCGGAGCCCACCGCCTGCTGCACGGCGCGCTCGGCGGTCAGCCGTTCACCGTGATGGTCAGCAAGGATCACAAGGCGCAGATCGGTGAGACACAGGTTTCACTTCGGCCCGATGCGGTTCGGCTGTTTGATGCGGAGACGGGGAAAGTCCTTTGATCACAGACGTTTTGGATGATCTGCCCGCCGTGACTCCGGATCAGCGGGCTAGCATCCTGTCCGCCCCCCGCACAACGCAAGCCCATCGCGAACTACTGCGCAGCATAGGGGCAATGAACGCCCTGCAACTGGGTGGTGAGGCAAGCCGGGCTCGCTTGCCTGCAGAGTTCAACGTGGCCGCCTGGAATGTGGAACGCTGCCTGTTCCCCGAGGCGACGGCGGCGCATCTGAAACAGATCGCCCCTGAAATTGTCCTGCTGTCCGAGGTCGATCACGGCATGGCCCGCACCGCGCAGCGTCACACCACCGAGGTGATGGCCGCCGAACTGGGCATGGCCTATGCCTTTGGCGTCGAGTTCCACGAGCTTGACCTGGGCGGCCCGACCGAGCGGCATTTCTGCAAGGACGACTTCAACACCCTGGGCTGGCACGGCAACGCGATCCTGTCCTCGGTTCCTTTCCAGCGCACCGCTTTGATCCGCCTGGACGATCACGGCCATTGGTTTTGCAGCGATGATGGTACGGTTGACCCGGACCAGCCGCGCGTCGGGGGCCGTATGGCTATTGCCGCAGTCGTGCCGACCGAAAATGGCCCTGTGTGTGTTGTCTCGACCCATCTGGAAAGCAACGCAGGCGCGCCGCACCGTCATGGGCAATTCGAGATCCTGCTGGATGCAATCGACGCCTTTGCCCCAGATATGCCGATCCTGATTGGTGGAGACCTGAATACCGGCAACCATTTGCCTCCCGATTTCAATTGGCAACGGGAAACCCTGTTCGATCTTGCAAAAACGCGTGGTTATTCCTGGGACTTCACCGCAGATGGCATGACGACCCGCCCCAGCCTGATCACGCCGCACCCCTCGCGCGTGATGAAGCTGGACTGGCTGGCCGGACGAGACCTGAACTGTCGGGGCAAAGGTGTTTTGACTTCAATCTCGGCAGACGGGACGCCGCTATCGGATCATGATTGCGTGTGGTGCACCGTCGGTTGAGCCGCCATCAACCCGGGTCAGTTGACAGCAATTCCCGCACTAACGGATTGGGGAAGCGTCGTTTCAATGTGACGGCGTGGAAGTTCTCTCTGATGCGGGGATGCTCTTGCGCTTCGACCAAGCGACCCGAGGACAGTTCGTCCTGAACCACAATGGGTGCCACAAGAGCCAGCCCGATATCCTCGCGCGCCAGCAGACGCATCATGGCCATGTCGTCCACCTCAGCGGCGATTTGCGGACGCACCGACATGCGGCTGGCCATTGCGTCAAACGCGGTGCGGACCGAGTTACTTGTGGTCGGCAGAATGAACGGCTGTTCCTCCAGCAAACTCCGGATCGGGCGGCTGGGGTCCAGTCTGGACGGGGTGCCGACAATGCTGACCGGCTGTTCGGCCAGATGATGTGTTTCAAACCGGGTCAGGCTGTCGCTGGCGGGTTCGTGGTTCATCAGGACAAGGTCGAAATTAAGCGTCTCCAACCCTTCGAGCAACTCGCTGGGGTTGCCGGATCGCAGGATGACCTCGACATCGGACCGTGCCAAAATGGGCCGCAGAAACCCGATCTGAAAGTTCCGTGACAGCGTTGCCTGCGCCCCTACACGCAGCGCTTGCCTGCTTTTCCCTGCGTCCTGCAGGGTCGCCACAAGCTCTTGCCCCGTCGCGAAAATTGCATCTGCGTGGTCCAACGCGATGCGCCCGGCCTCGGTCAGATGCAGCTTGCGCCCACGTCGTTCGAACAGTTGATGGCCCAGCCGCTGTTCCAGCTCCTTGATTTGAACGGACAGCGCGGATTGAGACAGATTCAGACGCTCGGCCGTCCGCGTCAGGTTCCCGTCATGGGCCACGGCCCAAAAGTAGCGGAGGTGGTGATAGTTCAATGGCATAATATTCTAATTAATAGAACCTTATTTGGAGAACAATGAATTTTTATGATGTTGAGCGGTGGAATATGTCATGACCGACGGGCTGGCTCAGCCTGAAAGATCAAGGAGTGTACCCTGTGAACAATCTGCTAATTCCCTTGCTTGGCCCGCTGATTCTTCTAGTCGCGGCATACTATGCTGCGCGCCATCCGGGTTTGCGCCCGGGCAAGCTGCCCAAACGCGCCGAATGGGCCGCATTGGCGGCTTTCGGCATGTCGATGCTGTCTGCCCTGCTCCTGATAACACATGGCGCGGGTACGTCGGCGCTGATTGGTGTCTGGGGCGTCGGCCTGTCGGTTCGGCTGGATGCCGTCAGCGCCACGATGTTGGTGCTGGTCAGCTTCATCGGCTGGGTCGTTCTGCGCTATTCGGCAACATACATGGATGGCGAGGCGCGGCAGGGGGCGTTTACAGGCTGGATGTCGGTGACATTGGCCTCGGTCCTGTTGCTGGTCATGTCCGGTAACCTGATACAGCTGCTGGCGGCGTGGATTGCCACCAGCTTGTCCCTGCATCAACTGCTGCTGTTCTACCCCGGCCGCACAACCGCACAGCGCGCCGCCCGCAAAAAGGCCGTCGTCGCTCGGATCAGCGAAGGCGCACTGACGCTGGCCGTCCTGCTTCTGATCTTGGGGTACGGGACCACCGATATCTCGGCGATCCTGTCCGCCTCGCAACCCGATGCGATGACCATCATTGCCGCGCTGCTGATTGCTGTGGCGGCCATCACCGCCTCGGCCCAGTTCCCGATCCACGGCTGGCTGACCGAAGTGATGGAGGCCCCGACTCCGGTCTCGGCCCTGCTGCATGCCGGAGTAATCAACGCCGGAGGGTTCCTATTGATCCGCTTCGCCGACGTGATGCTGGTGGCTCCGGGCATCATGGCTATGCTGGTAATGCTGGGCGGGTTCACCGCCTTGTTCGGCGGGCTAGTGATGCTGACACAGCCTGCAGTTAAAACCTCGCTGGCCTGGTCCACCATTGCCCAGATGGCATTCATGATCATGCAATGCGGTCTGGCGCTGTTCCCGCTGGCGCTGCTGCATATCGTGGCGCATTCGCTGTACAAGGCGCACGCCTTCCTCAGCGCCGGTGAGGCCGTGCGCAACGTGGCGGCGATCCGGCGGCCCGGACCTGTCGCGGTGCCAAGCGCGCGGAATGTGCTGCTGGCCTTTGCGACCGGCATCCTGATTTACGGTGCGGTGGCCGCCGTCTTCGGAATTGACGGAAAATCCATGCAGGCCATCGCGTTAGGAGTGATCCTGATCTTCGGCGTCGCCTATCTGCTGGCACAGGGTTTTGCCGATGCGGCACCGGGCGCATTGACCCGCCGCACGGTGATCTACGCCGGTCTGACCTCGGTCAGTTACTTCGTTCTGCAAGTCGCGGCCCAGCATCTGACGGCAGGCACGCTGCCCGCAACTCCCGCACCGGGACCCTTGGAATGGGCGCTGATCGTGCTGGCCCTTATCAGCTTTGGCGCGGTTGCGCTGGCGCAATCGACCTTCCCGCTTTGGGCCTCGCACCCTGCGGCGGCGGGTATCCGCGTGCATCTGTCGAACGGGCTTTATGCAAACGCACTCTTTGATCGGCTGCTGGACGGATGGTCCAGACGGCAAACCGCTTAAACGGGGACCTCACATGTATATGAAACACGAAAGCTATCCCGCCGCGCTGCTGGAACTGGTTGCGATTGCCAATGACGCGGTGCGTCAGATCCCGCCGCTGTTCCCTCTGGCCTCAAACGTTGCGGTGAACCCGTTTCTTGGCCAAACGGACGCGCCGCTGGCCGTGACCGCCGCCCGCCTTGCCCGCGTCGCGGGTGCGCGTATCACACCCGACCGCGCTGCTTTTGCGAACAAGCTGGAGGCAGGCGATATTCTGGATGAGGATTTGGCCGACGCGCTGGCCAATGCGGAACCCCGTTTTGATCTGCCCAGCATGGAGGAGGTCAAGTCAGCGCTCACCGCCGAGCCAAGCACCCCGCCGCCCCTGCCGACTGTTGCCGATTTGGCGGCCGAGGTGTCGGGCATCGACTGGCCTGGCCTGATTGAAGAGCGCATCGGCGCGTGGGCAGCCAGCCATTTCGATCAGGGTCAGGCCCTGTGGCAACCCAGCCGGGCCGGCGGGGCTTATAGCGCGTGGCGCGAGTTCGCCTCGCGCGATCTGACGCTGGAGATCCATGGCCTTAAGGGGTTTGGCGCGTTTGTGGCGGGTACCAACCGCTCGCAATGGCGGGCCATTGGCCGTGCGTCGGAAACGCTTGGCGTGACGCCCGAGGCCGCTGGGACCACCTTCCACCGCTGGCTGATCACGCTGGGCGGCTGGGCGCAATATGCCCGTTACCTGCTTTGGCAGGCCGAACTGGAAGGCCAAAGCGACACGACGGTAACCGAGCTTCTGGCCATCCGACTGGTGTTCGAAGAGGCCCTGTTCAACCTCTACCGCGACCAGATCGCCGACCGATGGGCCGAGACCGTTGCACAGCATGAAGCCCCGGTGACACCGACCCGCGATCTGGTGATCGACGCGGTTCTGCAGGACGCTGCCGAGCGCGCGCAACAGCGCAAGCTGGCGCATACACTGGCCACGCATCACCCCCGCAAGACCGACGGTCGCCCGCAGGTGCAGGCCGCATTCTGCATCGACGTCCGGTCCGAGGTCTTCCGCCGTGCGCTCGAAGCGCAGGGCGAAGGGATTGAGACCATTGGTTTCGCAGGGTTCTTCGGCCTCGCCAGCGCCCATAAGGCCGCCGGTTCGGACGTGACCGAGTTGCGTGGGCCTGCTCTGCTACGCCCGAACGTCTCATCGAAAGCCGCCGAAGGAACTCAGGCCGATCTCAACCGACGCTACACCGCCCGCGCCAAACGCGCCTGGGGCCGGTTCAAGCTGGCCGCCGTATCCTCGTTTGCCTTTGTCGAGGCAACCGGCCCGGTCTATGCCGGAAAGCTGCTGCTTGACGCGCTGGCGATCAAGTCGAAGCCGGTGAAAACCGACCCCGCCCCGCAGCTTGATCCGTCGATTGATCTGCAAACGCGTGTCGGCATGGCGCGGAGTATTCTGTCGGCCATGTCACTGACCGGTAACTTCGCCAGGATTGTCATGCTGGCGGGCCACGGAGCGGATGTAACCAACAACCCCCACGAAAGCGCACTGCAATGTGGCGCGTGCGGAGGGTACGCCGGTGACGTCAGCGCCCGCCTGTTGGCCGGTCTGCTGAATGACAGCACGGTGCGGGACGGCTTGCGGCAAGAGGGTATTGATATCCCGGCGGATACTCTGTTCCTGCCAGCGCTGCACCACACCACGACGGACAAGGTGACTCTGTTCGATCAGGATCACCCGGTGGGTCAATGGGCCAAGGACATTGCTCAGCTAAAAACATGGCTGCAAACGGCAGGGCAAATGGCCCGGGCCGAGCGCGCCGACCGCTTGCCGAGGGCCGCCGATGCAAACGACATTGCCCGCCGCGCCCTCGACTGGGCCGAGTTGCGCCCCGAATGGGGTCTTGCCGGATGCCGCGCTTTTATCGCTGCGCCACGCAGCCGGACAAGCGGCACAGGCCTCGCCGGACAGTCCTTCCTGCACAGCTATGACTGGCGCGCAGATGACGGTTTTGGAGTGCTTGAACTGATCATGACTGCCCCTGTCGTGGTCGCCAGTTGGATCAGCCTGCAATATTACGGCTCGACCGTTGCGCCCGCCCTGTTCGGCGGCGGCAACAAGCTGCTGCACAACGTTGTGGGCGGGATCGGCGTCATCGAGGGCAATGGCGGCGCCCTGCGCCCCGGCCTGCCCTGGCAGTCTGTCCATGACGGAGAGGGCTTTCAACACGACCCGCTGCGCCTGTCGGTGATCATCGAGGCCCCGCGCGAGGCGATGAATGACATCCTGAAACGCCACGCAGGCGTCAAGGAGCTGTTCGACAACCGCTGGCTGCACCTGATCGCGATGGATGAGAACGGCGATCTCGCGTGGCGGTACCAACGCGATCTGCACTGGGTTCCGATGGCAGGCCCCGCCGGTGCAAACCGCGCCATAGCTGCCGAGTAATCCGGCGGTTTGCAGGTCCGGCGGCATCCGCCGGACCCACCCGCTTACAGCGCTGTTTTGAACAGCTGGGTCAAGTTTTCTTCAGTCAATTCAATTGGGTTACCGCCGCAGGACGGATCAATGATAGCCCCCTGAACCAGTTCGGGGATCGCGGTCTCAGTCACGCCCAGATCGGACAGTCTGCGCGGAATGCCGAGGCTGTCGTTGAACTCCTGCACAAAGGCGCGGAACCCATCAAAACCGCCCTCAATCCCCAGATAAGCGGCAGCTGCTTGGAAGCGATCCGCAATCGCAGGCGCGTTGAAGTCCAGCACGGCAGGCATACAAACCGCATTCGTGGTGCCGTGATGGGTATTGAACACCGCGCCCACCGGATGGCTCATCGCGTGAATCGCCCCGAGGCCCTTTTGGAAGGCGGTGGCCCCCATCGCCGCCGCGCTCATCATCTGGGCGCGCGCCTCGATGTCGTTTCCATCCGTATAGGCGCGCGGCAGGTACTCTTTCACCAACCGCATGCCCTCCAGCGCGATGCCATGGCTCATCGGGTGGTAGTGCGGGCTGCTGAATGCCTCGACACAATGGGCAAAGGCATCCAGCCCGGTGCCTGTTGTGATGAATTTAGGCATACCCACCGTCAGTTCTGGATCGCAGATCACCACGGTCGGCAACACCTTGGGGTGGAAGATGATCTTCTTGGCATGGGTTTCGGAGTTTGTGATCACGCTCGCGCGCCCCACCTCGGACCCCGTCCCGGCAGTGGTCGGCACCGCGATAATCGGCGCAATCGCGTCCGTATCTGCGCGCGTCCACCAATCGCCAATGTCTTCAAAATCCCAGACCGGGCGCGTCTGACCGGCCATGAAGGCGACCATCTTGCCCAGATCCAGCCCCGAACCGCCGCCAAACGCGATCACCCCGTCATGGCCGCCCGCGTTATACGCCGCGACCCCGGCGTCGAGGTTTTTTTCATTCGGGTTCGGGTCCACATCCGCAAACAGACCCCGCCCCAGACCTGCAGCTTCCATAATATCCAGCGTGGCGCTGGTGATAGGCAGATCGGCCAGCCCTTTGTCCGTCACCAGCAATGGGCGCTTCATCCCCGCCGCCGCGCAGGCCTCGGGCAGTTCCCTGATCCGGCCAGCGCCGAACTTGATCGCGGTCGGGTAGGACCAGTTTCCAACAAGGCTCATGATGTCACCTTCTTCAAATGGTAGGATTTTGGGCGCGTAAGGTTGTGATAGCCGATCACCGACAATCCGCCACCACGCCCGGTATTCTTGCAGCCGGTCCAGCACAGCCCCGGATCCAGATAATCGGCCCGGTTCATGAACACCGTGCCGGTCTCGATCTGGTCGCCGATCCGCGCCGCACGCTCCACATCGCGGGTCCAAAGGCTCGCGGTCAGGCCGAACTCGCTGTCATTCATCAGCGCGATGGCCTCGTCGTCCGAGGACACCTTCATGATCCCCACGACAGGCCCAAAACTCTCTTCCCGCATCACGCGCATGTCATGAGTGACATTGGTCAGGATTTGCGGCGTCAGATAGGCACCACCGTCATCCTTGGGGAACGTTTCGATATGGGCCACGGCACCGTCGGCGACCGCCTCTGCAATCTGCGCACGCACCTCATCCGCAAAGCGCACATTGGCCATCGGGCCGAGCGTCGTTTCCGGGTCCAATGGATTGCCCAGCTTATACCCCCTCACGATCTCAACCGCTTTGGCGACAAAATCGTCATAGAGGCGTTCATGCGCATAGATCCGTTCAATACCGCAGCAGCACTGGCCGGAGTTGAACATGGCTCCGTCGATCAGCGTGTCGACCGCCGCATCCAGATCGGCATCGTCCATGACATAACCCGGGTCCTTGCCGCCCAATTCGGTGCCAACCCCGGTAAAGGTCCCCGCCGCCGCGCGCTCCATCGCCTGACCGCCGCCGACCGAGCCGGTGAAGTTCACGAAGTCAAACGCCTTTCCCGCGATCAGATCGTTGGTCACATCATGGCTCAGGAACACGTTTTGGAACACATCTTTGGGAACCTCCGCCGCATTAAACGCCCGCGCCATCCGTTCCCCCACCAGCAGGGTCTGCGTGGCGTGTTTCAGAATCACCGTATTGCCCGCGATCAGCCCCGGGGCGACGGTGTTAATCGCCGTCATGTAAGGATAGTTCCAGGGTGCCACGACAAATACCACCCCATGCGGGATGCGTTTGATGTAACGCCTGAATGTCTCGTCCTCGCCCACCGCAATATCGGCCAGAGACGCCTCAGCAATCTCAGCCATGTAGCTAGCACGTTCATTGAACCCGCCGAACTCACCGCCATACCGCACCGGGCGGCCTATCATGTGGGCCAGTTCCGGCACGATTTCATCGTTCATCGCGCCAACCGCGGCCACGCCAGCCATCACAAGATCAATCCGTTCCTGCAATGGCCGCGCGGCCCAATCCGCCTGTGCCGCCCTTGCCCGCGCGGCAATCCCAAACGCTGCCTCGTACGATAACACTTCGCGTTCCGCAAAAACCGACCCATCAATCGGCGAGACACATTGCAACATCTGCCCCATCTTCTCTCCATTCCCGAAAGAAACAGGATCCCTGCTTCATCTGGCCAATAAATATCCCGGGGAGCGCGAGGGGCTGGCCCCTCGCACCCAACCCATCAAGCTCGCTCAAACCCCCGGGCAATTTCCCAATCCGTAACCACGCGCTCGAATTCTTCAATCTCCACTTCCGCAGCGCGGGAATAGTGATCAACCACATCATCACCCATCGCCGCGCGCAGCATGGCCGATCCATGCAGCGCGTCCCGCGCCGCACGTAGGTTGCCGGGGATCATGCCGGTTTCGCCCTGATACACGTCACCGGTCGCCGCGGGCTGCAGATCAAGCCCTTCTTCAATCCCGGCGATACCAGCAGCCAGCATCCCAGCAATAGTTAGATAGGGGTTCATGTCCGAGCCCGGTATCCGGCACTCCACCCGCACCGCCTTTGTACCGTCACCGCACAGGCGGAACCCGGCGGTCCGGTTGTCTACCGACCAGATGATCCGGGTTGGCGCAAAGGTGCCCTTCAGGAAACGCTTATAACTGTTGATGTAAGGTGCCATGAAATAGGTATAATCGGCGGCGTATTTCAGCAGACCGGCCATATAGCTTTTCATCAGCGCCGACATGCCCAGCTCATCGCTTTCGTCATAAAACGCGGGTTGTCCATCTGCCCACAGCGACTGATGGACATGGGACGAACTGCCCACCTTTTCATGATGCCACTTTGGCAGGAAAGTCGCGGCATGCCCGTGCTGCCAGGCGATCTCCTTCACGGCGTTCTTGGCGATGGTGTGATATCCGGCCGTGTCCATCGCAGGCGCATATTTGATGTTCAACTCTTCCTGCCCGGTCTCGGCCTCACCCTTCGAGTTCTCGACCGGTATCCCCGCCTCCCACAGATTGTTGCGGATCGGGCGCATCACATGCTCTTCCTTGGTGGTCTGAAGGATGTGATAATCCTCGTTATAGCCCGAGATCGGCTCCAGATCGCGGAACCGGTCCTTGCGGATCTGATCAAAGCTTTTTTCGAACAGGAAGAACTCCAGTTCCGTGGCAGTCATTGCCTCATAGCCCATGGCCTTTAGGCGATTGACCTGTTTCTTCAGGATCGATCGGGGCGCATGGGGCACCTCTTGGTGAGTGTGATGATCCAGAACGTCGCACATCACCATCGCCGTGCCCTCCAGCCATGGCACCGGGCGCAGCGAGTCCAGATCGGGTTTCATCACATAGTCACCATACCCTCCCTCCCAACTGGTCGAGGCATATCCGTCCGGCGTTCCCATTTCGAGGTCGGTGGCCAGCAGATAGTTGCAGCAATGGGTCTCTTCCCAGGCGCTGGCAACGAAATGAGCGGCGTGGAACCGTTTGCCCATCAAGCGCCCCTGCATATCGACGATGCAGACGAGAACCGTGTCCACCTCACCGGCAGAAACCTGGGTCTTGAGGTGTTCGAAAGTGAGTGTTGCCGCCACGTTGCTGTCTCCTTGATGTCCCCCGCGGTGCGCTGATGCGGCACCAGAATCTTATTCGCCACCGTGGCGACCTGTGCGCCCAAGCGCAATAGGGGGCGGCGCAGTTCTGTGTGCTGAAAGGTATTAAGATAGTCCTGTGTACGTCGCTCGCTATCGCTTGGGGGAAATGACCCAGACCGGATGACAGGTCACCGGGCCGACACAGCCCGGGCGCACGGGCCGACGTGCCGTTCGGGGTCAGTTCGCGGTACTGTTCGGGTCCGAATCTGGGAATCGCCAGCCATCCACCGGGCGCGCGCGTTTGTCGTCTTGGTCAGCAGTTTGGTCGGGTCTTCCATCCACTGGATCATCGAGGATGAGGCCAAAAGGTCGATCTCCTCCGGCAATGCGAACTCTCGGGCGTTTCTGTCGACAAAGCTTGCCCGTGCCGCGTTCGCAGGTACGCGGGCCTGCAGGGCCAGATCGCTCAGGATTAACGTGCCAAAACTGAAGACGTAGCACAGATGCCTGGTCAGATGACCGGTGCCGCAGCCCAGTTCGAAAGCGTGGGCGAAGTTGTCCGGCGCGCCGTGCTGACGCAACTCTGAGACCAGCCGATTGGCGATCCAGGCCTGCTGGCTGGCATTGTTGCGATAGGTTTCGAAGCTTCGGCTAAAGCTGCGCTGGACTCTGTCTGCAAACTGAACGGTCATGCCGGCCAATCTGCCCAGCTTTGCTCCGGCTTGCAGGGAAGGCGCGGCCCGAAAATGCGTCGGGCCTTTTCCGGTTGAGGTGCCAACGCCGCATCGTGCTCGGCCGACGGGATGATCCGGTCGCGATCCGGAATCCAGATCCGGTCAAAGCCCGGGTCCCGGGCGGGTCCGCGTTGTGTGATAGCATGAAACTCAACACGGGCGGCGTCGAAGTCCAACGCTGGGGATCGCCGTTCGACCCGACGCGGCGGCAGAACTTGGCAAAACCGGGTTGTGAGAGCTGCTCCGCCATCGCGCCGATCAAGTCGGACGCAACCCCATACTCTGCGCTGGCCGGGTGCAACGTGCCTCTAACGGCGACCTACCGTTCGGGCCGAAACCCGGATGCGCTCAGTCAGCGGGCAAAAGATCCAGATAAAACGCCTCGCGGTTCAGCGGGACCATCACACCGACCGCCCCTTCGACGAGCAAAGGCCCATCGAGCTGTCGTAGGGTCAGGCGCGACGGGTCAAACTATACGCCCATATCCTCGACCGACAGATGCGGGGAAGCGGGCAGGATCAGGCGATAGGTTTCGGACAGAACCTCGGCCCCTGACAAAGCGCGGACGATCTCTGTGTCGGTTGCATCCTCCAGCCCGGCTTGCACGGGTTTCCAATATTTGGCCCCCGGCGCGTGCATGTCGCGGGCTTTGGGTTCGTGTCACGCGGCCCCCATGCAGAACCGGGTTGCACCGCCTTCTTTAACCTTCTTGGCCTCGGCCAGAACCCGCTGAACCTCGATCAGTTTCGAGGCGGGCAGTGTCGATTCGTTCCGCGCCGATTGCGAGCAATAGGCGCAGTCCTCCGCGCAGCCGCCGGTTTTGATCGACAGAAGCTTCGAGGTCTGATTCCGCCTCTTAGAAATCCAGCCCCAGATCCGCCGTGCGTACCGAATGTGTCAGTGCTCCGGACGAGATATAGTCCACCCCCGTCGCCGCAATCGAGGCCACCCGGTCCAGCGTGACATTGCCGCTGGCCTCGGTTTTCATGCGTCCGGCGACCATGGCAACGGCCTCGCGCAGCGTGTCGTTGTCCATATTGTCCAGCAACACGACCGAGGCACCGCCGACCTCAAGCACTTCCGAAAGTTGATCCAACCGGTCCACTTCGATCTCGACCGCCATCATGTGGCTGGCATGTGCTTTCGCCGCGTCCAGAACCTGACGCACCCCACCGGCAGCGGCGATGTGGTTATCCTTGATCAGGATTGCGTCTGACAGCGAATACCGATGGTTGAAGCCGCCGCCGTGCAGAACCGCGAGTTTCTCGACGCTCCGCAATCCGGGCGTGGTCTTGCGGGTGCAGGTGATGCGGGCAGCGGTGCCTTTCGTCTGCGCCACAAAAGCGGCTGTCTGGGTTGCGATGCCTGTCAAACGACCGGCAAAGTTCAGGGCCACCCGCTCGCCGGACAGGATCGAGGCGGCAGAGCCTTGGATGGTCATCAGCGTGTCGCCCCGTTTGCACACCGCGCCGTCGTTGACATGCGTTTCGACCTCTAGCTTGGGATCGACCAGGCGGAAGGCAATGGCCGCCACCTGCATGCCTGAAACAACTGCGTCTTCGCGGGCGTTTAACCGGGCCTCGTATTTGGTGCCGTCGGGGATCACAGCGCTGGTGGTCACGTCGCCATAGCTGCCGAGGTCTTCCATCAGCGCGGCGCGGATCATCGGCTCCAGGACCAGATCCGGCAGGGTGGCAAAACTCATGTCAATTCCTTGCAGGCTTGGGCCCGGATGGCGAGGGCTTCGGACAGATACATCCGCGAGCGTTCGCCGGGGCCTTCGGCGCGATCGGGGAAATCGGAGCGTTCATGCGCGCCACGGCTTTCTTCGCGCAGCAATGCGCTGGCGGCGATCAGGGTGGCGGTTGCGCACATGTTTTGGAAGGACGGGCAGTCGCTGTTCGCTGCTTCCAGTGCCGCGATCTTCTGGAGCGCTTGGGTCAGCCCGGCGCTGTCCCGCACGACGCCGACATGGCGGGTCATGGTCTGGCGCAGGTCTTGCACCGCCGTCGTTGTATCCGGTGCTTCGGTCTTGGCGAACTGAATATCCAACAGTTCAGGCTCCGAAGCCATACCAATGTTATTCGCGATATCTTCGGAACAGATACGGGCAAACACTAGAGCCTCAAGTAAACCGTTGGAGGCCAGCCGGTTGGCCCCGTGCAACCCGGTCGAGGATGCCTCACCACAGACCCAAAGCCCGTCCAGCGTTGCGCGGCCCTTTGTATCGGTTGCAATGCCGCCCATGTGATAATGTGCGGCGGGAGCGACCGGGATCGGCTGGGACACCGGGTCAATGCCATTGCGGGCGCAATACTTGGCAACCGCCGGGAATTCTTGGGTTATGCGTGCGCCCAATGCCGCGCGGGTGTCCAATGCAGGCTGATTGCCCGCCTGCACCTGATCGAAGATGGCGCGGGCCACCACGTCGCGGGGGGCAAGCTCGGCATCCGGGTGGATGGACTGCATGAACCGCTCGCCCTGCCGGTTGATCAGGATTGCCCCTTCACCGCGCAATGCCTCGGTGGCCAGCGGCGCGGGGTCTTCGCCAACATCCATCGCGGTGGGGTGAAACTGGACAAACTCGGCATCTGCAATCTGTGCCCCGGCCCGCGCGGCCATGCCGATGACCTGTCCGCGAATGCGGGATGGGTTGGTAGTTATCGCATAAAGCCCGCCGGAGCCGCCCCCGGCCAGCAACACGGCTGGCGCGCGCAACATCACAGTGTCCGAGCCGCCTTCGGTATCCTGCACCGCAACGCCCGTCACACGACCGTCCGAGACATCCAGACCGACGGCAAGAACGCCCTCCAGAACCTGAATAGACGGTGCGTCGCGCACCTGTTCGATCAGCGCGCCCATGATCTGGCTGCCTGCCTGATCGCCTTTCACCCGCACCACCCGCGCAAAGCTGTGCGCGGCTTCGCGGGACATGACATAGCCGCCGTCCTTTGTACGGTCGAACGGTGTACCCAGCGTGGTCAGATCGAGAATGTAGTCGCGTGCCTCCCCCGTCACCAAATCAGCAACCTCGGGTGACACAGTCCCGGCCCCCGCGTTCACCGTATCCGCCGCGTGGCATTCCGGGCTGTCGGCATTGTCCATCGCCGCCGCCACGCCACCCTGCGCCCAGGCGGAACTGGCCCCCTGCCCCAGAGGGTCGGGCGAGATGATCACCACTGGCCGCGGTGCCAGTTTCAGCGCCGCATAAAGCGCGCCAATACCAGCCCCCACGATAACGACGCGATCCGTGGTGAGGTCTTTCATACGGGATCAGAGACCCAGCTTGCGGGACAGATCAATCATCGCCTGCACCGATCTGCGCGCCTTTGCGGCAATGTCTTCAGCGACCTCGACCTGACCCTCCATCGTGTGCAGGGCATAGAGGATCTTCTCCAGCGTGATCTTTTTCATGTACGGGCACATGTTGCAGGGTCCGACGAAATCGACCTCAGGCAGTGCGTCGGCGATGTTCGACGCCATCGAGCATTCGGTGATCAGCATCGCCTTTTCGGGCTTTTCGTCCTGGACATACTTAAGGATACCGCTGGTCGAGCCGGAATAGTCGGCCTCGGCCACAACCTCGGGCGTGCATTCGGGATGCGCGATCAGCCGCGTGCCCGGGTTCCATTCGCGGAAATCGCGCAGGTCCTGGGCGGTGTATTGTTCGTGCACGATGCAGGAGCCGGGCCAGTAGACCACGTTCTTGTCGCTTTTGTTCGCCACGTTCTGCGCCAGATACTGGTCTGGCGTCATGATGACCGTGTCGCTGTCCATCGCGTTGACGATCTGGACCGCGTTCGCCGAGGTGCAGCAGATGTCTGAGGCGGCTTTGACCTCGGCCGTGGTGTTCACATAGGACACAACCGGCGCGCCTGGGTAATTGGCGCGCATCTCGTCGATTCCATCGGCGGTGATTGATTCCGCCAGCGAACATCCTGCGGCCATATCCGGCATCAGGACTATCTTTTCCGGGCTCAGGATTTTCGACGTTTCGGCCATGAAATGCACGCCGGCCTGAACAATGACATCGGCCTCCACATCGCTGGCTTTCATCGCCAGTTGCAGGCTGTCGCCGACAAAATCCGAGACACCGTGGTAAATTTCCGGGGTCATGTAGTTGTGCCCAAGGATCACGGCGTTACGCTCTTTCTTGAGCGCATTGATTGCCCTGACGTAAGGCGCGTAGACCGCCCAGTCCGGTGGGCTGACCACGCGGTCCATTCGGGCGTAAACATCCTGCATCTCGTTGGCTAGCGTGGCCGAGGGCGCAAGGTCGTACTGATCCGCAAGTGCGGAACGAACGTTAGAAAGATCGAGCAACGGTCTAGCTACCTTTTCAGCTATCGTTTGTCAGGCGGGCTGCTTGAGGACGAAGGCCTAGCCGATACATTTCCCTAATAAAACCGGAAAATTTGGCGTTAGCGCTAAGAAACGCAGGCAACTCCGCTGAAAACCGAAAAAGGGCGTGCCGGACTACCCAAGGATACCCGGCAGTCGCAGCCCGTGTTCGCGCGCGCAGTCCTTGGCGATGTCATAGCCCGCATCCGCATGCCGCCATACGCCCGAGGCGGGATCGTTCCACAACACCCGCTCCAGCCGTTTGGCCGCTTCATCGGTCCCGTCGGCGCAGATCACCACGCCTGCGTGCTGGCTAAAACCCATCCCGACCCCGCCGCCATGATGCAGCGAAACCCATGTCGCGCCCGACGCTGTGTTGACCAGCGCGTTCAAAAGCGGCCAGTCGGACACCGCGTCCGAGCCGTCTTTCATCGCCTCGGTCTCGCGGTTGGGTGAGGCGACCGAGCCGCTGTCCAGATGGTCACGCCCGATCACGACAGGGGCTTTCAACTCGCCCGTGCGGACCATTTCGTTGAAAGCCACACCTGCGCGGTGGCGATCCCCCAGCCCGATCCAGCAGATGCGGGCGGGCAGACCTTGGAACGCGATGCGCTCTTGCGCCATGTCGAGCCAGTTGTGCAGATGGGTGTTCTCGGGGAACAGTTCCTTCATCTTGGCATCGGTTTTATAGATATCCTCGGGGTCGCCAGACAGCGCGCTCCAGCGGAACGGGCCGATGCCGCGGCAGAACAACGGGCGGATATAGGCAGGTACGAAGCCGGGGAAGGCAAAGGCGTTTTCCAGCCCTTCATCCTGCGCCACCTGCCGGATGTTGTTGCCGTAGTCCAGCGTCGGCACGCCCGCGTTCCAGAAATCGACCATCGCGGCCACATGCTGCTTCATCGAGGCGCGCGCCGCTTTTTCCACCGCTTTCGGGTCGCTTTCGCGCTTGTCTTTCCACTGCGCCATGGTCCAGCCCAGCGGCAGATAACCGTTCACCGGGTCATGGGCGCTGGTCTGGTCGGTGACAATATCGGGGCGCATTCCACCGGCCTGCATACGGCGGTAAATTTCGGGGAAGATTTCAGCGGCATTGCCCAGCAGGCCGACCGATTTTGCCTCGCCCGCTTTGGTCCAACGGTCGATCATCGCCAGCGCTTCGTCAAGCGTTTCGGCCTTTTCGTCCAGGTATTTGGTGCGAAGGCGGAAATCGATGCTGTCGGGGTTGCATTCGACGGCCAGACAGCAGGCCCCGGCAAACACAGCAGCCAGAGGCTGCGCGCCGCCCATGCCGCCCAGCCCGCCGGTCAGAATCCACTTGCCGGTCAGGTCGCCCTCATAATGCTGACGCCCGGCCTCGGCGAAGGTCTCATAGGTGCCTTGAACAATGCCCTGCGTGCCGATGTAAATCCACGAGCCAGCAGTCATCTGGCCGTACATCATCAGACCCTTCTTATCGAGCTCGTTGAAGTGATCCCAGTTGGCCCAGTGCGGCACAAGGTTCGAATTCGCGATCAGCACCCGGGGCGCATCCGCATGGGTCCGCACGATGGCGACGGGCTTGCCGGATTGCACGACCAGCGTTTCATCCTCTTCCAGATCCTTGAGGCTGGCGACGATGGTGTCGAAATCGTTCCATGTGCGCGCCGCACGACCGATGCCGCCATAGACCACAAGTTCATGCGGGTTTTCGGCCACATCCGGGTGCAGGTTGTTCATCAGCATCCGCAGCGGCGCTTCGGTCATCCAGCTTTTGGTGTTCAGTTCGGGGCCGGTGGGCGGATAGATATCGCGGGTGTTCTTGCGGGGGTCGGTCATTGCGGCCTCCATTTGCTCAGCGTTTCGAGAATGGTTTTGAGGTGCGAGCGCAGGCGATCGGCCTTGCCTGGATCATAGGCCCATGGCGGGGCCTCTGCGCTCAGATATGTGGATTGCGCCAGTTCCATCTGGATCGCGTGGACGCCTTCGGCGGGTCGGCCATAGTGACGCGTGGTCCAGCCGCCTTTGAACCGACCGTCGAGCACGGTGGTATAACCCGCTGCCGCCTCGCAGATATCCAGCACAGAATTTGTGATCCCGGCATCGCAGGTCGTGCCCTGATTGGTGCCGATGTTGAAGTCCGGCAGGACACCGTCGAACAGGAACGGGATATGGCTGCGGATCGAGTGGCAATCATAGAGAACCGCAAAGCCGTGCAGCGCTTTGACCCGGTCCAACTCGGCCTCAAGGGCCGCATGATATGGCGCGTGGAAGATCGCGCGGCGGTCCGCAATCTCGGCTTCGGATGGTGGTTGGTTCCAGATGCCCTGCCCATCAAAATCGGTCAACGGCACCAGCGTTGTGGTGTTCTGACCGGGATAGAGCGACACGCCGGACGGATCGCGATTGGCGTCGATTACATAGCGATGGAAAGTGGCGCGCACCGTCGTGGTTCCGGACAGCAACCCATCGTAAAGCGTATGGATATGCCAGTCGGTATCGTCCAGACCTCTGCCGCGCTCATTCAGCTTCGCTTCGATCTCGGGCGGAACAAAAGTGCCGGTGTGGGGCAAGCCCAGCACAATGGGGCTGTCGCCCCGTGTAACTTCGACCGGGGCGATCACGCGCCCAGCTCCGGCATTGTGATGCCTGTACAATTGGCGATTTCGCCGCCGGCAATCAGGGTCGAGGCCGCCTCGATATCGGGCGCGGTATAGCGGTCGTCGCCCAAGGGCGGCACGATCGCGCGCAGCTTGGCCATCACGCCTTGAAGGGCTTCGCTGGTCGGTAGCGGCGCGCGGAACTCGACCCCTTGTGTGGCACAGAGCAGTTCCACGCCTAGAATACGTTCCAGGTTTGTCACCATTTGCCCCAGACGGCGCGCGCCATGGGCGGCCATCGACACGTGATCCTCCTGATTGGCTGAGGTTGGCGTGCTGTCGGTCACGCAGGGATTGGCCAGATGCTTGTTCTCGCTCATCAAGGCTGCCGTGGTGACTTCGGCGATCATCAAGCCCGAGTTCAGCCCCGGATTGGGGGTCAGGAACGGCGGCAGATCGAAGCTGAGCACCGGGTCGACGATCAGCGCGATACGGCGCTGCGCGATAGCCCCGATCTCGGCCACCGCCAGCGCGATCATGTCAGCGGCAAATCCCACCGGTTCTGCGTGGAAGTTCCCACCCGAAACGATCAGACCGGCTTCGGTCAGGACCAGAGGGTTATCGGTGGCCGCGTTCGCCTCAATCTCAAGCGTTGTGGCCGCCTGACGTAGAACATCCATCGCTGCGCCCACGACTTGCGGCTGGCAGCGGATGCAATACGGGTCCTGCACACGGGTATCGCCATCACGGTGACTTTCACGGATAACCGAGCCCGCTAGCAGGGCGCGCATGGCGACCCCGGCCTCGATCTGCCCGCGATGGCCGCGCAGGGTGTGAATCTCGGGCTGTAAGGGCGCGGTTGACCCCATGATGGCGTCCGTGGTCAGCGCCGATGTCACCAGCGCGCTTTGCGCTGCTTGCCATGCGCCAAACAGGCCCGCCAGTGCGAAGGCGGTGGAAAACTGGGTGCCGTTGATCAGCGCCAGACCCTCCTTGGGGCCAAGTTCAACCGGTTGCAGGTCTGCCGCCTCCAGAGCTTTGCCCCCCTGCATAACCTCGCCGCCAAACTCGGCCTCGCCCTCGCCCATCATGACGGCGGCCATATGCGACAGCGGCGCCAGATCGCCTGAGGCCCCGACCGAACCCTGCGCTGGGATCACCGGCGTGACGCCCTTGGCCAGCATGGCTTCCAGCAGATCGATCAACTCTAGCCGGACGCCGGATGCGCCGCGGCCAAGGCTTAGTAGTTTCAACGCCATCATCAGACGGGCATGCGCGCGCGGGATCGCAGGCCCGACGCCGCAGCAATGGCTGAGGATCAGGTTGCGCTGCAAGGTCGCGGTATCCTCAGCGGCGATCTTGACGCTCGCCAGCTTGCCGAAGCCGGTGTTGACGCCATACACCGCCAAATCCCCCGCTGCGGCATCGGCAATCCGCGCATGGGCCGCTTCAATGGCAGGACGACACGCCAGATCAAGACGTACCGCGCACTCTTCCCGGTAGACCTGTTCCAATTGATTCAAAGACACCGCACCGGGCGTGAGCGTCAGGGTCGTCAATTCGCACCTCCGAAAAAGCGAGTGTGGAGCGGGTTGAAGCCAACGCGATAGGCAAGCTCGGCCGGGTGCTGCACATCCCAGATTGCCAGATCGGCGCGCAGATCGGCGGCGATCTTGCCACAATCGCTCAGACCCAATGCGCGGGCCGCGTGGGTTGTGACACCCTGCAGCGCCTCTTCCGGTGTCATGCGGAACAGGGTGCAGCCCATGTTCATGGTCAACAGCAATGAGGTCATGGGCGCAGAGCCCGGATTGCAATCCGTCGCCAGCGCCATCGGCACGCCGTGCTGGCGGAGCAGGTCGATCGGCGGGGCTTGCGTCTCGCGCAGGGTATAGAACGCGCCGGGCAGGATGACGCCGACGGTTCCGGCAGCGGCCATGGCCTGCACGCCCTCTTCATCCAGATATTCGATGTGATCCGCCGACAGCGCGCCATAGCTGGCGGCCATCTTCGCACCGCCAAGGTTCGAAAGTTGCTCGGCATGCAGTTTGACCGGCACGCCAAGTTCTTGCGCCACATCGAACAAAGGCACCAGTTGGTCGGGCAGAAAGGCGATCCCCTCGCTGAATGCATCGACCGCGTCCACCAGCCCCAGTTCATGTGCTTCGCGCAGGGTCGGGATGCACACCTCGGCGATATAGGCGTCGGGGCGGTCTTTGTAAGTGTCGGGGATCGCATGTGCGCCCAGGAAACTGGTCACAACCCGGACGGGGCGATGATCCGGCAATGTGCGTGCGGCGCGCAGCACGTTCAACTCGGTCTCGCGATCCAGACCGTAGCCGGATTTGACTTCGATGACCGAAACGCCCTCGGCCAGCATGGCGTCCACACGTGGCAGCGCCTGTGCGATCAGGTCGGCAACACCGGCCTCGCGCGTGGCTTTCACAGTCGAAATAATGCCACCCCCAGCGCGGGCTACTTCCTCGTATGAGGCACCGTTCAGCCGCATCTCAAACTCGACTGCGCGGTGGCCACCATGCACCACATGAGTGTGGCAGTCGATCAGCGCGGGCGTCACAAGGCGACCATCCAGATCCGTGGTGGGTAGGGAAGCGTAATCGGCGGGCAGTTCAGCCCGTTTCCCGACCCATGCTATTCGTCCGTCTGCGATTACAATCGCCGCGTCTTCGATCAGCCCGTATTTCTCAGGCCCTTCTGCCATCGTGGCAGCCTGCAGATTGAGTAGCACTTGATCGCGGGCTTGCATTCGAATCCCTCTTCCCGAATTTCGCTCTTTTCTAGTACAGTCCAATCTGTATTATGTCTATGCATTATTTTGGAGTCCCATATGACCACGATATTCGCACAGCGCGCCCTTCTTGAGACCGGATGGACAGAAAACCTGCGGCTTGAGATCAGGGATGGCCGGATTGCCCATCTTTCGCCAAACGCCGCGCCGCAGGCAGGCGATGCCCGTGTGGATACCCTGTTGCCTGCGCTGGCGAACCTGCACAGCCATGCCTTTCAGCGCGCGATGGCCGGGATGACCGAATACCGTCTGGCCGGGCGCGACAGTTTCTGGACATGGCGCGACCTGATGTATCGCTTCACCGCCCATCTGACGCCTGAGCAGGTTCAGGCCATCGCCGCGCTGGTCTATCTTGAGATGCAAGAGGCCGGGTATGCCTCGGTCGGAGAGTTTCACTATCTGCATCATCAGCCGAACGGGCAGCCCTATGACCGCCTG
Source organism: Ruegeria sp. F11 (assembly GCF_056533855.1). Taxonomy (NCBI): domain Bacteria; kingdom Pseudomonadati; phylum Pseudomonadota; class Alphaproteobacteria; order Rhodobacterales; family Roseobacteraceae; genus Ruegeria; species Ruegeria sp. F11. The sequence goes on along the minus strand of NZ_JBQFOW010000003.1, from coordinate 220,958 downwards.
TCCGAAATGTCCGACCGGATCATGGCCGCCGCGGCAGCGACCGGGATCGGCCTGACCCACCTGCCGGTGCTCTATTCCTATGCGGGGGTGGGCGAGCAACCGCTGGAGGCGGGTCAGCGGCGTTTCGGCAATGACGTGGACCGCTTCTGCAATCTGGTCGAGCAGGCGCGCGGCGCGTTAGGTGACCTGCCCAACGACTACCGTGTCGGCATCGCGCCCCACTCCCTGCGGGCCACCTGCCCGCGTGATTTGGCGCACGTGGTGGCCTTGCAGGGTACGGGTCCGATCCATATCCACATCGCCGAACAACCGAAGGAAGTAGCCGAGGTCCAAGCCGGACTGGGCGCGCGTCCAGTTGAATGGCTGCTGGACAACGCTGAAGTCGATGCAAACTGGTGCCTGATCCACGCGACCCATATGACCGATGTGGAAACCCACGCTATGGCCGTCAGCGGCGCGGTCGCCGGGCTCTGCCCGATTACCGAGGCCAATCTGGGCGATGGCCCTTTCAATGGCGCGGTTTATCTGGAGGCCAGAGGCGCGTTTGGCGTCGGCTCAGACTCCAATGTCCTGATCTCGCTGACCGAGGAACTGCGCACGCTGGAATACTCCCAACGCCTCCGTGACTTGTCGCGGAACGTGCTGGTGGTCGGCGGAGGTTCGGTCGGCCAGACCCTCTATCGTGGGGCGGCTGAGGGCGGGGCGCAGGCGTTGGGCCGTCAGGCCGGGAAGATCGCCGAAGGCATGCTGGCCGATCTGGTTGCTATCGACAGCCAGACCCCAGCTCTGTGTGGGCTCACCGCGCAGCAGCTGCTGGATGGGCTCGTTTTTGCCGCCAATGACAGTGTGGTGACGGATGTCTGGTCAGCGGGCCGCCATCAAGTGCAAAACGGATGCCACATTGCTCGGGACCGGATCGTCGCCAACTACCGTCAGGCGATGGCAGACCTAATCCCGCTGCTTTGACCCAGCCCAGTTGCAATCAAATTAAACACAGACATAATAAAAATATGACCGAAGCAAATAGGGGCGACCCGTGAACGACCAAAAACCCATCGGGTTTCAGGATATCCGGGATGAGGTTCTGAACCGCATCCAGACCCGCATCTGGCCGCAGGGCAGTTTGCTGCCGACCGAACTTGAGCTTGCGGCTGAATTCGGCTGTGCCCGTGCAACGGTGAATCGGGCGCTGCGAGAGCTGGCCGAACAAGGCATCGTCACTCGCAAACGCAAGGGCGGCACGCGCGTTGTCACGACCCCGGTCAAACAGGCCAAGTTGCCGATTGCGGTCGTCCGCCGAACCATTGAGGATATGAACGCGCAATACCGCTACGCCTTGGTCGCGCGCACCCTGATCGAATGCCCCGCCTGGTTGCAGGCCAAGCTGGGCCTGCAGGAGGGCACGAATATCCTGCACCTGCAGTGCATGCACCACGCCGACAACCGCCCGTTCCAGTTCGAGGAACGCTGGATCAACGTGCCCGCAGTTCCGCATGTGGTGGAGGAGGATTTTCTGACCGTCGGTCCGAATGAATGGCTGCTGGCGGAAGTGCCCTTCTCCAACGCCGAAATCGCGTTTTCTGCCGTACCAGCGGCAGGTCAGTTGCAGGAATTCCTGTCGGTCCCGCCGGGAACTCCGCTGTTTCAGATGGAACGCACCACGTGGTTTCAGGAACGCCCCGTTACCTTCGTCAGAATGACCTATCACCAAGGCTATCAGATGCGCACCACGTACTAAGGGTCTCAGACCCCGTAGCGCGCCATGAACATATCCACAGCATGCTGTGCGACCTGGTCTATCTCGACCTGACTGAACTCGCTTTGAATGCCAAAAGCGGCCCGGGTCCAGACCCGGACCTTGCACAGTTCCGAGAACTGTTCGGCCGCAAACTGGATATCGTCGATCTTCAACTCGCCCCTTGCGACCACCTTTTCCAGATAACTGGCCATGTGGCACTGACCGTTCCGCGGACCAGCCTCATAAAACGCGCGCCCAAGCTCGGGAAAGCGATCCCGCTCGGCAACGCAGACCCTAAAGACCTGCTGCGCGAAATCCGAGATCAGAAACGCCGTAAGCTGCCGGGCGGTAATCATCAATACCTCACGCACAGGTTTGGTCTCATCCACCATCGAGATGACCTGATCCGCCATGCGATTGCACTCGGTCTGCGCGACTTCGACAAACAACAGGCGCTTGTCGGGAAAGTAGCTGTACAGTGTGGCCTTCGAGACACCGGCAGCGCGGGCGATGTCGTCCACGCTTGCCCCTTCGAACCCATCCGCCATGAAAACCTCTCGGGCTCCGCGCAAGACCTGATCGAATTTCCGGCCAGTGCGCAGGATGGTGGCGGTTTGGGTCATGTCGTCTCCTGAGGGGTTGCGTTGGGCAAGGGTATAAACCGTTCAGTTCAGATACAACGATTCGCAGGGCTTTCAAAACAACCGATGGCGCAGAGGCCGTGTTTGTCGCACCGCTTGCCGCGCCCGAAAACCATGCTAGGACAGTGCGCATGGTCGAGATTTTCTTACGCACCCTGCCCTTCTTCGCAATCATCGGCCTTGGCTACTGGGCCGGTCGCACGCGGTTCTTCACCGCCGAGGCGACGGCCTATCTGACCAAGTTCGTCTTCTATTTCGCCCTGTCCGCAATGCTGTTTCGGTTTGCGGCAACCCTGCCCTTTGCGGATATCTTCAATGGACGGCTGATCCTGGGCTATCTGACCGGAACGCTGGCGGTCTACGCGCTGGCCACCGGCGTCGCCTGGCTGCGCGGGCTCGACATCCCGACCGCTGCGGTCGAGGCCCAATGTGCAGCGATCGGCAATGTCGGCTTTCTGGGTCTGCCGATGCTCGCACTGCTGCTCACCGAAGCGGCCATCGGACCGGTGATGCTGGTTCTGGCGGTGGATCTGGTGGTCTTCTCATCCGTCATTGTGATCCTGATCAACGGCGGGCGGGACGGAAAACTGACACCTGCAACATTTCGGCTGATCGGTCTGGGGTTGTTGAAAAACCCGATGATCGTGTCGATCTCCGCAGGGCTGATCTGGTCGGCGCTGCAAGTACCGGTTCCGGGCCCGCTGAATGACTTCCTGACCATTCTGGGCGGGGCAGCAACGCCCGGAGCCTTGTTCGCGATTGGCGCCTCGCTGGCCGGAAAATCCGCTGAGCGGCTTCAGGTCGCGGCGTGGCTGAGCTTTTGTAAACTGGTCGTCCACCCCGCCTGTGTTGCCATCGCTTTGATCTGGCTGGTCCCCATCGACCCTTTTTCGGCAACGGTCGCAATTGCTGCCGCTGCCCTGCCCGTCGCGGGCAATGTCTATATGCTGGCCGCCCACTATGGGGTCGCCCCCCACCGAGCATCCGCGGCGATACTCCTGTCAACAATGATAAGCATTCTGACCGTCCCACTGGTGATCGCTTGGGTAACAAACCCCTGATCTTCACCTTTTCGAAAAATACTCTCGCCGAAGGCAGCCGCACTTTACGTGCGGCTTTCCGGGCGTTAGCCATGGCGCAAACCCAATGTAAGGACAAAGCCAGATGGAAACTCTTTCAGAAAATGCCTGTTTCGGCGGTGTTCAGGGCGTATACCGCCATGCCTCCTCGGCTTGCCAATGCGACATGACCTTCGGCCTGTTCCTGCCGGCCGAGGCCAAAGACGGCCCAGTTCCCATCCTATGGTATCTGTCTGGCCTGACCTGTACCCATGAAAACGCAATGACCAAGGCGGGCGCACAGGCCTGGGCGGCGGAGCAAGGCATTGCGGTTGTGTTCCCCGACACCTCGCCGCGCGGCGAAGGCGTGGCCGATCACGAGGATTACGATCTGGGTCAGGGTGCTGGGTTCTACGTGAACGCAACACAAACCCCATGGGCCCCGCATTTCAACATGTGGGATTATGTGGCCGAAGAACTGCCCGCCCTGCTGGGTGAAAACTTTGCCATCGACATGGACCGTCAGGCGATCACCGGCCATTCGATGGGCGGCCACGGCGCGCTGACGCTTGCGATGAACCTGCCGGGACGGTTTCGGTCGGTCTCGGCCTTTGCGCCGATCTCGAACCCGACCGGGGCAGATTGGGGGCGCAAGCAACTCAGTGCTTATCTGGGCGATGATGAGGCCGCGTGGGCCAAACACGACGCCTCGCTGATGATGAAGGAACAGGGTTTCGACGGCCCAATCCTGATTGACACTGGTGCCAGCGACCAGTTCATCGACCTGCTGCGCCCCGAGGCGCTGGCGCAGGCGATTGCCGAACGCCGCCAGCAGGCGATCTTCCGTTTGCAGCCCGGCTATGACCATTCGTATTTCTTTGTGTCGACCTTCATGGAAGACCACATCACCTTCCACGCCGAAGCGCTGTACGGGGACTGAGGCATGAGCAAATACGACTATGACCTGATCATCATCGGGTCCGGTCCGTCGGGCCGGTCGGCAGCGATTCAGGCAGGAAAACTGAAGCGGCGGGTTTTGGTGATCGACCGGCACGACCGGTTCGGCGGCGTCTCGGTGCATACTGGCACCATCCCGTCCAAGACCCTGCGGGAAACCGTGCTGAACTTGTCGGGCTGGCGCGAGCGCAGCTTTTATGGCCGCTCGTATAGGGTCAAGGACCAGATCCGCGCCGAGGACCTCAAGGCGCGCCTGCACATGACGCTTGATCATGAGGTCGACGTGCTGGAACATCAGTTCAATCGCAATCACGTGGAAACTCTGAACGGGCTGGCCCGCTTCATCGGTCCGCACGAGATAGAGGTGGCCACCGACGCGGGCGAGACCACGCGCCTGACCGCCGCCAAATTCCTGATTGCCACGGGCACCAAAACGTACCGCCCGGATTATGTACCGTTCAACGGCAAGACCGTTGTGGATGGCGACGACTTTCTGGAAATGGCCGAAATCCCCCGGTCGCTCTGTGTTATCGGCGCGGGTGTGATTGGTGTGGAATACGCCACAATGTTCTCGGCGCTCGACGTGCGGGTGACGCTGATCGAGCCGCGGGATACCTTCCTCGACTTCATCGACAGCCGTTTGATCCATGATTTCACTCACCAGATCCGCGAAAACGGCGTTGATCTACGCTTGGGCTCGGCGGTGGAAAAGATCGAGGACGCGGGCGAACACGTCGAAGTCACCCTCGAAAATGGTCGTCACGTCCGGGCCGAGATGCTGTTGTTTGCGGCCGGACGGATGGGCGCGACATCGGCGCTGAACCTGGATTCGGTTGGGCTGGAAACCGACCATCGGAACCGGATCAAGGTAGATCGCAAGACCTATCAGACGGCGGTACCGCACATCTACGCAACCGGAGATGTGATCGGCCACCCCTCGCTGGCTTCAACCTCGCTACAACAGGGGCGTGTGGCCGCTTGCCACGCGCTCGACACGCCGACCCTGCCGGAAAGCCCGTGGTATCCCTATGGCATCTATTCTGTACCAGAGATTTCAACCTGCGGCATGTCCGAGGAAGAATTGCAGGAACGCGGCATCCCTTATGAGGTCGGCGTTGCTCGGTTCCGTGAAACCTCGCGCGGGCACATCATGGGGCTGGAACACGGCATGCTGAAAATGCTGTTCTCGCTGAAAACCCGCAGGGTTCTTGGGGTTCAGATCGTCGGCGAAGGCGCGACCGAGCTGATTCATATCGCGCAAGCCGTTCTGAACCTGAAAGGCACGGTGGACTACTTCGTGCAGAACACGTTCAACTACCCCACGCTGGCCGAGGCCTACAAGATCGCCGGTCTGGACGCCTTCAACCGCATGCCCATTCCGGATGAGTTCAAGGTGCGCAAGGCATCCGTAAAAAAAGAGGCCAAGAAGGCGTGACCACGCTCTATGTCGATGGCGATGCCTGCCCCGTCAAGGCCGAGGCCGAACGGGTTGCGACCCGGCACAAGGTGCCGATGGCGCTGGTGTCGAACGGTGGGCTGCGGCCCTCGGCCAACCCTCTGGTGCAGGTTGTCATCGTGGCAGAAGGCGCGGATGAGGCGGATAAATGGATAGCCGAGCGCTGCGGTCGGGGCGACGTGGTGATCACCTCGGACATCCCGCTGGCCGCGAAATGTGTGGAGGCCGGTGCGCGCGTCCTGCGCCCGAATGGCGAGGCTTTCACAGCAGCCAATATCGGCCAGCAACTGGCGATGCGCGATCTGATGGCCGACCTGCGCGCCGCCAATCCGCTTGGCGCGGGCGGTGGCGGCAAACCGTTCAGCAAGGCAGACCGGTCCCGGTTTCTGGATGCGCTGGAACGGGAGTTGCGCGCGGCGCTGCGGAGTTGAGGCTGTCTGACCCACAAATCGGAACCCGAATGCCCCGTTTACATCCGGGATTTTAGAACGCACCTTGCGGTTGAAATCGGACCGCGCGTCTGGACACACGGAGAGTGCTTTATGAATGTCGAAGGCAAACACTACCGATCCATCTGGTGGGACACCGCAGCCGGAGAGGTTCGGATCATTGATCAACGCTGGCTGCCACACGACTTTCGCATCGCAACGCTAAAAACGCTAGACGAGTTCGCCACCGCAATCCGCGACATGTGGGTCCGGGGCGCACCACTGATCGGCGCGACCGCCGCGTTCGGGATTGCCGAGCAGATGTCGCGCGACGCCTCGGATGCCTCGTTTGAGGCGGCGTATGAAACACTGAACGCGACCCGTCCGACGGCGATCAACCTTCGTTGGGCGCTGGATAGGTGCCGAGCGGCGCTGATGCCTCTGGCCCCCGGAGATCGGGCCGAACACGCGTGGAAACTGGCGCAGGAGATCGCAGATGAAGATGTCGAGATCAACGCCTCAATCGGTCGGCTCGGGCTGGACCTGATCAAAAGCATCGCCGCCCGCAAACCCGCAGGCGAACCCGTGCGCCTGCTGACCCATTGCAACGCGGGATGGCTGGCGACGGTGGATTGGGGTACGGCCACGAGCCCGATGTACCATGCACATGAGGCTGGCATTCCGGTCCATGTCTGGGTCGATGAGACCCGGCCCCGCAATCAGGGGGCGCTGACCTCGTGGGAGTTGGGGGAACACGGCATTCCCCACCGCTATATCGTCGATAATGCGGGCGGGCATCTGATGCAGCACGGGCTGGTGGACGCGGTCATCACCGGCACCGACAGAACCACCGCGCAGGGCGATGTGTGTAACAAGATCGGCACCTACCTCAAGGCCCTGGCCGCGCGTGACAATGGCGTTCCGTTTTACGTGGCCCTGCCCTCGCCTACCATCGACTGGACGGTTCGCGACGGGGTGGCGGAAATCCCGATTGAGGAGCGGGATCACTCCGAAGTCTCGCACGTGATGGGGATTGATGATCACGGTGCCATAGCCGATGTCCGCGTGACCCCCGACGGAACCGAAGGCGGCAATCCCGCCTTTGATGTGACGCCGAACCGGCTGGTCACTGGCCTGATCACCGAGCGCGGCGTGTGTGATGCGTCGGCCGAGGGGCTGGCCGCTTTGTTTCCGGACCGGGCCGGTTAACCCTTTGTTCATTCCCCGCGACGAAAGTCCGGTCTGGCGGAAAATGCCTGCACCCCATGGCGAAGAATTTGCTGAGAAAACACTATGATTGAAAACTGGTACAAGGCAGATGAGGCCCGCCAATGGCGCGATCAGGCTGGTGATGACCTTGCTGATCAGGAACTGGGCGAGCGCGTCTATACCTCGCGGCTGATCGGGCAGAACCCGGATCTGTTGATGCATGGCGGCGGCAATACCTCGGTCAAGCTTGAACGGCCTGATTTGTTCGGTGAGTCGCAGCGGGTGTTGCACGTCAAAGGGTCGGGGTGGGATCTGGACAGTATTCAGGCTCCCGGCCTGCCGGGCGTCTGGCTGGACCCGCTGCTGAAACTGCGCGCGCTGGATCGGCTCACTGATTTCGAGATGGTCAACGTACAGCGGGCCAATCTGCTGGATGCGGGCTCGCCCAACCCATCGGTCGAGACACTTCTGCACGCTTTCCTGCCGCATAAATACGTCGATCACACCCACGCGACACCGTTTCTGGTTCTGGCAAACCTACCCAATGCCGAGGAGGTCTGCCGTGAGATTTTCGGCGACCGGCTGGGCATCGTGCCCTACATCATGCCCGGTTTCGGTCTGGCCAAAAAGGCCGCTGAGGTGTTCGACGAAAACCCGAATGTTGAGGGGCTTTTGTTGCTGAAACACGGGCATTTCACCTTTGGGGAAACTGCGCAGGAAAGCTACGACAAGATCGTGTCGCACACCAACGAAGTCGCGGCCTATTTCGGTATGGACACGGTGACGCCCATTGGCCAGCGCGAACCTGCCGCAAACCTTGACGTGCTGCCCGCGCTACGGGGCGTCATCGCCGAGGTCTCGGCAGGCCGGGACGATCCCATGCCGGTGTTCGATCTTCGAAACGGGCCGGATGTCATGGCGTTCTTTGAACGGCCGGATATCGAGGACCTGTCCGGTCGGGGCATGGCCTCCCCCGATCATGTGCTGCGCACCAAGGGCAGCCCGCTTGTCCTGTGTGCATCCGACCTGACCGGCGGGCGGGCACAACTGAAAGCCAGGGTCGAGGAATTCGCCGAGGCGTATCGCGCCTATTTCAACCGGCAAGCGCCGCACGCGGACGAGCCCAAGACCCTTTTGCCCGCTGATCCCAAACACGCGTGGATCGAAGGCGTCGGGGTGATCGGCATCGGGGCCAATGCCAAGGCAGCATCGGCGGCGGCGGATCTGGCTGAGCAAAACCTGCGGGTGCGCGCCGTGGGTGAGGATGCAGGTGGATTTTACCCCATCAGCGAAAAAGACCGGTTCGATTGCGAATACTGGTCGTTGGAACAGGCAAAGCTTGGCAAATCCGCCCCGCCACCCTTGCAGGGCAAGGTCGTGATGGTGACAGGCGGGGCTGGAGCGATTGGTCTAGCGACTGCGCGGGCCTTTGCCGCGTCGGGTGCGAATATCGTGCTGGTCGATCGGGACGAAGCGGCGCTGTCCGAGGCGCAAAAGGTGCTTGGAAACTGGCATTCCACTTTTGCTTGTGATGTGACCGAAGACGGTGCGGCTGAGGCGGCAATGAATGCGGCAATCCACCGTTTTGGCGGGTTGGATATTCTGGTGTCCAACGCCGGATCGGCGATCTCGGGCGCGGTGCTGGACCTTGACGACGCCGCGTTTCGCGCTGCGTTCGAGTTGAATTTCTTTGCTCACAAAGCCTTTGCCTCGGCCGCTACCCGAGTGATGCACGCGCAGGGGCGCGGTGGTCAGATTCTGTTCAACATCTCAAAGCAAGCCATCAATCCGGGCCGGAACATGGGCGCATATGGAACGCCCAAGGCGGCCACGATGTTCCTGCTGCGTCAACTGACGCTCGAACTTGCAGGGGACGGTATCCGGGTGAACGGGGTGAACGCCGACCGCGTCCGCTCGGGCCTGTTGACCGATGGGTTCATTCAGGAACGCGCCACGGCGCGTGGTGTCACCGAGGAAACCTATATGGCGGGCAACCTGCTGGGCCGAGAGGTCGAGGCCAACCATGTTGCCGACGCCTTTGTGGCGCTGACGTTGATGGAGCGTACAACTGGCCATGTTGTAACCGTTGACGGGGGAAATACCGAAGCGGAACTTCGCTGAACAAAGTGCGCGGGCTGTCTCAGGCGGCGACGGCGGTTCGGTTCTCGCGGATCGGCAGGTGAACAATGGCGCTGAACGCGCCAATCGCCACTCCGATCCACCAGACGAACGTGTAGTCGCCAAACTGGTCATACATGCGCCCGCCCAGCCAGATACCCAGGAAGCTGCCGACCTGATGGCTCAGGAAGATGATGCCGTAGAGCGTTCCCATGTAGCGCAGGCCGTAGAGATGCGCGACCAGACCGGATGTCAGCGGGATAGTCGCCAGCCACAGGGACCCCATCACCAGCGAAAAGGCGATCACTGAAAGCGGGGTGATTGGGAACATGATGAACAGCGCCGCTGCCAAGGTTCGCCCAGTATAAACAGCCGCCAGAAGGTACTTCTTGGGAAAGTGATTTCCTGCCCAACCGGCCAGCAGCGTGCCGCCGATATTGGCCAGCCCGATGAGAGAGATCGAAACCGCTCCAAGGGCTGAAGTTGTGGTGATGCCGATGGAATGCAACACGCCGCCAGGCTGAATCGGCCCGCACATCTCGGTCACGAAGGCCGGGAAATGCGCTGTTACAAATCCGAGTTGATAGCCGCAACTGAAAAAGCCCAGAAATATCAGCGCGTAGGATGGATCACGAAACGCTTTGCCCAGAATTTGGCTCATGCTTTCTTCCAGCTCGGCTTTGTATATGGCCTGCGGCGCGCGCATAAAGGGCAGCGTCAGCACCAGCGCCAGGATCGCGATTGCGAAGATGATGAACACCAGCTGCCAAGGCAGGAACGACAGTAGCCACTCAGCGGTGGGCGCGCCCAGCACCTGTCCAAAGCTGCCCGCCGCCGTCACGATAGCCAGCGACATCGACCGGTTCTGATCAGACGACGCGCGACCGACCACGGCCAGTACCACGCCGAACCCGGTTCCAGCGATACCGAAGCCGACGAGCCAGGCGTACATCTGGTGCCCGAACGGGGTGACGGACCAGGCCGTCAGAACCATACCGGCTGCATAGGTCAGCGCACCCAGAATGATCGCCTTGCGGTCGCCGACCTTCTCGGCAATCGCGGCAAAGATCGGCTGACCGATCCCCCAGGCCAGATTCTGGATCGCAATTGCCATCGAGAAATCGGAGCGCAGCCATCCGAATTCGTCCGCAATCGGAATCTGGAACACGCCGAACGAGGCGCGCACAGCGAAGCTGACCGTGACGATAACACATCCGACGATCAGGATCGGGTTCAGCAAGCGGTCGTATTGCGGCATGGGGACCTCAGGGGATTTCGTCCGCCAGACGGTAATGTTTTGGAACCGGGCGTCAATTCAGCAGTTTTGCGGTCACGGATAACGAATTTTGAAGTATCGGCAAAAATGCCCGCTTTTCATGGCGCAAGCCGGAAGGTAAGCCTCGGACCTATGACCGATCTGATTTCGCTTTACGAGGCCCGCATCGCCGAGGGCACCCTGACCCGGGATGATGCGCAAGAGGCCGTTCTGCCGCATTTCGAGCGTATCCGGGCCGCGTTGGCCCAGCCGGTCAAACGCGGGCTGTTTCGCAAAGCGCCGCCTGCGCCCAAGGGGTTGTATCTGTGGGGTGGTGTTGGTCGTGGCAAATCCATGTTGATGGATATGTTCGTGGACACGCTGGCAGACATCCCGGCGCGACGCGTTCATTTCCATGCGTTCATGCAGGAAATCCATGCAGGCATGCATAAGGCCCGTCAGGACGGGGTCGAGGATGCGCTGGCCCCGGTGGCGCAGGAGGTGGTGAAGTCCGTCCGCCTGCTCGCCTTTGACGAGATGCAGATCACCGACATCACCGACGCCATGATCGTCGGGCGGTTGTTCGACATGCTGCATGAAGGCGGGGTGGTGGTTGTGACGACGTCAAACCGTCACCCTGATGATCTGTATAAGGACGGGCTGAACCGGCAGTTGTTCCTGCCATTCATCGCCCATATCAAGGAACAGTTGCAGGTCTGGGAACTGATTTCACCCACCGATTACCGGCAGAACAGGTTAAAGGGAGCCCCGGTCTATTTCACGCCAATCGGACCGGAAGCGCGGCAGAGCCTCCGCTCGGTCTGGAGCGATCTGGCAGGTGGTCCGGCGGGCCCGCTGATCCTGCAGGTCAAGGGGCGTTCGGTTGAACTGCCCGCGTTCCGCAACGGGATTGCGCGCGCTTCATTCTATGATTTGTGTGGCCGCATGTTGGGACCGGCGGACTATCTGGCCATTGCCGAAGAAGTCAAAGTGCTAGTGCTTGAGGACATTCCCCGTCTTTCGCGCAACAACTTCAATGAGGCCAAGCGCTTTGTGACCCTGATCGATGCGCTTTACGAGGGTAAAGTGCGCCTGATCTGTTCTGCGGCTGCTGAGCCCGAGATGTTGTATGTCGAGGGTGAGGGAACCTTTGAGTTCGAACGCACCGCCTCGCGCCTGCGAGAGATGCAGGATCAGGACTGGGGGAAATAGGGGGCTCTGCCCCCGCCATGCTTTGCGCGTCTCCCCCGGGATATTTTCAGACAGGTGAAGGATTAGGCGTTTTCGCGCAGGATGTTGCCTGCGAGATAGAGTGAGCCGCAGATCAGGACACGTGCTTGCGGGTCTTTTTTTGTTATCGCGTTCAGGGCGTCGCCCACACTGTTCGCCGTGCTGGCGGGCAGATCGACTTTGGCGGCTGCGGCGGCTGTTTCTTCGGCGCTGAGCGTCGCGGCCTCGCCCGGTATCGAGACGGCTGTCAGGCTTTGGGCCTGTGTGGCCAGCGGGGCCAGATAGCCCGTGACGTCCTTGGTGTTCAGCATGCCGCAGATCATATGGGTCGGGCGCTTGGGCAGCTTGGCCAGAACGTCGGCCAGCGCGATGCCTGCGGCGGCATTGTGGCCCCCGTCCAGCCACAGTTCCGCTTGCGGGGCCGATTGCACCAGCGGTCCGGTTTTCATGCGCTGCATACGCGCGGGCCATTCGGCTTGGGCCACCGAGGCCTCATAGGCCGCATCGCCGAGGTTCAGATGGCGCAGCACCGTCAGAGCGGAGCCTGCGTTCTGAATCTGATGCGCGCCCAGAAGGTTGGGCAGCGGCAGGTCCAGCAGCCCGGTATCGTCCTGATAGACTAAGCGCCCCCGTTCTTCGTAGACATGCCAGTGTTGCCCGTGGGCGATTAGCGGCGCGCCCAGTTTGGCGGCGGTGCGTTCGATGACCTCCACCGCCTCATCTGGCTGAGGTCCAACGATGCAGGGCACGCCCCGTTTGATGATTCCGGCTTTTTCGGTGGCGATTTTTGCAAGCGTGTCGCCCAGAAACTGTTCGTGATCAATCGAGATCGGCGTGATCACGGTCACGGCGGGCTTTGGGATCACATTGGTCGCGTCCAGACGTCCGCCAAGTCCGACCTCGAGCAAAGTGTAATCGGCCTGTACGCGGGCGAAGGCAAGAAGGGCAGCGCAGGTTGTGATCTCGAAATAGGTGATGTTTTCGCCGCCATTGGCTTCGTAGCATTCGTCCAAAACGGCGGTCAGGTTGGGTTCCGAGATCAGCTCTCCGGCCAAACGAATGCGTTCGTGGAAACGCGCCAGATGGGGTGAGGTATAAGCGTGGGCCGACAGCCCTACCCCTTCGAGCCCGGCGCGGATCATCGCCTGAGTCGAGCCTTTGCCATTGGTGCCCGCTATATGGATCACGGGCGGCAGTTTGTCTTGTGGGTTGTCCAGCGCTGCCAGCAGCTTCCAGACGCGGTCCAGAGTCAGGTCGATGATCTTGGGGTGCAGCGCCATCATCCGGTCCAGGATGGCGTCCGACGTTTGGGCGGTCATTCTTTACCTGCGTCCTCGGCAGGGGTTTCTACCGGTACTTCTTCGGGTGTCGGAGCGGGCAGATCGCCTTTGACCGCAGGGGGAAGGCCCATCAGCATGCGGGTGATGGTGGTCAGCTCTTCGCGCATCTCGGTCCGTTTGGTCACGCGATCCAGCATACCGTGATCCAGCAAGTATTCGGCGCGCTGGAACCCCTCGGGGAGTTTCTCGCGAATGGTCTGTTCGATTACACGCGGACCGGCAAAACAGATCAGCGCGTTGGGTTCCGAGATATGGACATCGCCCAGCATCGCGTAAGACGCGGTCACGCCTCCGGTGGTCGGGTGGGTCAGGACGACGATATAGGGTAGGTTTGCCTCTTTCAGCATTTCCACTGCGACGGTGGTACGGGGCATCTGCATCAGGCTCAGAATGCCTTCCTGCATCCGGGCGCCGCCTGCAGCCGAAAACAGGATCAGCGGGCGTTTCAGTTTCACCGCTTCTTGCGCGGCGGCGATGATGGCGTTGCCCACAAACATCCCCATCGAGCCGCCCATGAACGAGAAATCCTGCGCGGCGGCCACAATCGGTGTTCGGCCGATCTCGCCCGAGGCGACCAGCATCGCTTCTTTCTCGCCGGTCTTTTTCTGGGCGGCCTTCATGCGATCCGGGTATTTCTTCTGATCGCGGAATTGCAGCGGATCGTCCTTCGGGGCGGGAACGTCGACCTCAGTGAAGATGCCACCGTCGAACAGGTGCCGGAATCGCTCGCGCGGGGTGATCGCCATGTGGTGGCCGCACTGGGTGCAGACGTGCTGGTTTTCCGCCAACTCGCGGTGAAACAGCATGGTTCCGCACTCATCGCACTTGTGCCAAAGGTTTTCAGGCACTTCCCGGCGCGAGAAGATCGAGTTGATCCGGGGACGGACGTAGTTTGTGATCCAGTTCATGTCGGAACCTTGGCTGATGCGGCGTTGACGTCAAATAAGACGCAACGGAAGGAAATGCAATCAGCGCCTGATGGCAAGGCGCGCGGTAAGCCAGCAGACGATCATGACCGCGAAATCCACCAGCAGCCATTGCCGCAGCATGCCGGTGTCTGACATGTCATAGGGCAGCAGAAACAGGGCCAGACCGCTGAGGTTGTCGGGCAATGAGATAAAGAGCAGCGCAACCGCATTGTTGAAGAAATGCAAGGCGATAGCCGGGCCGAGCGTCCCTGCCCGTGCGGTCAGGTCGGCGGCCAGCAGGCCAAAGGCGCAGGACCATGCAGCGACCAGCAGGGCGTTGTCCCCGGCTAAGGCGGGTGCGTAGTGGCCTGCCGCAAACAAGAGGGAGGGTACGCCCATCCAGATCACCGGAGATCGAAATCTGGCGGCCAGAGACTGCTGCAGATATCCGCGAAACAGGATCTCTTCGGCGCTGGTCTGAATCAGGACGGCGAAGGCTGAAATGGGCAGCAGCATCAGCCAGACGCGCAGACTGAGGTTCGCCTGTAGCGGCTCGCCCATGTCATAGGGCGGCAGGACAGCCACGATCCCGCCAAGGATCATCAGGGCGCGCAGCACGCGCCAGAACTGGGCCAGTGTCTGGTGGCGCGCGCCGACAATCGATGGGAAACCGCGCTGTTGAAGCAGGCGCGCGGCGACGGCGACGCCCAGTGTGATGAACCCGAAGCTGCCCAAAAGGACGAACATCGCCAGTGGTGTGCCGCCTTTGAACAGAACGGCGGTCCAGTCATAGGGCGCGATACCGGCAATCGCCGAGAAAAGGATCAGGTTCAGTGCGCTGACAAGGACGCCGACCAGAGCGAGCCCGAGCACAATCCGCCACAGTTCGGGCCGGTCGCGGGCGGTCGCGACAAGGCGGTCATGGGCGGCGTAAGCGCTCGGTTCATCGTCACGCATTGTCACTGGCACCCTCAAGGCCCTCGGGCTGGGGCGCGTCCGGGAAGATATCCGCCCCGGCGCTGGCCGCATTGACCCGGTTGGCCAGCGTGGTCAGGTACCCGGCCACGGTCTGCAGTAGTTGCACGGCAACCGTGGCATCGCTTTCGACGACCGCGCGCAGTTCTTCTGCGCCGATCCGCAGGAATGAGCAGTCGTCAATGGCAGTCAGGTCCAGTTGCCGCGCCTCACCGGTGATGATCGACAGATCCCCAATCAGGCGTCCGGGCTCGATGATGGAAACGGTTCGTTTCGCCCCGTCCGGTTCAGACCATTCCAGTTTGGCCTGACCCGCGATGCACAAATACGCGGCATCCGGTATCTGCCCGCGGGAAAAGATCACCTGCCCCGCCGCAGCCTCATACCACTGTGCCGAAAAGGCCAGCAGCCGCTGGTTGCGGGCGTCAATGCCCGAGAACAACTCGGTCGAGGCGATGACTTCGATCTTGCGGCTCAGATCGGCCGAGGCCCCTTCGGTATGCACGGGTTTGGTGCGCGAGACGCCGTCGATCCGCCCGTCCTTGATTTCGACGAACAGGTCATAGGCTTCGGGGTGGGCAAAGTGGTCCTCCATGAAGATCATGATCGAATCCGGCAGCAATTCCCGGAGTTTCAGACGTGTGCGCAGGCGGCTTTCGGAATCGTGGCTGGCCAGCGCCTTGTCGAGGATCAGGATATCCGGGCGCTTGATCCCGGCCCGCGAGAATGCGGCGCGTTCCTGAAAGACCGTCGGCAGGTTATTCCCACCCAGACCCGACGGCAGGTCGTAGATAATGGCCGCCGCGCGGCGGCGCAGACCGGCCTCGTTCATCGCTTCGGCCACCACGTTTTCTATGTCCTCAGCATGCGCGCCTGCCATCAGCGAGACCCGCCCGTAGATCGCGTTTTCCATCACCGACAACCGCGGGATGTAAACTTCGGGCGTCACCGGCAGGAACATACCATCCAGCGCGCCGCGTAACTGTTCCGCCCGCGCCTTGCGGATGGCCAGAATCTTATCCTTGTATTCTTCCGGAAAATCCGGGCCGATCTGTTCTGCCGTCAGCAGAAACGGAACGGTCAGCAGCGTTGCGCGCTCGTCATCGTTGATCTCGGCATCGCCCTTGGCCTTGCGGCGGTCTTCGATGTCCAGCAGGCGGTGATACATGTCCTTGGACATGCCCAGCCGCAGGAACAGAGGGTGATCCGTACCGTCACGGCCAAAGGCGTGGTTGAGCGTCTCCAGAACCGCGTTTGAAATGCTCATCGCGTCCTCGGCAAGGTCATGCGCGCTGAGCATGGACAGGAACCGCCCGTCGCCCGCCAGAATCTCGGGTGAGATGTCGCGGGCCGGGGCCCCGAACAGAAGGTTGCCGCCCAGAGGGACAGCAGGGTTGAACCGGTCGGGGTCGAATCTGTAGACATATTGGTCCAGCCCCTTGGCACGCAGCCTTTCGTTTACCGTCTGGCGCAAATCGACGATCCCCTGCGCCAGGATCGGGTGCAGTTCGGGGTCGAACCGCGTGCGCAGAGTGCGGCGGAACATAAACTCGTCAATGCCCATCGCCTCGACCAGTTCGAACCACCAGTCGCGGATGCCTTCGATGTCATCCAGCCCGGCTAAACCGGGGTCAATCCACTCGTCCGATAGCGAATCCGGCGGGTTTCCGGCGCGCACCGCTTCGATCTGTCGCCGCGTGGGGGTTCTTATGGCCTCTGCTTCGTGCCGTGGGTGGGTGCGCAAGGGCATCATCAGGTTGTCACCCAAAGTGCCGTCAAACAGATAGGGCCGCGAATAGGCATAGCCGATCCGCGCCGCGATGACGGACTGATGCAGCTCGCGCAGATTGTGCCCGGCCAGAACCACCTCACCCTGAACCGGTAGCACCTCGCGGGTCAGCAACTGGGCCAGCGCGTTGCGTTCCGAGGCGTGGGTCGACTGAATCGCCACGCGGGCCCCTTCGGGGATGGTCAGGTCAATGTCTTCCAGAACGGTCTTGCCGTCATTGTCCCGGACGGTCACGTTGCGCAATTCGATATCACCGGTCAGACGGGGGATCGTTTCGGGTTCGCCCGCGAACAGGTGTTCGGGGATCATGTCCGACGGCGCAAAACGCTCGGTCACGATCTCCCACCTCAACGACATGTCCTGCACCTGATTGTAATAGGTCAGAAGGTCTTTCCACGGGCCGCTCAGGTCCTTGTAGGCCCCAAGTGCGGCGACCAAGGCACCCACCGTGACCTCGCCCGTGATCGCAAGATAACCGCCGACCGAATAGAACAGGAAAGGCGTCATCTGAGTGATCAGGTTGTTGAGGAACTTCATGAAGAATTTCTTGTTGTAGATCCGGAACCGGATCTCGAACAAGGTGCCCAGACGGTGGCTGAACTGCGCCAGCCGGTAGCGCCAGCCGCCATTTGTGCGCAGGTCGCTGATGCCTGCGGCGCTTTCTCCGATCTCGGAGCTTAGTTGCCGGACCTCTTGGATGCGATCCTTGTTCAGCAGGTTGATCTGGCGCTGCAGCTTGGGGATCAGCCACGCCTGCAACGGGATAAGGGCGATGCTGGCCAGCCCGAACCAGACGCTTTGCATGAACAAAAAGGTGACGATCGTCATCATCTGCCCGAATTGAAACACCGGCTGCGCGATGGCATCGCCCATCAGCCCGCCCATCGGTTCGGCTTCTGACGTGATCATCGACACCAGTTCCCCCTGGCTGGTGGTGGCGAAATAGGATTTCGGAAATCGCATCGCGCGGTGAATCAGCGTGAAGCGCAGACGGCGCAGCATGCGCTCGGCCAGAACGCCCTTCATCGTGTTGATGCGCATTTTCATCAGCCCGCTGACGATCACGGTTGCCAGAAAGGCAAAACACAGGATTAGTAGGTATTGCACCTGCGTCACGGTGATCCCGAACACGGTCACAGTGTTGGCGGGAGCACCGATAGCATCGTTGATGATCTGCTTGGGCAGCTCCAGCGAGGCATAGAGGAACGGGAACGACAAAACCGTCAGCACCAACAGAACAAGCTGTTGTTTCTTCGAGTATTTCCAGATGAATGAAAACAGGGTGGGTTCCATGCCTGGGCCTTGTCCGGAGTGGGAGGAACTGCGCCGGTTGCGATGTTCCGCGTGGATCAGATGGCAGACGGTACGCATTGGTCCCGCCCATTGCAAGAATGGGCGCGCGTTTCTTGTTCGGCCCCGTAGTGGCCGACCGGATTTCGCAAAATTTTATCCGCTCACCCTTAATTCGCCTTTGTCCATTACCCTCTGTTTGACTAAACAGAAGCAACTTCAGACGATGGGACCATGGGCAGACTTCTGGACCGCTATCTTCACCGCAAACTTCTTGGGCGCTGGCGCAGGGCGGCCGTGCAAGCGACGGGTGCGGCGCACCCCATATTGCGCCAGCAGCGCGATCAGGCTCGCGCGCTGCGCACCCATCTGGACCGGCTGATTCACGAGGCGGATAGCCGTTTGAGCCACCCACTGATCGGATCGGCGCAGTTCCCCAAACCGGTCGGAACGGATTGGAGCTGGCGGCCCGACCTGTGGCGCGGGCCATTGACCCAACCCGGACTGGCATCGCCGGGGCGAAAGGCGGCTCTGGATGGTCAAGTGACGCTGTTTCACGACTGTCCCCGGGCCGAGATAGCGGCACGCCAGATTAGGAACCGCAAGGAGCGTGACCTTGCCCCATACCGTCTGGCGATTGAGGTGTTCAGCTTCGAGGGCTCTTTCCTGTCGCTCTCCGTCGAATTGCCGAAAGACGCCGCTCAGAACCTAACCGGTCAACATTTGATATGCGTTGACGCTCTGATCGAAGGCGAAAAACCCGTTGAGATGTTTGCTCGCCTCAACGTCCAGCACGGCCCGAACGCGGAGCAGGTGTTGCGGCAGATGGATATGTCCGGGCCTTCCAACGCGATTGATTTCGATTTGGCCCACTTGCCCCTAAACGAACGGCGGATCGAGAAAATTTGGCTGGACCTGATCATCGAAAACCCGCGCATGAACCGCATCGTTCTGCGCGACCTGACCATTTGCCGCCACCACCGTGCCGATTTGTGAGACTGCCTGACATGACGCAACCGACCCTAACGTTAATCCGGTTCGAAAACGGCCAATGGCAAGGCCATCTTCAGGCAGATGCGCAACCCAGCATCGAGGTTCGATATCTGGGCCAGGCGCTGGAAGGTGTTGATCTGTCCCCCGCTGACACCGGCTGGACCCTGACTGTGCCCGTGCCCACAACCGCCCTGTCCGAAGGCGTGCACAGCTTTATTGTCGTAGACACCGCCTCGACCCAAAAACTGGCGGATTTCACCGTGATTGCCGGTGCCCCCGCCGCCGACGATCTGCGGGCCGAGGTCGCGCTATTGCGGGCTGAACTGGATATGCTCAAACGGGCGTTCCGGCGGAACTGTAACGCAGCGGACTGAAGCTCGCGCTCTAAAGCCCTATCTTTTCAGCCATTTTCATGCATCATTGAAGCATCCACAAAACAGATTGGGTGCAGCAATGGACCGCAGCAGCATCATCAAAGTCATCGCTCTGATGGTGACAGGTTTTGGCATTGGCATCGACTTTACCGGCGCGCTGATGTTGGTTCCGGCCATCGAAAACTCCTTTGATGCCGACATCACCAGCACCCAATGGGTCCTGAACATCTATGCACTGTTCTTCGCCATGACCATGGTTGCCGGGGGGCGTCTTGGCGACATGTACGGCCACCGGAAGGTGATGATCATTGGACTGACGATCTTTCTGTTCTCATCGGTTATGTGTTTCTTCTCACCCAGCCTGGACTTCCTTATCGTTTCGCGGGCACTGCAAGGGATCGGCGCGGGCTGTGTCTGGCCCTGTACCTTGGCCTTTGGGGCCACAAAGGTTTCAAAACCGGAACACCGGGCTTTGGTCATGGGCCTTATTCTGGCCGGTGTGACAACCGGTAACGTCTTTGGTCCGATGATCAGCGGGCTGGCTGTGAACCTTGGTGACTGGCGGTATTTCTTCCTGGCGAATGTGGTGTTTTCCAGCATCTCGATGGCCACCGCCCTGTTGCTGATGAAGCGCGAGATCCACCACAAACAGGGTGAGCACATTGATTTTGCTGGCATGGCCGTCCTGTCCTTTGCCGTTCTGCTGCTGCTTTACGGGCTGGATGTGGGCGCGGATTGGGGCTGGACCTCAGTTCCATTGCTGCTGCTGTTCTTCGTCAGCGCGTCTTTATTCCTGCTGTTTCCAAGGATCGAGAAACGGGTCAAAGAACCCTTGCTGCTGCCCCAGATGATGCAGAACCGGGAATTTCGCATCACGTTGGGCCTGAATATGTTCAATGTCTCGGCGGCGTTTGTCGGGTTGCTGTATTTCCCGCAATACATGCAAAAGGTTCTGGGCTGGTCGACCTTTGAATCGGCCTTGGGCTTGGCACCGTTGACGATGCTGCTGGCGGTCGGCTCCATCGTGTCCGGCACGCTCTACAATGATTTCGGGCCCAAACGGCTGTTGTTCTGGGGCTACCTGATCGCCACCATCGGGTCGGCCAGTATGATCGTAATGCCCAGCGGGTGGGGGTATTTCCGAATTCTGCCCGGCATGGCGATGATCGGGCTGGGCGCGACTCTGACGGTTGGCCCTTCCGGCACTGCGGCTGTCTGTGCTGTCAAACCCGAACGCGCAGGGCTGGTCGGCGGGCTGAGCTTCATGGTCCATCTGGTCTATGGCGCGATCTCAGTCGCCTTCGCCACGGCCATCATGTACGTGGTCAGCCGGTCCAACCTCCAGGAAAACCTTAGCGCGGCTGGCGTCAACCTGTCAGAGGCCGATCAAACGGCCATCAATGGTGGCACGCTTAGCACCGACTCGGCCCGCGCGGTCCTGCAGAAGCTGGGACCGGAAGAGGTCGAGAAGGTCAAAACCGCCACCGCTGCCGCCTTTGATAGTGGCATGAGCATGGCCTTTGTCTTTTCGACCATCTCGGTATCGGTCGGCATCCTGCTGGCCCTCATGCTGGATGAGGAAAAGCTGCACAAAGTCGAAAGCTGACCGGAAAAGAAAGGGCCGCGTCATCCGCGGCCCTGCTGTTTTACTGCGACGGCCCGTTCGGGTTGAAGGCCGACAGACCCTTGAGGATGTCGATGGCATAGGCCAGCTGGTAATCCTCTTCCCGCAGTTCGGCGGTTTCTTCAGCCTTGGCGCGATCTTCCTCGATCTGGCGGATTTCATCCTCGCTCAGGCTGTCATTGTTCAGACTGCCGCGCAGGTCCGCTTCAGAGCGGGAGGGTCGGTTGGACTCTTCCTCTTCCGGCTCGGGAACCGGGCGCGGCTGCTCCACGATGATGTCAGGGCTGACGCCCAGCGACTGGATCGAGCGGCCCGACGGGGTGTAATAGCGCGAGGTGGTCAGGCGCATCGCCCCGTCACCGCGCAGGGGCATCACCGTTTGAACAGAACCCTTACCAAAGCTCTTGGTCCCCACCACGATTGCACGGCGGTGATCCTGCAGCGCACCTGCGACGATTTCCGATGCAGATGCTGACCCGCCATTGATCAGAACCACAATCGGCTTGCCCTCGGCCAGATCGCCGGGTGATGCGTTGTAGCGCTCGCCTTCCTCGGGGTTGCGGCCACGGGTCGAGACGATTTCACCTTCGTTCAGGAACGCGTCCGAAACCTTGATGGCCTGGGTCAGCAGACCGCCCGGATTGTTGCGCAGGTCCAGAACGAAACCGTTGACCTTCTCGATCCCGCCAGCCTCGACGATCTGTTCTTCTAGGCCTTCCTGCAGGTTCGGGAAGGTTTGGTCGTTAAAGGTAGTGACGCGCAGCACGACGCTGGTGCCCTGCGTGCGGGCGCGCACGGCGGTCAGTTTGATCGTGTCGCGGATTATAGTCACGTCGAACGGTTCCGGTTCGCCTTCGCGCACAACGGTGATCACGATCTCGGAACCAACCGGCCCGCGCATCAGATCAACCGCCTTGTCCAGTGTCAGGCCCAGAATGCTTTCGCCATCCACATGGGTGATGAAATCCCCGGCTTCGATCCCAGCGGCATCCGCAGGCGTGTCATCGATGGGAGAGACAACTTTCACAAAGCCCTCTTCCTGCGTCACCTCAATACCCAGCCCGCCGAACTCGCCCCGCGTCTGCACGCGCATCTGTTCTGCGTCATCGGGCGACAGATAGCTCGAATGCGGATCAAGCGAGGTCAGCATGCCGTCGATGGCAGCCTCGATCAGTTCCTCGGGCTCGACCTCTTCGACATATTGGGCGCGGATGCGCTCGAAGATGTCGCCGAACAGGTCCAACTGCTGATAGACGCTGGCCTTGCTTGCAGCCTCCTGCGCCAGCAGGGGTCCTGCGATCTGAGTGGTTGCGATGATGCCTGCCACGGTTCCGGCCAGACCGGCCATAACAAATTTCTTCATACTCGTTTATCCATCCTTGCTGGTCCGAAACCACGATTCCGGGTCCACGGGGCTGTTATCCTGTCTTACCTCTATATAGAGCGTTTCTGACCGGTCAGTTCCAGTGCCATCACTGGTTGTTGACAATATTGCGCCGATTTCCGGCGTTTTGCCGGGCATGAGGCCCACGGGCGTGCCCTCTGGGATCACCTGTCCCGGCTCACCGTAAACCTCTTGCAGGCCTGAAAACACGAACAAAAGGCCGGGTTGAGGTTCCAGGATCACCAGATTGCCCAGATCCAGCAGCGGGCCGCGATAGCGAATCGTGGCGGCGGTGGGCGACGTGACCAAAGCCCGTGGGCGCGTTCCCAACACAAGACCGGGCCGAGTCACGCCCGCAGCATCGGTTTCACCCGCGCCATGCAGCAGGATGCCCTGAACCGGTAGGGGCACGTCGCCCTTGCTGCCGGTAATGCTGGCGTCGGTTGCGGCGATTTCCCCTTCCGAGATTTCAGCCAGACCGCTTGCGAACCCGTCCAGCGTTTCCGTGGACGAGATCAGGATCGCCGTGCGCACAGGGTCTTCAACAAACCGGCGGGGAAGGTCGGAGCGATCGGCTATGGCCTCGCTTAGCCGGGTGCGGGCATCCTGAACGCCGCCCAGACCTTCGGTCAGGGTGTCCGCCGCGTCCTGTTGCAACAGGCGCAGGGTCTGTACTTCGTGCAGGTCTTTTGCCAGCGCTTCGGCCTTGGCGTTCAGGCCCGGCGTGACTTCGGACAGCATCATGCCCGCCCGCGCGGCGCCCAAAGGACCCGAAGGGTGCAGCATCAAGACCGGCGGGGCGGTGGTTTCGATGGTCTGCAAAACGCCCAGCAATTGCGCCACGTCATCCTCGCGTGCGCGCAGTTCAGCGGTCAGTTGCGCCTCGCGCGTGGCGGCCATGCGCAACCCGTCGCGCATTGCGCTCAGACCGGCCTCGTACGCTTGAATCGTCTCGGTCAGGGCGCGCACCCGGTCGCGGGCACCTTCGGCCTCGGTCAGGGAAACCGAGGCCTGTTCCAGCAGCGCTGCCGCCTCCAGAGCCGCCTGCGAGGGGTCAGCTTGCGCCGGGGCCGCGAGAAGAAGGGAAACAGCCAGCGCCGCAAACCTCATGACAACAGGCTCTCCCCGGTCATCTCAGACGGTTTGGGCAGGCCCATCAGGTCCAGCAGCGTCGGGGCCAGATCCGACAAGCGACCGTTCCGCAGCTGCGCG
Organism: Ruegeria sp. F11; assembly: GCF_056533855.1. Lineage (NCBI taxonomy): Bacteria > Pseudomonadati > Pseudomonadota > Alphaproteobacteria > Rhodobacterales > Roseobacteraceae > Ruegeria > Ruegeria sp. F11. The sequence goes on along the minus strand of NZ_JBQFOW010000003.1, from coordinate 196,979 downwards.
CCGTCGGGGCCGCCGACCAGAGCCACCGGCACCGGGTTCAATGTGTGCGCCGTATGCGGACCACCGGTTTCGGGATCGACCATCATCTCGCAATTGCCGTGGTCAGCGGTGACGATCATCGCGCCCCCGGCCTCGTTCAACGCGGCGACAACCTGCGCCAAACCCTGATCGACGGCCTCGCAAGCCTTGATAGCTGCTTGCAGATCGCCGCTGTGTCCGACCATATCCGGGTTGGCATAGTTCGTGACGATCAGGTCATAGCCCGCGTTGATGGCTTCGACAAATTTCGCCGTGACCTCGGGGGCGGACATTTCGGGCTGCAGGTCATAGGTCGCTACCTTGGGCGATTTTGGCATGAACCGGTCTTCGCCCTCTTCGGGGGTTTCCTTGCCGCCGTTCAGAAAGAAGGTGACATGAGGATATTTTTCGGTCTCGGCCAGTCGGAACTGGCGCAGGCCTTGTTTGGCGACCCATTCGCCCAGCGTATTCACGATGGCGCGTTTGGGGAACACCGTGGTCATGTAGGCGTTGTGGCCGTCGGAATATTCGACCATGCCGAGCAGCGCGGACAGGTTCGGGCGCGGTCCGGTGTCGAAATCCGAAAAACCCGGCTCGCCAATCGCCCGCAAAATCTCGCGCGCACGGTCGGCGCGGAAGTTGAGGCAGAAGAACCCGTCCCCGTCTTTCAGGCCCGAGTATCCCTCAAGTACCGTAGGCGCGATGAACTCGTCCGTTTCCGACTGGTTATAGGCATGATCCACCGCAAAATGGGCGGTGTTCTCCCCCCTGCCCTGCGCTTTAATCATGGCGTTATAGGCCTCGGCCACGCGATCCCACCGGTTGTCGCGGTCCATGGCAAAATAGCGTCCGCTGACGGTGACGATCCTGGCCCCCTCGGGCAACCGATCTTCAAGCTCTGCGATGTAGGTAAAGGCCGATTTCGGGGCCACATCGCGCCCATCCGTGACCGCATGCAGCGCCACCGGAACGCCCGCATCGGTGATCGCTTTGGCCGCCGCTACGATATGGTTCAAATGCCCATGCACACCGCCATCCGAGACCAGCCCCATCAGATGCGCCGTCCCGCCCGCAGCCTTCACCTTGGCGATGAAATCCTGCAACGCGGCGTTGTCGAAGAAAGAGCCATCCTCGATCGCCAGATCAATCTGACCCAGATCCATCGCCACAACCCGGCCCGCGCCGATATTGGTGTGGCCGACCTCGGAATTGCCCATCTGACCGCTGGGCAGGCCCACATCCGGGCCGTGGGTGATCAGCGTGGCATGCGGCCCGTTGGCCATCATCGCGTCAAAGGTCGGCGTGTTGGCCAAATAAGGCGCGTTGGCCGCGGTATCCTCCGACAGGCCCCAACCATCGAGAATGCACAGGACAACGGGTTTCGGGGCGGTCATTGAAGGTCTCCGGTAACTGCTCTGCGCCCATCTTCTATCCCTTGCCCGCCAGAGGGTGAACCGTCTTTCCCTCGATTGGCGCAGATTTAATCATACGCGCAGCTAGTCCTTCAGATAGCTCTTGTAAGGTCGCGCCTTGCGGTTGCGATACTTGACTGTCAGGTCCAGCGGCGCATCGTTTTCGTCATAGACCCCCAGGACGATGCCCCTGCCCCGGCTTTTTGTCCGCATCTCGATCAGTTGTTGCTCGGACCGCGTGGTGCGCTGCGAGGCCCGGCGGGTCCAGGTGAACAGATGATCGTACATCTCGGCGATGACCTCGGCGTGCTCGGCGCTGTCGCCCAGATCGGTCAGTTCATCCGGGTCGTTTTCCAGATCGAACAGGATGGGCCGGTGGCCGCCCTCACAATGGATCAACTTCCATTTCCTGTTCGCCACCATGAACATCACCGCATCGCGGACCGAGGCGTTCAGCACATCCGCAATCGGCGAGCCTGAGTAGTCGTATTCGCAGATCACCACGTCGCGGGGCAGGTCGTCGGCCTGCCCGTGCAAGATCGGTAGCAGAGAGTGCCCTTCCAGAATATGCGTCGGTACCTCTCCGCCGGCGGTATCAACAAATGTGGGGGCCAGATCGATGGATTCCACCAGCGCGTCGCTGACCGTGCCGCGTGTGGCGTCTGCCTCGGGCGAAGGATCGTAGATGATCAGCGGCATTTTGGTCGAGGCGTCGTGGAAGAAGGTCTTTTCCCCCATCCAGTGATCGCCCAGAAAATCGCCGTGATCCGAGGTTAACACGATCACCGTGTCGTCCATCCGCCCGGCTTTCTCCATCCAGTCAAACAGCCGCCCCATCTGATCGTCCGCCTGTTTGATCAGACCCATATAGGCTGGGATCACCGCCTCGCGTACATCTTCCCGCGAAAACGCCTGCCCGACCTTGGTATCCATGAACGCCTTGAGCACCGGATGTGCGTTCTGTCGTTCCGCCTCGGATCGAACCACGGGCAAAATGTGGTCGGGACCGTACATCGAGGCATAGGGCTCGGGCACGATGTAAGGCCAATGCGGTTTGATTAAGCTCAGATGGCAGCACCAGGGGCCGTCATGGCTTTCCATGAAGTCGATGCCGCGCCCGGTCAGATAGGGGGTTTCGCTGTCTTCTTCGGCGATGTTTGCGGGCTCTTGCGCGTTTTTCAGAAACCAGCCGGACAGAACGTTGCCCTCGGCGTCCAGCCCGGAATTGGCAAAGTCATGCCACGGGTTGTCGCTTTCATAGCCCTTGGCTTTCAGGAACTTGTTGTATTCCTTCGCGCCGTCCGGGTCGTAAAACCCATCCGGCCCCTCGGGCAGCATCCCGTCATCCCGTTCGAACACGTCAAAGCCACACTCGGCAACGCGGGCTCCGATCAGGCTGTCGGGTTCCAGACCCAAGCGGGCCATCCCCTCGGCATCCGCGCGCATATGGGTCTTGCCGACCAGCCAGCACTCCATCCCCGCCTTGCGCAGATGATCGCCCATCGTAATCTCACCAACTTTCAGCGGAATGCCGTTCCACGAGGCACCATGTGAATGCACATAGCGACCGGTATAGGTGGACATGCGGGAACTGCCGCAGATCGGGGACTGGATATAAGCGCGGTTGAACCGGACGCCCTTCGCGGCCAGCCGGTCGATATTCGGGGTGTGCAGATGCGGATGCCCGTAACAACTTATGTAGTCCCAGCGCAACTGGTCGAACATGATGAACAGGATGTTTCTGGCTTTGGCCAATTGTGCCCCTCCCGAAGTGGTCCGGGGGCTATCTAGCCAATTCCTTTCGCGCAGCGCAAATGCGGATTAAGCCTCACGCTCCATCTGGTCCAGCATCTTCTTGGCGCGCTTGCATTGAAGCTGGTCACGCAAGGGGCTGTTCGGATCGACGTCCTTTTTGCAGACCACGCATTTATCCGCACCGGAGATCGCGTTCAGTCCGCCGCAACTGCCCTTGATGGTTTTGCCCATCAGCATCACACCTAGCGACATGCCCACCATGACGAGGGCTAACAGAATGAAGGCCAGAATAAAGGTGCTCATCTCGGGTTCCGCCGGTCAGTTGCCGCCAAGCGCGTCTTTGAACGCGCTGCTGTGCATCGTAATATACGCATCTTCACCGCCTGTCACATCCCGCGCGATGAAATACACGGCAAGTTTATGCTTTTCAGCCAGTTCCATGCCCTTTTCCTGCCCCAGCGCCAGCATCGCCGTCGCCCAGGCATCGGCCATCATGGCGTTTTCCGCCAGAACGGTGACCGAGGTCGTGCGGTGCGTGATTGGCCTCCCGGTTGTCGGGTCGATGATATGGGAATAACGCACGCCGTCCTGTTCGAAGAAATTCTTGTAGTCGCCGGAACTTGCCATGCCGCGATTGTCCAATGACACGATCAACTGAACGCTTTGCGCGCCAGGTTCAGGTTTTTCGATCCCGATGCGCCAGGCCTCACCCTGATCGTTTTGCCCTTTGGACACCAAATCGCCGCCGATCTCGACCAGATAGTCCTCGATTCCCGCATCGCGCAGGGTCTCGGCCACAGCGTCGATCCCGTAGCCTTTTGCAATGGCCGACAGATTGATCCCGACTGCGGGGTTGGATTTTGCCAATGTCCCGGCCTCGGTGTCAAGCGTCAGCAACCGGGCCTGCCCCACGCCATTCAGCGCGGCGGAGATGTCTTCGTCCGACGGTACCGGGTCTTCCGGTTTGCGCGGGCCGAAGCCCCAAAGTTCGATCAGCGGCCCAAGAGTTACGTCGAAGGTGCCACCGGTCTTTTCGTGCACCTCGTTTGCGGCGGTCATCACCAGCGCGAACTCGGGGGAAACCGGCACCGGGTCGGTGTTTGCGGTGGCGGAGAAGGTCGAGACCTCGGAATTCGGGTCCCAGTTGGACATCTTGGCGTTGACGTCGGCCAAGGTTTGGTCAACAGCCTGCGCCAGCGTTTTTTCGTCCAGATCCTCGCCGATTGCGGTGACGTTGAAGGTTGTACCCATCGTCTCGCCCGACAGGCGCACGACGTCGGGTTCCTTGTCGAACAAACAGCCGGAAACAAGTGTGACAAAGGCCAGAACGGGTGAAAAACGCATCGGGGGTTCTCCTGGAAAATCCGTGCCCGGCATATGCCAGCGCCCCCGTTCAGAGTCAAACCACCGTCAAAGCTTGAGCGGCAGAAAACCCAGCGCCAGCAAGCCAATCCCCGCCGGTACGCCGAACAGCCAGGCTCGTTTGCGCCATCCCGGCGGCTGCTGTTTCCAGAGCTTACGGAAGTTGTGGCCGCAGACGACCACCATGAAAAAGATCAGCACAGCCAGCGGCGGGGTCAGATAGAGGTCATTCAAAGCCTTGCGTATCCTTGAGAAGCAGCGGAATTCACCGATGCGGGCATTTGCACCCTATACAGGTCGTTTAGCTGCGCTAAGGTGAAAGGGAAAGACTTTGAAGTATAAGGAGGAGATTGCCCATGGCCCCAAGCTCTTACCAGTCCCCATCGCGCGGCGACAAGGCTGACAAGACAACCTATAGCCAGTCGACGGAATCGAACCTGTCCTATGCGCAGACGACCGTGGCCAAGCTGCTTGAGGGTAAGGGGGATGCGGTTTTCTCGGTCCGTCCCAACGATACGATCCATTCCGTTGTGAATACACTCAAGGACAAGCGGATCGGCGCGGTGGTTGTGACCGACCAGAACGGTGCTTTGCAGGGCATCCTGTCAGAGCGCGACATCGTGCGGCGCATGGCGGACACGCCTGGTCAGACCTTGCCGCAGGCCGTTGAGGAGTTGATGACGACGGACGTCAAATCCTGCACGCCGGATGATCTGCTGAATGACGTGCTGAAAACCATGACCGAGGGCCGTTTTCGTCACATGCCGGTTTTGAAAGACGGCAACCTGTGCGGCGTGATCACGATTGGTGATGTTGTGCATTTCCGTTTGAAAGAACTGGAATACGAAGCCCTGCGCATGAAGCAGATGATCGTCGGCTGAGCCCGCGACCGCTCGGGACTGGCCCATCGGGCCGGTCAACGTGTTGAGATAAACTGAACCCCGCTCGGAAAGATTTCGGCTGCCGTTAAGCGGCCGGTGGCAAAAGCGCCGGTGTCGATTGAGATGATCCCCCGCATAATCTGCGCCTGATCCACGATTGTATGACCGTGCACGACCCATTGCCCGTCGGCCCGGCGCGCCCGCGAATAATGAGGCCGGCCCCACAGGCAAGTTTGTCGAGGCTGATCGTCAATGGTCCTGTCCGGCTCCAACGCCGCATGCACGACCGAGACATTGCCGCTGGTCCAGATCAGGGGGCGGTTCGACAGCCAAGTGACCAGCGTCTCACCCATAGCCTGCCGTAGCTGCGCGGCTACGGCGATGGCGTTGTCGTCGGGTGTCACCTCGTTGATCCCGAAAGAGGCCAACGTTTGCAGCCCGCCATTGCGGAACCACAAGCCGCTGGCCTGCTCAGGGTCGTCGAGAAAGCGCAGCAGCATTTCCTCGTGATTTCCCAACAGGCAAATAACGCGCCCGTCGGAGGTTTCGCTGAGGTGATGCAAATGGCGCAGCACCTGCGCGCTATAATCGCCCCGGTCGATGTAGTCGCCTACAAAAACAGTGCGGCAATCGCCGTCAATACGGGTCAGAATCGCCTGCAACAGATCGAGACGGCCATGAATGTCCCCAACCGCGTAGAATCGCTCAGCCGGAGCGATTGCGTGCACATCGTCCTCCGCGTCCTGCATCTGGCGTTTTGCCAAAAGCCCTTTGATCCAATCCTTAACCATGCGGGCCTATCCCTACCCGGCGCAGGCTGCAGCCACAATTGGCAATCGTTTCGATTGAAGGCCCGTAGGCGTCTGATATGACTGTGATGACGGGCATCATTTGATCAGATCAGCGCGCAGAGGGTTTTTATGAAACGGGTTTTGGTTACGGGTACTGCGGGCTTTATCGGGTTTCATCTGGCCCGACTGCTGCTGGCCGAGGGCTTCCGCGTGCACGGCTATGACGGGATGACCGATTACTACGACGTCACCCTGAAGCAGCGGCGGCACCAGATGCTGATGCAGACAGCAGGCTTTTCGGCAACCGAGGACCTGTTGGAAAACCACGAACGCCTGATGCAGGTCGCCGATGAGTTCCAGCCCGATGTCATAGTCCACCTCGCCGCGCAGGCCGGGGTGCGCTACAGCCTTGAACATCCGCGCAGCTATATCGACTCGAACGTCGTGGGCACCTTCAACGTGATGGAGGTCGCACGGCAGCATAAGGTGGACCACCTGCTGATGGCCTCGACCTCATCAATTTATGGGGCCAGCGAGGATATGCCTTTTACCGAGACTCAAAAGGTCGACAATCAACTGACCATTTACGCCGCGACAAAAAAAGCGAATGAGGCGATGGGGCATTCCTATGCCCATCTGTGGGACCTGCCGACAACGTTGTTCCGGTTCTTCACCGTCTACGGCACCTGGGGGCGGCCGGATCTGGCCTATTTCAAGTTCGTCGCCGCCATTCTGGATGGCCGCCCGATTGACATCTACAACCACGGCGACATGTATCGCGACTTTACCCATGTCGAGGATCTGGTGCGGGGTATCCGGCTGTTGATCGACACCCCTCCTGTCCGGCCTGCCAGTAGTGATGAGATCGTGGAAGGCGACAGTCTGTCCCCTGTTGCGCCCTATCGCATTGTGAATATCGGCAACGGAGAGAAGGTCCGCCTGATGGATTTCATCGAAGCCATCGAAGAGGCGGTCGGCCAGAAGGCCATCCGCAATTATATGCCGATGCAGTTGGGCGATGTTCCGGCCACATGGGCCGACAACAGCCTGTTGCAACGCCTGACTGGCTATCGCCCGCAGACCGAATTCAAGGACGGGATCCAACAGTTCGTCGAGTGGTATCGCGACTATTACGGGAAGTGAACGGGCCCCTCTCGCAAAAGAAAACCGGCGCAGAGTGCGCCGGTTTTTTTGTTTTTTACCCGCCGAAATCGTCGAGCATGATGTCTTCGCGGTCCACGCCCAGATCCAGCAGCATGTTGATGACCGACTGGTTCATGATGGGCGGGCCACACATGTAGTATTCGCAATCTTCCGGCGCGGGGTGGTTCTTGAGGTATTCTTCGAACAGCACGTTATGGATGAAGCCGGTATAGCCTTTCCAATCATCCTCGGGCTGCGCGTCCGACAGGGCCACGTGCCACTCGAAATTATCGAATTCCTTGGCCAGCGTGTCGAAATCTTCGACAAAGAACATCTCTTTTTTCGAGCGGGCACCGTACCAGAAGCTGATCTTGCGGTTGCGGTTCTCAAGTCGTTTGAGCTGGTCGAAGATGTGGCTGCGCATTGGCGCCATGCCCGCGCCGCCGCCGATAAAGACCATCTCTTTTTCCGTCTCACGCGCAAAGAATTCGCCAAACGGACCCGAGATCGTGACTTTATCGCCCGGCTTCAGGTTGAAGATGTACGACGACATTTGACCCGGTGGAATGCCGTCCGAGCCCGGAGGCGGCGAGGCCACGCGGACGTTCAGCATGATCATGCCTTTTTCGTCCGGGTAGTTCGCCATCGAATAGGCACGTTCGATCGGCTCACCGACGACGGATTTGTACTGCCACAGATTGAAGCGATCCCAATCTTCGCGATACTCTTCTTCCACATCGAAATCGGTATAGGCCAACTGGTGCGCGGGCGCCTCGATCTGGATGTAGCCACCGGCGCGGAAGTTCACGTCCTCACCTTCCGGCAGGTCCAGCGTCAGCGCCTTGATGAAGGTCGCGACGTTCTCGTTCGACCGCACCGTGCATTCCCACTTCTTGACGCCAAAGACCTCTTCCGGGACTTCGATATCCATGTCCTGCTTGACCGCGACCTGACAGGACAGGCGGTCGCCACAAGCGGCCTCGCGTTTGGTGATATGGCTTTCTTCCGTAGGCAGGATCGATCCGCCACCGGAATGCACACGCACCCGGCATTGCGCGCAGGTGCCGCCGCCACCGCAGGCGGATGGCACGAACAGTTTCTCGGCTGCCAGCGTCTGCAACAGTTTGCCGCCCGCCGGAACGGATACGGTTTTCTCACCGTTGATGGTGATGTTGACATTACCGGTCGACACCAGACGCGAGCGGGCCGCCATGATGATCGCGACCAGTCCGATCACGATCAGGGTGAAAAGAGCGACGCCCAGGGTAAAAGTTTCCATCGCCGCCTCCTTACAGTTTCACGCCCGAGAAGGACATGAAGGCCATCGCCATCAGCCCTGCGGTGATGAAGGTGATCCCCAGACCCTGCAGGCCGTCAGGAATGTCCGAATATTTCAGCTTTTCGCGCACGCCTGCCATCGCAGTGATCGCCAGCGCCCAGCCAAAGCCCGAAGACAGGCCATAGGTTGCGGCCTCGGCAAAGTTGTAGTCGCGTTCCACCATGAACAGCGAGCCGCCCAGAATGGCACAGTTCACCGTGATCAGCGGCAGGAAAATCCCCAGCGCGTTGTAAAGCGGCGGGAAGTATTTATCGAGGATCATCTCGAGGATCTGAACCATCGCCGCGATCACCCCGATATATGAGATCAGGCCCAGGAAGGTCAGGTCCACATCCGGGAACCCGGCCCAAGACAGCGCACCCGGTTTCAGCAGGTAGTTCAACAGCAGGTTGTTGGTGGGCACGGTGATCGCCTGCACGACCATAACCGAAATTCCCAGACCCAGCGCGGTCGAAATCTTCTTGGACACGGCGATGAAGGTACACATCCCCAGAAAGAAGCTGAGCGCAAGGTTTTCGACAAAGATGGCCTTTACGGCCAGTGAAATCAGACCTTCCATCAGTGCGCCTCTACCTGCCGGATTTTGTATTCACGCTCTTCCACCTGGTTCGGTTTCCATGTGCGGAAGGCCCATATGATCAGACCGATAATGAAGAACGCCGAGGGTGGCAGCAGCAGCATGCCGTTGGGCACGTACCAGCCACCATTGTTGACAGTCTGCAGGATGGTGACGCCAAACAGCGACCCGGCACCGAACAGCTCGCGAATGAAGCCGACCAGCAGCAGGATCAGGCCATAGCCCATGCCGTTGCCCAAACCGTCGATAAAGGACGCGACGGGCGGGTTCTTCATGGCAAACGCCTCGGCCCGGCCCATCACGATGCAGTTGGTGATGATCAGACCCACGAAAACCGACAGGGTTTTCGAAATCTCAAACGCATAGGCTTTCAGCACCTGATCCACCAGAATAACCAGCGAGGCGATAATCACCATCTGCACGATGATGCGGATCGAGCCCGGGATCTGGTTGCGCAGGCATGAGATGAAGAAGGATGAGAACGAGGTCACAAATGTCACCGCCAGCGCCATCACAAAGGATACCTGCAGCGATGAGGTGACAGCCAGCGCGGAACAAATGCCCAGCACCTGCAGGGTGATCGGGTTGTTGTCGACAAGCGGGTCGACCAGCATCTCTTTCTTGGTCTGAGACATCAGAGTTCTCCTGCTTGCAGTTTGGCCAGGAAGGGACCGTAGCCCGCATCACCCATCCAGAATTTCACCAGGTTATCGACACCAACCGAGGTCAGCGTGGCACCGGCAAGCGCATCGATATAGAAATCAGGGCCCGCGGCAGGTTGCGACTTGGCGACAGTGATTTGCAATTCGCCCGCGTCATCGCGCAGACGTTTGCCGTTCCACAGCGCTTTCCAGCGCGGGTTGTCCACCTCGGCACCCAGACCGGGCGTTTCGCCATGCTGATAGAACTGCAGGCCGAAGATATCGTTGCCGTTGTTTTCCAGCGCGATAAATCCGTAGAGCGTTGACCACAAGCCGTATCCGTGCAGCGGCAGGATCACCTTGTCCAAGGCTCCCGCGTCGTCACGCAGCAGATAGATCACGCGGTATTTCGACTTACGACCAATGCCTGCTGGGTCGTTGTCGAGCGCCACACTCAGCTCTGGATCGCTGGCGGCGGCGATATCGTCAAAGGTAGCCGGGTCGAACTGGTCGTCCACGAACTCACCGGTAGACAATTCCAGCACATGTGGCTCGAACGCCGCAAAGGCCTCGGTCACGTCGATGCCGGGTTCGTACACCCCGGCGACCTGCAGAACGTTAACCTGCTTGTCCTTCAGCCGGTTGGCATCTTGCACCGGGCGCAGGCTGACAGCCGCGGCAGACACCACCATCGAAGCCACCAGACAAACCGCGACAGCGATGAAGATCGTCTTGCCGACCGAATCCGGCGAGGCCGCCAGAAACTTGGCCAGAGCGCCCTTCGGTTCGTTGGATTGCGTATCAGACATGGCGACGCGCCCTCCGTTTGATGTTGGCCTGCACGACGAAATAGTCGATCAGCGGTGCAAAGACGTTGCCGAACAGGATAGCCAGCATCATACCCTCGGGGAAAGCGGGGTTAATGACGCGGATCATCACAACCATGACACCGATCAGAGCGCCATAGATATAGCGGCCCGTGTTGGTGTGGCTGGCCGAAACGGGTTCGGTCACCATGAAGGCCAGACCGAAGGCATAGCCGCCCAGCACGATGTGCCAGTACCACGGCATCGCAAACATTGGATTGGTGTCCGATCCGATCAGGTTCAGCAGCAGGGTAAAGCCGATGGTTCCCGCCAGACAGCCGATGATCAGGCGGTAATTGGCGATCCGCGTGGTCAGCAGGAAGGCCAGACCGATCATGCAGGCGAGCGTTGAAGTCTCGCCGAAGCTGCCCTGAATCTGCCCGAAGAACGCATTCCACCAGGTGATGCCATCCGCCGCCAAAGCCTGATACCCGTCCGAGGCGGAAACGGACAGCGCCGTCGCGCCCGAGAACCCGTCGACCGGGGTCCAAACGGTGTCACCGGACATGTTCGCGGGATAAGCGAAATACAGGAACGCCCGGCCCACAAGCGCGGGGTTGAGGAAGTTTTTGCCGGTACCGCCAAACACCTCTTTGCCGATCACCACGCCGAAGATGATACCAAGCGCAACCTGCCAAAGCGGTGCGGTCGCGGGCATGATCAGGGTGTAAAGCATTGAGGTCACAAGAAAACCTTCGTTCACCTCATGGCCGCGCACGGTGGCGAATATGACCTCGAATATCCCGCCCGCGACCAGTGTCACGATGTAAATCGGCAGGAAATACATGAGCCCGTGCATCACGTTGGCGAAGATGCTGTCCGGGTTCAATGAGATGCCAAACGCCTGCAGGATCGCGATCCGCCAGCCTGTCGCCGACTCTGCGCCCAAAGCGGCAATGGCCGAGTTGGCCTGATAGCCGGTATTATACATCCCCCAAAGAATACAGGGGATCGTGGCGATCACGACATAGGTCATGATCCGCTTCATATCCACGTACGACCGCGCATGAGGCGCTGCGGTGGTTACGGTTTTCGGAGTGTAGATGAAGCTTTCCACCATCTCGTAGATGGGGAAGTACTTCTCGTACTTGCCGCCCTTGGTAAAGTTCGGCTCGATCCGATCGAAGAAGCTGCGCAAACCCATTTCGGATCAGCCCTCCTTTTCAATCTTGGTCAGGCAGTCGCGCAGCGCCAGCCCGTATTCATATTTCGCCGGGCAGGCAAAGCCCACAAGGCCCAGGTCTTCTTCATCCAACTCCAGCGCGCCAAGTGCCTGCGCTGTGTCCGTGTCCATCACCAGCAGCGCCCGTAGCAATTGCGTCGGCAGGTAATCCTGCGGCATCAGCTCTTCGAAGACGCCCGTGGGCACCATCGCACGCCGCCCGCCGTTCAGGTTGCTGGTCAGCGCGTAGAGCTTTTTCGCGAAAGCCGAGCCCAGCACCGGCTGAACCGAGAATTTCGACGGCATCGGGCGAATCCAGCCCATCGGGATCTGGTCGTGATCCTCGCGGATCACGGTGACCTGACGCGCGAACCGGCCCAGATAGGCGGTCGGACCCTCGGCAAGCTGTCCTGACAGGATCGAGCCCGAAATGATGCGCGGTGTTCCCTCAACATTGATCTCGTCACGGGTCAGGTCGTCGGTCGAAGCGCCCATGGCCGTCCGGATCAGCCGCGGCTGACGCGCACAGGGGCCGGTGAGGGCCACAACAATGTTCGGGTCCAAATGACCGGTCTGCATCAGGCGGCCAATTGCGATGACGTCCTGATACCCAATCGTCCAGACCTGCTTGTCCCCTGCCAAAGGTTCAAGGAAATGGATATGCGTCCCCGCCAGCCCCGCCGGATGCGGTCCGGAAAACGCAGCAGCCTCGACACCAGCAACGTCCGAGCCGGGAACGGTATCGCCTTCCTTGTGGCACAGATAGGTTTTGCCCTCGGTCAGTGTCGCGACGGCGGCAAGACCTGCTGCAAACGCATCCCCTGCATCGGCAATGATCAGCGCTGCGTCGGCGGCCAGTGGCTCACTGTCCATCGCGGTGACAAAGATCGCAGTCGGTTTTTCCCCAGGCGCAGGCATCTTGGAATAGGGCCGAGTACGGAATGAGGTCCAAAGACCCGAGGCACACAGCTTTTCCGCCACCCCTTCGGCGCTTCCGCCATTTCCGACGCCAGAGAAGTCGATGCCCGCATCGTTGGGATCAGAGACCTCGATCACCACGCTCTGCAGCACACGACGCGCGCCGCGATTGATGGCGACGACCTTGCCGCTTAAGGGGGCGACCATCATCGCCTCGGGCACATCCTTGTGGCAGAACAGCGGCGTGCCGCGCTGAACCGTATCGCCTTCCTGCACCAGCATGCGTGGCTTCAGCCCAAGGTAATCCGACCCCAGAACCGCAACGGTGGAAAACTCAGGCCCCGGCTGGATGGTCTGTTCGGGTGCACCCAGAACCGGCAGTTCCAACCCTTTTTTCAGTTTGAAAGTTTGCATCTTGCTACGGTCTTCCAAGCCTCTTTCCTGCGCCAACTATTGTACGCCATGCGATCATGACATCCAAATAGCGCGGATCGTCTGGCTCGCCGGGACGCAAATGCATCATAAACCCGCCGGAATCCGCTGGCATTATTCCGATCAGGGACCCTTTACGCGCACACGCTGCGAAACGCAAACCTGTTACCGCCAAAACCAACAGCGGCTAGTCACTTTATACTGATCTTATTGCAAAACCCGCGAAACAACCCGGAAAAAGCGTATCGCACCCGTTTTGCTTCCGGTGTAATCAATCGCCATGAACGCATCTGACGAATTTGAGATTTTCCTGGTGGCAACGCCGGGTTTGGAAGCGCCCCTATGTGCCGAAGCCAAGCAGCACGGATTCGGCGGGGCCAGAGTGATCCCCGGTGGTGTCAGTTGCAAGGGCAACTGGTCCGAGGTCTGGCGCGCCAATCTGTGCCTGCGCGGGGCCAATAAGGTTCTGGTCCGTCTTGGCAGTTTCCCGGCGGTGCATCTTGCCCAGTTGGATAAACGGGCGCGCAAATTCCCGTGGGCGGACTTTCTGCGCCCCGATATCCCGGTTAAGGTCGAGGCCACCAGCCGCAAATCCCGCATCTACCACGCGGGCGCTGCGCGTCAGAGGATCGAGCGGGCGATAGCTGAGACGCTCGGCGCACCGATCTCGCCGGACGCCAATCTGCGCGTGCTTCTCCGCATCGAAAAAGACCTGTGCACTTTCTCGGTGGATACATCGGGCGATCCCTTGCACAAACGCGGCCACAAACCAGCCGTCGCCAAAGCCCCGATGCGCGAGACGATGGCCGCGATGTTCCTACGCGAGTGTGAGTTTGACGGTGAAGAGCCGGTTCTGGACCCGATGTGCGGATCGGGCACCTTTGTGATCGAGGCCGCCGAGATTGCGCTTGGACTGCTGCCCGGTCGCTCTCGCCACTTCGCATTCGAGGATTTGGCCGGATTTGATCCGCAGGCGTGGCAGGCCCTGCGCGAGGCACCGCCGGCCCTGACCCCAGAGGGGCGTTTCTATGGCTCCGACAGGAACGCGGGTGCGATTGAGGCCGCCTCAACCAACGCCCAACAGGCAGGCGTCGCTGACACCACCCGTTTTTCCCAGCGCTCTGTCAGCGACATCAAACCGCCCGAAGGGCCCGCTGGACTGGTTATCGTCAACCCGCCCTACGGCGCCCGGATCGGTGACGAAAAGCGCCTCCGGTCGCTCTATGGCAGCCTGGGCAAAACACTGATGTCCCGCTTTTCCGGCTGGCGCGTGGGGATCGTGACCAGCAACGCCTCATTGGCCCGCACAACCCGCCTGCCCCTTCTGCCGCCCGGACCCGTTGTGGATCACGGCGGCACCAAAATCCGCCTTTACCGGACGGATGCCCTGCCCTGACGCCAGAATGGGTCGCGTTATTCCGGATGCGCAAGCGCCACAGAATCCCTCTTGCACATCCCATTTCCCGGGTATAGATCACCCGCCACGGTCGGAGTGTAGCTCAGCCTGGTAGAGCACTGTCTTCGGGAGGCAGGGGTCGGAGGTTCGAATCCTCTCACTCCGACCAATTAATCCAATAAATTAGCAGATCGGCTAAAGCCCGCTTTTATGGGCGCTTCAGGTCCGTGCGCAAAATCTCAACGAGTCCTGGATCACGTCAATCCTGCCGTTTGGCGCTTCCTTCAAGCTTGCTCAACGCGGCCATCAGGCTTTTTCGTTCGGACGCGTTCAGGACGCCGAGAATGCGTTCTTCCAACGCGGTTAGATCTGGCGACATCGCCTTATAAAGGTCCAGACCCTTGGCCGAGGGGCTCAGCAATTCGCTTCGGCCATCTTCGGGATTCGGGTGCCGTTCAACCAGTTTCTTGTCTTCCAGCTTGCCCACGGCGCGGCTGACCGTGACCTTGTCGATTGTGGCTGCGGCCACGATCTCGCGGTTGGTGATCTTTCGGTCGCGCACCAGAATGGCCAGCACCCGCCATTCCGCCGAGCTAAGATCGAATTTCTCATGATAAACAGCCCGCAACATCTCGCTGACGGCGGCATAGGTCCGGCGCAGTTGGTAGGGAAAGAACGCGTTCAGATCCAACTCTGTCCCGTTTTCTTCCGCTTGAACGCTTAGGTCTGGTTTCCGTTCCATGCAGTTTCTCCGACCGGGGCTTTGATGCCCTTGGTTGTGGTCAGTTAATTTTCGTTGACATTGTTACACATGAAACTAACATCGGCAATATAGTTTCAACGGAAACTAAATAGACGCAGTGGACTGCTATTTCCGGGGAGGAGAATGACATGAACACTATAAAGACCATCGTTGGATCGGCACTGGCTGGCGTTGTAATGACCGCCTCGGTCGCTGCAGCCGAGGAGTTTGTCCTGTCGTCGTGGCTGCCGCCGCAACATCCGGTTGTCACCAGCGTCATTCAGCCTTGGGCAGATTCCGTGGCCGAGGCGACCGAAGATCGCGTCACCGTTCGCATCCTGCCAAAACCGCTCGGCCCACCCCCGGCGCACTACGATCTGGCGGTGGACGGGGTGGCCGATATCACATACGGCCTGCATTCTTTCACCCGCGACGACCGTTTCCTGCGGTCGCGGATCGGGCAGTTCTCATTTCTGGGTGATTCAGCCGAGGACACGTCGGTCGCGTATTGGAACGTCTATGCAGGCGATCTTGACGCGCAGGCGGAACACGAAGGGGCAAAGCTGCTTGGTCTGTTCGTGCACGGGCCGGGGATGTTCCACAATAACCAGCGACAGATCGAAACGGCCGACGATTTCTCGGGCCTGAAAATTCGGACACCCGGCGGTTACATCGCCGACCTGTCCGGCGATCTTGGCATAACCACGCAATTCATGGGGCCGGGGCAGGTGTTCGAAAAGCTGTCGACCGGGGTCATCGACGGCGTGACCTTCCCGATCGAGGCGCTTAAAGCGTTCAAGCTGACGGATCACATAACGCATTCGATGCGTATTCCCGGCGGTATGTACAATACCTCGTGGTTTCTGGTGATGAACGAAGACCGCTGGGATGAGATTTCCGACGCCGACAAAGCCGCAATCGAGGCCGTATCGGGCGCCGCCTTCGCAGCGCTTGCAGGCCAGACATGGGATGCGGCAGACGCGGCAGGCGCTGACTATGTCGCCGAAAGCTCGGTTCAGGTCTATGATGCACCGGATGAGGTTCTGGAGGTGATCAAGGGCTTTGCCGACAAGCATGAGGCCGCATGGGCCGAGGCTGTCGCCGAAACCGGGTTTGACGGTACAGCCGCCCTTGCCGAGATACGCAAACAGGCGGGGCAGTAACCC
Source organism: Ruegeria sp. F11 (assembly GCF_056533855.1). Classification (NCBI taxonomy): domain Bacteria; kingdom Pseudomonadati; phylum Pseudomonadota; class Alphaproteobacteria; order Rhodobacterales; family Roseobacteraceae; genus Ruegeria; species Ruegeria sp. F11. The sequence goes on along the minus strand of NZ_JBQFOW010000003.1, from coordinate 180,378 downwards.
CGGATGGCCCAACCCGCCGACACTGATCAGCGCCGGGGCGTAACGCTCTGGCGCAAGCTGTTCTACGCTATGGCTTTGGCATCGGTTGTGGTCATGCTGGCGATGATGCTTCTAACCGCCGCTGATGTGGTGGCGCGGTATGTGTTCAACAGCCCGATCAAGGGCGCATTTGAGCTGACCGAGATCGGGCTTGCCCTGCTTGTGTTCCTGGCGATGCCGCTGACCACGGTGTCGAACGAGCATGTGACGGTGGACCTGCTGAAACTGCCCTCGCGAGGGGCGCTGTCCAAAGCATTGCTCATCCTTTCCGTTATCATTGTGGCGGGCACGTTTGCCATGATGGCGTGGGAGGTTTGGGAGCATGCCGTGAAACTTGAAAAACGCGGTACGGTGACAAATTCCCTTTCGATTCCGCTGTATCTGGTGGCTGGGGTCGTCGCCACGGCCTGCGCCATTTCCGGTCTGGCGGCTGGGATCGGGCTGTTCAAAGGCGATAAGGAATGATCGCCTCGCTTTTGGGCATTGCCGTGTTGTTCGTGCTGGTACTGGCCCGGGTTCCGATCGCCTTTGCCATGATCGCGGTGGGCACCGTCGGCTTTGCGCTGCTGCGCAGTTGGAAGGCCAGTTTTACCCTGCTGGGCAACACGACATTCGACACGGTGTTGTCCTTTACCCTGTCCGTCATCCCGCTGTTCATTCTTATGGGGAACCTGCTGACTGCCTCGGGCGTCAGCCATTCGCTGTTTGCCGCCGCACAGCGCCTGTTGCGCAAGCTGCCGGGCGGTCTGGCGATGGCCACGGTGGTGGCCTGCGGCGGGTTCAGTGCGGTGTGCGGTTCCTCTCTGGCAACTGCCGCGACGATGTCCCGGGTTGCCATGCCGTCGATGCGCAAGGTCGGGTATGCCGACAGCCTCGCGACGGGATCAATCGCAGCCGGTGGGACGCTGGGCATTCTAATCCCACCTTCGGTTATCCTGATCATCTACGGCATAATTACCGAGGCTGACATCGCCAAACTCTTCCTCGCCGGGCTGCTGCCGGGTTTGCTGGGTGTGCTTCTGTACATCGCCGCCGTCTATGCGGCTGTGAAAGTCAGACCCGATCTTGCGCCAGCCGGTTCCGACGATCATCCGTTGACCTCTCGTGATATCGGAGGCGTCTGCGCGGTTGTCGGGCTGTTCGGCCTGATCATGATCGGCATCTACGGCGGGTTCTTTACCCCGTCCGAAGCCGCTGCGGTCGGGGCGTTCCTGTCCCTTGTCATCGCGGTTTTCATGGGGGGCATCGGCCTTCGCGACCTTTTCCGCGTTGGCATTGATACCGTTCGCCCAACCGCCATGATCTTTGCCATCGTCATCGGGGCCGAGGTCTTTTCGAACTTCATCAGCTTCGCCGGTCTGCCGGACGCCATCCTGTCCTTTGTTCAGTCACTGGACGTCAACGCGTTTGTGGTCATGTTCGTGCTGGTGCTGATCTACATCCTGTTGGGCGCGGTGTTAGAGAGCCTTTCGATGATCCTGCTGACCGTGCCCATCTTCTTTCCGATGATCATGTCGCTCGATTTCGGCGATGGCATCCTGTCCAGCCCCGAGGCCGTCGCCATCTGGTTTGGCATCATCGTCGTGGTGGTGACCGAGATCAGCCTGATTTCGCCCCCGATTGGGCTGAATGTCTTTGTGTTGCGCACGATCCTGCCCGACATCCCGATCCGGACGATGTTTGCCGGTATCTTTCCGTTCTGGGTGGCCGATATCCTGCGTCTTGCGCTGCTGATCGCCCTGCCGTCCATCGCCCTGACATTGGCCCTCTAAGATCGGTTCACCTCAGCGCTTGGGCGGTGTCAGCCATTGCGCGGACATTCCGAAATTCGAGGTTTTCAGTTCCTGTTTGGCGATGGCCTGCAGATGTACCTCGTCCGGGCCATCGGCATAGCGCAGCGCGCGCGCCCAGGTGTAGCTGTCGGCCAGCGGGGTGTCCGGGGTCATCCCCATCGCGCCAAACACCTGCATCGCGCGGTCGGTGACGGCGGCGTGCACGTTGGGTGCGACGACCTTGATCAACGAGATTTCACGGAACGCCGCCTTCGCGCCGACCTGATCAATTTTCCACGCGGCTTTCAGCGTCAACAAACGGGCCTGTTCGATCTCCAAACGTGATTTTGCAATCCACTCGCGGATGACACCCTGTTCCGAGAGTTTCTTACCAAATGCCACCCTCTCTTGTGCCCGTTCGACCATCAGCGACAGCGCCATTTCGGCAGCCCCGATCGAGCGCATGCAGTGGTGAATGCGCCCCGGGCCAAGCCGCGCCTGAGCCAGTGCAAAGCCGCTGCCCGCTTCACCCAGCAGGTTCGCGGCGGGCACACGCACGTCTTTGAACACCAGTTCCGCATGGCCTTCGGGGTCGTGCATGTTCAGGATGGTGGGATTGCGCACGATCTCGAAGCCCGGCGTGTCTTTGGGCACAAGGACCATGCTTTGCTGTTTGTGCCGGTCCGCGCCGGGATCGGTTTTGCCCATGACGATGAACAGTTTGGTGTTCGGATGGCAGGCATTGGTGATGAACCATTTACGGCCATTCAGCACATATTCATCCCCCTCACGGCGGATCGAGGTCGTGATATTGGTTGCGTCCGAACTGGCCACATCCGGTTCGGTCATCGCAAAGGCGGACCGGATTTCGCCGTTTAGCAGCGGTACTAGCCACTGCACACGCTGTTCGGGCGTGGCGAACATGTGCAAAAGCTCCATGTTGCCGGTGTCCGGCGCGCTGCAGTTGAACACTTCCGAGGACCAACTGACCTGCCCCATGATCTCGGCCAGCGGCGCGTATTCCAGATTGCTCAGCCGTGTGCCGGGCTCATGGTCGCGTAGGCCGGGCAGGAACAGGTTCCACAGCCCCTCAGCTCGCGCCAACGCCTTGAGGTCTTCGATGAACGGAACCGGGAAATTGCCCGCCTCCATCTCCTCTTTATGCTCGCGGATGCGCGGGTAGATATGCGCCTCCATAAAGCTTTTGAGCTGGGTACGAAGTTCTTCGGCGCGGGGCGACAGGGCAAAATCCATGATGATCCTTTTCAGATGGCGACGGCCTTTGCTGCCTTCCCACGCACGTGGCGCAAAAAGACACTCAGAGCATTCTCAATTGAAAGGCCGCCCGCAAGGGGCAGGCTGCGTAACCCAGCGTCAAAAAGCTCAGGTCACCCGGTTGACCGCCCTGTATTTCGGATCGTCCCACAGCCGGTTGTCCAGAACGTCGGCCAGAATATCCACTGCGGCGACCACATCGTCTTCGTCCAGATAGAGCGGCGTGAAACCGAACCGCATGATGTCGGGTGCGCGGAAGTCGCCGATCACGCCCCGATCAATCAGCGCCTGCATCGCGGCATAGCCCTGATCGAAGGAAAACGAGATCTGACTGCCCCGGATCGTCGCGTCGCGCGGGCTGGCTAGCGTCAGTTGCGGGCATCGCGCCTCGACTTCGGCAATGAAACGCTCGGACAGGCTCACCGAGGCCGCGCGGACCTCGGCCATGGATACCCCATCCCAGACCTTCAGCGCCTCTTCCAGCGCGCCCATCTGGATCACCGGAGGGGTGCCCACGCGCATGCGCTCGATATCCGCCGCAGGTCGGTAGTTCAGTTCAAAGGCAAAGGGCGAGCCATGGCCCAGCCAGCCCGCCAGCGCGGGCTGCGTCTGGTCGATCAGATCGGGGCGCACATAGATAAAGGCGGGCGCACCTGGGCCCCCGTTTAGGTATTTATAGGTGCAGCCGACCGCGAACTCACAGTTGGAGCCTGCCAGATCAACCTCAATCGCGCCGGCGCTGTGGGCCAGATCCCAGATCATGACCGCGCCCGCCGCGTGCGCCTGTTGGGTGATGTTGTCCATGTCATGAGTGCGCCCGGTGCGATAGTCGACCTCGGTCAGCATCACCGCCGCGACCTTGTCATCGATGGCTTCGGCCACCGCCTCGGGATCGACGGTCTTCAGCTCATAGCCCGCGTTTTTCAGCGCAATCAGCCCCTCGGCCATATACAGGTCGGTCGGGAAGTTGCCGTTGTCTGACAGGATGACCTTTCGGCCCGGGCGCATCGCCAGCGCGGCTGATAAGGCCTGAAACACCTTGATGGACAAGGTATCGCCCATCACCACTGATCCATCGGGCGCGCCGATCAGGCGGGCGATGCGGTTACCGACGCGGGCGGGTTGTTCCATCCATCCGCAGCTGTTCCAGCCCCGGATCAGTTCGCCGCCCCATTGGCGCGTGACCACGTCTTGCACGGCAGACGCCACGGATTTCGGCAATGGCCCCAGCGAGTTGCCATCCAGATAGATGACCCCTTCGGGGATATCGAACAGGTCTTTTCTGGGCAGCGCCATCCTACAATCCCCCTCGCAGGTTCCACAGTTCAGGGAACAGTTCCACGTCCAACATCTTGCGCAGATAGCTGACGCCGCTGGTGCCGCCCGTCCCGCGCTTGAAACCGATCACCCGTTCCACGGTTGTCACGTGGTTAAACCGCCAGCGGCGGAAGTAGTCCTCAAGGTCCACCAGCTTTTCGGCCAGTTGGTACAGCACCCAATGGGTATCCGGTTCCCGGTAGATCCGGGTCCAAGCGGCGATAACCGCATCGTCGGATTGATGCGGCGTGCGCAGACGGTAGACTGCAGGATCAAACGCGGTGCCCAACTCCGCCTCCAGCATCCGCAGCGCGATGTGGTAGATTGAGGGCTGCGCCAGTTCGTCTTCCAGCTTCTGGTGCAAGTCCGGGCTATGTTCATGCACCTTCATCATAGCAGTGTTCCGGTTGCCCAGAGCGTATTCAATCAGCCGGTATTGATGAGACTGAAAGCCCGACGAGGCACCAAGCGCCTCGCGGAATTTTGTATAATCGCTCGGGGTCATGGTGCGCAGTACGTCCCACGCGTTGTTGAGTTGCTCGAATATCCGCGACACCCGGCTGAGCATCTTGAACACCTGATCCGGGCGGCCTTCGATCATCAGCGCGCGGGCGGCGTGCAACTCGTGCAGGGCAAGACGCATCCACAGCTCGGATGTCTGGTGCTGAATGATGAACAGCATTTCGTCATGGGCGTCGGACAGCGGGTGCTGTGCCGACAGGATGGCGTCCAGCGACAGGTAGTCGCCATAGCTCATGTCCTTCGCAAAGGACATTTTCGCGCCATCCTGTGACGGATCGTAGCCGTTGCTCATCTTACACCTCGTGCGGTGATGCGCGCCGTCACATGAACGCCTGCAGCCCGGTCTGTGCCCGCCCAAGGATCAGCGCGTGAATGTCATGGGTGCCCTCATAGGTGTTCACCGCCTCAAGGTTCATGACATGGCGAATGACGCCGTATTCGTCGCTGATCCCGTTGCCGCCATGCATGTCGCGGGCCTCGCGCGCGATGGCGATTGCCTTGCCGCAATTGTTGCGCTTCATCAGGCTGATCAACTCGGCAGGCGCATTGTGCGATTCGAATAGACGCCCCAATTGCAGCGCTCCCAGCAGGCCCAGTGAGATTTCGGTTTGCATATCCGCCAGCTTTTTCTGGATCAACTGCGTGGCGGCCAGTGGCTTGCCGAACTGCTTGCGGTCCATCGTGTAGCTGCGGGCTGCATGCCAGCAGGCTTCGGCCGCGCCCATGGCACCCCATGCGATGCCGTAACGCGCCCGGTTCAGACAGCCAAACGGCCCCGACAGGCCGGACACGTTCGGCAGCAGGTTTTCTTCAGGCACAAAAACCTCATCCATCTGGATCATGCCGGTGATCGAGGCGCGCAACGAGAATTTGCCCTCGATCTTCGGTGCGCTCAGGCCCTTCATACCTTTTTCAAGGATGAACCCCTTGATCTGGCCGTCATGGGCATCGGATTTGGCCCAGATGATGAACACATCGGCAATCGGCGAGTTGGTGATCCAGTTCTTGGCACCAGAGACAAGATACCCGCCATCAACCTTGGTGGCGCGCGTCAGCATACCGCCGGGGTCCGAGCCGTGGTCAGGCTCGGTCAGGCCAAAGCAGCCAACCCATTCGCCCGAGGCCAGTTTCGGCAGAAATTTCTGCCGCTGCTCCTCGGTGCCATAGGCGAAGATCGGGTGCATCACGAGGCTCGATTGCACCGACATGGCCGAGCGATAGCCGGAATCCACACGCTCGACCTCGCGCGCGACAAGGCCGTAGGACACGTACCCTGCTCCTACACCGCCATATTCTTCAGGGATGGTCGAGCCCAGCAGGCCCAGCTCACCCATTTCGGTCATGATCGCGCGGTCGAAGTTTTCATCACGGTTGGCCATGATCACGCGGCTCGCCAGCTTGTCCTGGCAATAGGCGTGGGCCGTATCCCTGATCATGCGCTCTTCTTCGGTCAGTTGCTGCTCGATCAGGAAAGGGTCCTCCCACGTCATGCGCGGCATCTTCGCGCGCGCGGATTCAGGCGTGGCCGCGTGGTGTTCTTGCGGTTGTGTCAGCATATCGTGCCCTCCCATACTGGCCTCCTTAGTATCCTCGTAATTTTGGGATTGCCACCGCAAGAATGGCCGTTTGCGAAATACTGCGGGTGGATTTCAGTTGGTCGTCCTGAGTGGCCGATACCCCGCGCCGATCAGCCCTATTTCCAGCGGCCTAGAGGCTTTTGAGAATCTGGTTCGCGGTAATCGCCGCCTGGTAAAGACGGGACATGATCGGGGTGGTCGGCACATTGGACAGGACCGTCATGGGCAGAGGCAAATCGTCTGGATCAATCCCCGCAAACAGATCAGCCAAGCAGGTCCCGAAAATCGTGCCGTTTGTTACACCGCGCCCGTTATACCCGATAGCTGTTAGCAGGTTCGGGGCCAGTTGGCAGATGCTGGGCAGGTTGCAACGGGTCTTTGGGTCGGTCAATATTCAAAAAACGTACTGGAACCGGAAGGTTGGAATGGCTGCATTGAAAAAATCGGCTGCGCAGATGGTGCAAGAGACCCGAGACCGCATTGAAGAGATCGAAACCAGCGATCTGATCGCGATGGTCGACGATCCGAATGTGGTGATTGTCGATATTCGCGACGTGCGCGAACGTCAGCGCACCGGTTTCATTCCCGGTAGCTTTCACGCCCCGCGCGGCATGATCGAGTTCTGGGTCGATCCCGATAGCCCCTATCACAAAGACATCTTTGCGCAGGAAGGCAAGACATATGTCTTTCACTGCGCCTCGGGCTGGCGCTCGGCGATCACCGTGGCCACCCTGCAGGATATGGGGTTCGAGGCAGCGCATCTGAAGGACGGGTTCGGGTCCTGGGAGAAATCGGGCGGGCCGGTCGAACGTTTTGTTGACGAAGACTGACCTGTCAAAGTGACAGGCGCGGCTGATCTAAATTCTCTGAGAGCCCCGGGCTCTTTCCTTTGTTTCCTAGACCCCGCAAGCTACAGTTGCACCAGACCAGTCAGAAGGACTCTGCGATGACGATCCCACCCGTTGATATGGCTGTCAAACCCGAGGTCACCGGGTTCTTTGACGAGATTTCCAACACAATCAGCTACGTGGTCCGCGACCCGTCCAGCACGGCTTGCGCGATCATCGACCCGGTGATGGAGTTCGACCCGGCCGCCGGGCGCCTGACCTTTGACTCTGCGGACCAGATCATCGCGTTTATTCGCTCTCATGGTCTGACGCTGGAATGGATCATCGAATCTCATGTCCACGCCGACCATCTGTCGGCGGCCCCCTATATCCAGCAGGAGCTTGGCGGCAAAATCGGCATTGGCGAGCACGTCCTGACCGTACAGGATACGTTCGGGAAGATTTTCAACGAAGGCACCGAGTTCCAGCGCGACGGATCGCAGTTCGAGGCGCTTTTTGGCGATGGCGATACCTATACAATCGGATCTCTCAGGTGCTTCGCCTTGCACACACCGGGCCATACGCCGGCCTGTATGGTCCATGTCATAGGCGATGCGGCCTTTGCAGGGGACACGCTGTTCATGCCGGATGGAGGCTCGGCGCGTGCGGATTTTCCCGGCGGGGATGCGGGCCAGCTATACGATTCAATTCAGCGCGTGCTGTCCCTGCCCGATGAAATGCGGCTGTTTATCTGTCACGATTACGGCCCCGGCGGACGCGCCATCGCCTGGGAGACGACGATCGGAGAGCAGAAGGCCAAGAACATTCATGTTGGCGGCGGCAAAAGCCGCGACGAGTTTATCAAATTCCGGACCGAGCGGGATGCTCAGCTTGACGTTCCCAAGCTGATCCTGCCCTCTTTGCAGGTGAACATGCGCGGTGGCGAAGTGCCAACAGACGAAGACGGGAACATGATGCTCAAGACGCCGGTCAACAAGCTCTGAGCCTTGAAAATGCCGAGCCGGTTCCCCGGCCCGGTTGTATTCAACTGGTCAGAACCGCCAGCGCGCGCCCAGAACGACGGTCGACAGGTCATCGAAACTGTCTGATGAATCGTCATAGGCATAGTCTTGATACGAGAAATACGCCTCCATGTTCAGGCGATCTATTTCCTGTACCACACCGATCCCCCAGACATTTGAATCTGAGCCGTCGACGTTAAAGTCGGACCCGTCCCAGTAATGCAGGCCGATGCCGGTTTTACCAAAACTGAACCAATCCTCTTGGTACGCAATCTTGGCGTAGAAATAGCTGGGATCGGTTGCGGTGCTGCCGTCTACGTCCCGTTCCCCGGCGGCGATTGTGAAACTCAGGCGTTCGTTCACCAGGATCGAGGCGGACCCAACAAGGTCCTCTCGCCGCGCACTCTGGCTGCCGCCCGGACCGCTGTTACCACTGCTGCGGACCAGATAGCCAAGACCGGCGGCAACCTCGATATTGCTGGTCACTTTGTTTCGGTAGTAAATCGCGACGTCATAGTAATCGCGGTCATCGTCGAAGTCTTCCTCCAAAAGGTTTTGACCGTAAGAGGCGCTGAATGTGAACCCGTTGAACGATGGGGTGTCATAGCGGATTCGCGCACGGCGCGCGCCGTCAAAACTGTCGGTTGTACCGCTCACGGTCGGACCGGTCAGAAAACCGGCGTCATCCCTGAACAGGAACGAGGCGTTGGAGTCGGCGGTGAAGGAATACAGAACCAGGCCGACCAGCGACAGGTCCTGTTCGGCGACGCTGTCCCCGGACATGCTGCCCTGCCCGGCCGAGAACGTGCCCCAGTCACCTTCAAGCGAGAAATCCACGTGGCGGATATCCTCGCGCGTCCAGCCGCTGTAGTCATTGCCGTTCTGGTCGGTTTCCGTGGAATTGGGCAGGCCCAGAGCGGTTTCAAACCGGAACCGGAATGTGTTGTTGCCATATGGCTGTTCCAGACGCAGGCCGACCCGGCTGTTGGAGGCGTCATAGTCACGAAGGTTGGTTTCCGTTTCCTGGCCGTCATCGACCGAGATTATGGCCGGGTTAAACTGACCGTAGAGGACGACAAAACCGCCCGAATTGTTATCGTATTTCAGTTCGGCAGCCGCCGGAAAGGCGAACGCTGATGCCATCAGTGCGGCTGATGAAGTTGCTATGGTTTTAAATTTCATCTTTACGACCCTCTCGTTTGTCCACACCGCCTGAATCCGGGCCGGGTTATGTGCCAGCAAACATCCCTGTTGATCGCCCGGTGCAGTGCGTTTTGCGTTCCGGTTTCTTAGGTGGGCGTTTCCACTCCTTTCCTGTCGAAATATCTTTGTTCAGAATCGGTAGTTAAATAAACAAACTCGCATATGTAGGATAACACAGATTGCGGCCTGGGCAGCAATTCGTTTTGACGAATGTTGGAATGCGTTTCCAGACACTTGAGCGAAAGGTAGTGATTCAGAGGTCGCAGCCCCTGTGCCAAAGGGAAATTGAAAGCCATAGGCCCGTTTACCGGTCGATCCTGCGCCCAAACTGCCAAATGTTTTCCAGATCGCCGGAACGTCCGATATGTACCATATGCGCGTGGCATCCTGCGGATAGCCGTCCAATCAGATCATTCCGGATCAACGCGGCGGGTAGGCGGCTGACCAGGTCCAAAGCCTTGGTAACCGGTATTCCGGTCACTTCAGACACATTGCGGACGGCATCCAGCAATTCCAGATGCGCGCCTGCCAACGTGCCGTCGGCCAGCGTCAATTTGTTGTGGTTTCTGAGGATTTCACGGCCATTCAACTCAAAGCTTGTGATGTCCGATCCTGCCGTCGCCATCGCGTCACTGACAAGGAAAACGAACCCCGGAGCCTGTTTTGCCTCCATCGCGTTGCGCATGGTGGCCGGGTGAACATGGATTTTGTCAGCGATCAGCCCAGCCGACAGCCCGCCCAAGGCCAGTGCTGCGCCAACGGTGCCGGGCTCGCGATTGCCCATCTGGCTTTGGGCGTTGAACAGATGCGTTACGCAGCTTGCACCCGCCTCAGCTGCGGCCACGCAATCCGCGTAGGACGCATCGGTGTGGCCCAGCGAGACCACGATCTCCGCTTGCGCCATCGCCTTGATCTGCGCGACCGAGACGCTTTCCGGGGCCACGGTGACTTTGAGCACCGGCAGACGCGCTGCCGCCTTTAGAAGCATGTCCAGATCGGACTGTTCCATCGGACGAATAAGGGCTGCGTCATGGGCACCCTTGCGTGACAGGGCGAGGTGCGGTCCCTCAAGATGCAGACCAAGAATGCCAGGAACGCCGTCATGCACGGCTGCAATCGCTGCGTCTAAGGCCTGTTGTGTGACATCCGGCGTGTCCGTGATCAGAGTCGGCAGGATTGAGGTCGCGCCAATCCGCGCATGGGCATCGGACATGCGACGCAACGCCGCAACGTCCGGCTGATTGTTGAACATGACGCCGCCGCCGCCATTGACCTGCAGATCAACGAAACCCGGTGCCAGCAGGCCACCCTCTAGTTCCGTCGGTGCGACCGTCGGGTCAACCTCCGCTTCAGGAACCACCGCTTCGATCCGGCCCTGCCGGTGCAACAGAGCATGACCCTGAACAACTTGCCCGGGCGTCAGAATATCCGCCCCGGTGATTGCCTGAAGCGCGTCGGTCATACCGTTTCCGTCACCTTGTTTAGGTGGCGCGGGGTGTCGGGATCAATGCCGCGCGAGGCTGCAAAAGCCTCGACCATTGAGTAGAACGAGACGATCAGGCTCAGCGCGTCCGTCAGGGGATGCAGCGTGCGCACATGTTCGATCTGCGTGGCTTGTTGCACCTTGTCGGTGGTGGCAAACACACGGGCGCCCTTGGCGCTTATGGCGTCGGACACCTGCGAAAGCGCTGGCTCCGCCGCGTCGGCTGCCGCGAAGCTGAGAACCGGGAAGCCTTCCTCGACAATCGAAACCGGGCCATGGAGAACTTCGGCAGACGAATAACTTTCCGCGTGCAACTGACAGGTTTCCTTGAACTTGAGTGCGGCTTCATTTGAGACCGCCAAGGCTTGCCCGCGCCCAAGCGTGAACAGCGAAGGCCGTGCCCCAATTGCGTCGCGCACCTCGGGCCAGTCTATGCGCGCCGCACTTTCCAGATGCTGCGGCAGGGCGCGAATGGCGGACAAAAGGGCCTCATCCCCGCTCCATTCCGCCAGCATCCAAAGACCAGCGACCGCCGAACCGACGAATGTCTTGGTCGCCGCCACGCTCAGCTCAGGACCCGCTTGTATGTCTATGGGATGCGCACTGGCTGCGGCCAGCTGGGAAGCCGCATCGTTGGTCAGAGCGACGGTCAGGGCCCCGTCCCGCCGGGCATTGCGGGCCATCGCAAGAATATCCGGGCTTTTGCCGGACTGAGACACCGCCAGACACAGGCTGTTCTGCAGCCTCAGCGGCGAATCGTAAATCGACGCGACAGAAGGGCCGACAGAGGCTACGGGCACGCCAAGAAGGATTTCGGAGGCATATTTCAGATAGGTGCACACATGATCCGACGAGCCACGCGCGACCGTGGTGATAAAGGTCGGATCAAGGTCGCGCGCAACCGCGGCGACGGCAGAGATGTCCCCTTGGCCCTGGCTCAGAAGCCGTTCGATGGCCAGCGGTACTTCGTCGATCTCCCGGCGCATCCGGGTAGTTTGCTGTGGCATAGAATGTCCTAGTTGTTGGCCAAGCGCAGTTCTGCGACAAAGTCATATGCATCACCGCGATAGATTGAGCGGGTAAATTCCACGACCCGTCGGTTGGACAGGTACGAGGTGCGCACGATGCGCAGCCCCGCCGCACCAGGCTGAACGCCCAGAAGCGCGGCATCCTCGCTTTCCAGATTGATCGCCGAAATGCGTTGCAGGGCGCGGACGGGGCGGTTGCCGCTGCGTTCCAGCACTTCGTACAGTGAGGATTCCACCTGTTGCGGCTTCGGCAGAATGTCGATGGGCAATGAGGCGCGTTCAATCGCCATCGGCTTGTCATTCGCCCGCCGCAGGCGCGATATCCGTGCGACAGCTTCTCCGGACGACAGGGCCAGCGCGATAACTTCTTCCGGTGAGGGCGTGTGAATGCCCCGATCCAGCCACTCGCTGGAGGAATCGAGACCGCGCCGCGACATATCTTCGGTGAATGAGGTCAGCCGGGACAGCGACTGTTCCACTTTCGGCGTTCCGTCCGCAACGAAACTGCCCGAGCCCTGCCGCTGAATGATAATGCCCCGATCGACCAGATCCTGCATCGCGCGGCGGACCGTCACCCGCGACAGGCCGGTCAGGCTGGCGATTTCCCGCTCGGCTGGTAAAGGGGCGCTTTCGCCCAGCACGCCCAGTTCGATGCTTTCTTCGATCCGTTTGCGCAGGCGCACATATCGGGGGCCTGTCGCATCATGCATCCAACCGTTGTCGCCAAGGAAGTTTTCGATGGTTTCCAAAGTCATGCTGCCCCGACCTTTGCCCGTTCCGCCAGTCGCTGCGCCAGTTTCAGCGCCCCGTCGATGGCCGTACCTTTCGGTTCCGTCAGCGCCTGTCGCATCTCGACCGGCAAATAGCCCGCATAATGAGGCGCAACGCCGCCCACGGCGCAGATCGGCTCGGCCGCCGACCAGCCGAGCGCCCGCAGCCCGCCGATGATGTAACCGGCGCCCTTTTGCATCAGAGCATCGGCGACCCGGTCGCCCTGTTTCGCGGCTGCGATGATCTGCGGCGCAAGGTCTGCGATATCCGCAGGGCTTGAGGCACCTGAAAACGCGACAACCTCCATCGGGTTGTTATTGAAACGGGCACTTATGTCCCGGGTCAGAGGGCTGGGCGGCTCAATCCCGTCTGCAGCCAGAAGAACTTGCCGCAGGAGCTGTGTGCCCAGCCAGTTGCCCGAGGCCTCGTCCCCGATCAACGGGCCATAGCCGCCGATGGACCGAATGCTGTCGTTCGATTGCCGAGCCAGAAAGGACCCTGTTCCGACGCCAACAAGACACCCATCCCGATCCCCCAGTGCGCCCACAACGGCGGACCGGCTGTCATCCTCGACCTGAACGATCCGGGACGGCAGATGCCGCGCGACTTCGATAGCGGTTTCGGCGTTGGTGACACCAGCAAGGCCCGCGTAGATTGGAATATCAGCCAGCGCGTCTTGCGGCAGGCCTGCTTCGTTCATCAGCGCCCCAAGTCCCGCAACCAGCGTGTTCAGGGCGGCCTTTCGGTTCGAGAACACATTTGCACTGCCAAGGCTGACCGCTATCCGGCCCTCAGGCGTTTCCAGCGCGAACCGGCAGCTTGTGCCACCACCGTCGATTGCGATGAGATATGGGAGAGACTCAGCCATATAGATACCTTTACAATACCTTTGATCCGAAAAAAAGACCTTTGCGCGTAGCGCGGCGTAATTTCCGCTTAAAAACGGGCTAGAACGGAGAAATTCAAACAAAAGGTAGACAAAAGGTATTGTATAGGTATTAGATAAGAACACCAAAGGGGAATCAAATGCTGCCGCAAACCGAAATGCTGCGTGATGGTGCCGAGGGCCTTGACCTGCGCCCTGATGCCGACATTCTCGCGCGCTTGCTGACTGCGCAGAAAGAGGCATTGGCAGGCTTGGATGCCTGTCTGACCGACCTGTCGCAGGGGGCCGGAATCCTCACCGCGACTGTAAAAAACAACGGTCGTATTTTCTATGCGGCAGCGGGTTCGTCGGGCCTGATGGGGCTTGCGGATGGGGCCGAGTTGCCCGGTACCTACGGTTTGTCGCCGAATTCCATCGCGATCTGCATGGCGGGGGGAATTCCCTCCGGTGCCGCCATGCCCGGCCACACCGAAGACGATGCCGAAGCGGCCAAGGCAGCCTCGGCCACGGTCAAGCCCGGTGATGCGGTGATCGCGATATCAGCCAGCGGCTCGACCCCCTACCCGCTTCATTTCACGCGGAAGGCTCGGGCAGCAGGGGCCAAAACCATCTGTATCGCCAATAACGAAAACGCCCCGTTGTTCGATCACGCCGATTGCGCGATTTTCCTGAACACGCCGCCCGAGATCATCGCTGGATCGACCCGGATGGGCGCTGCCACCGCCCAAAAGGTGGCGTTGAATATGATGTCCACGTTGATGGGTATCCGATTGGGGCATGTACATGACGGGATGATGGTCAATGTCATCGCCGACAACCTCAAACTGCGGCATCGTGCCGAAGGCATCATAACGAAAATCGCCGGAGTGTCCGAGGCCGAGGCCGGTTTGGCATTGGACCAGACATCGGGCGATCTGAAACAAGCGGTTTTGCTGGCGTCGGGCGCCTCTGACACCCGGCAGGCCGAAGAATTGCTGACCCAATCCGACGGGCATCTGCGCCCGGCGCTTCAAGAACTTCAAACAAACTCAAATCAATAGGGAGAAATAACTATGAAAAAGACGTCGCTCAGCGCAATTTTGCTGGCCTCATCGGCTTTAGCCACGACCGCATATGCGGAAACGGAACTGACCATCGAAAGCTGGCGCAACGACGACCTGGCCCTGTGGCAGGACAAGATCATCCCGGCCTTCGAGGCCGAGCATCCGGACATCAAGGTGGTATTCACACCTTCCGCCCCGGCTGAGTACAATGCCGTTCTGAACTCCAAACTCGAAGCTGGCTCCGCAGGCGATCTGATCACATGTCGCCCATTTGACGCTTCGCTGGCGCTTTATGAGGACGGTCACCTGACCGACCTGTCCGATCTGGATGCGATGGGCAATTTCTCGGATGTGGCGAAATCCGCATGGCAAACCGACGACGGCTCGGCCAGCTTCTGCGTGCCGATGGCGTCTGTGATCCATGGCTTCATCTACAACAAGGACGCGTTCAACGAGCTGGGCATCGAAGTTCCGACAACCGAGGCTGAGTTCTTTGCCGCTTTGGAAAAGATCAAGGAAGACGGCACTTACATCCCGATGGCCATGGGCACCAATGACCAGTGGGAAGCCGCCACCATGGGCTATAACAACATTGGCCCGAACTACTGGAAAGGCGAAGAAGGCCGCCTTGCGCTGATCAAGGGCGAGCAGAAACTGACCGATTCTCAGTGGGTTGCACCTTACGAGACGCTGGCCAAGTGGGGCGCATATCTGGGCGACGGGTATGAAGCTCAGACCTATCCCGACAGCCAGAACCTGTTCACGCTGGGCCGCGCCGCGATCTATCCGGCAGGCAGCTGGGAAATCTCGGGTTTCAACACGCAGGCCGATTTCGAAATGGGCGCCTTCAAGCCGCCGGTCCAGAACGCAGGCGACACCTGCTATATTTCGGACCACACCGATATTGGCATCGGCATGAACGCGGCAAGCGAAAACCAGGAAGCCGCGCGCACCTTCCTGGCCTGGGTCGCAAGCCCTGAGTTCGCGAGCATCTTTGGCAACGCCCTTCCGGGCTTCTTCCCGCTTTCCAGCACTCCGGTCGAGCTGGAAGACCCGCTGGCCAAGGAAATCGTGGGTTGGCGTGATGAGTGCGAAAGCACGATCCGTTCGACCTACCAGATCCTGTCGCGCGGTACGCCGAACCTCGAAAATGAGACCTGGAACGCCTCGGTCAACGTCATCAAGGGCACGGAAAGCCCTGAAGATGCAGGGAAACGCCTGCAGGACGGCCTGGCCGCCTGGTACGCGCCACATCAGTAAGCCACTCACCCCACCAGCGGTTCCGGCCCAACGGCCGGAACCACTCTGAACCTTCGAGGCATGTTATGGGCACCAGCCGGATCAAATGGCACATCGTGGTCTTTCTTGCGCCCGCTGTGCTGGTCTACTCGGCCGTCATGGTCTTTCCGCTGTTCAACACTTTACGGCTTGCGCTGTACACCGAAGTTGATCAGGCGCGCGTTTTTGTCGGCCTCGAAAACTTCCGTACCCTGTTCGGCGATCCGCTGTGGTCTGACGCCTTCTGGAACGCCTTGGGCAATAATTTCTGGTTCTTCTTCATCCATATGCTGGTCCAGAACCCGATCGGCATCGCACTGGCGGCCATGCTCAGCCACCCGCGGTTGCGGTTTGCCGCCTTCTACCGCTCGGCGATCTTCATCCCGACGATCCTGTCTTTCGTTATTGTCGGCTTTGCATGGAAACTGATCCTGTCGCCGATCTGGGGCATTGCGCCCGATCTGCTGGCCTCGGTTGGCCTCAAATCGCTCTACGCCCCTTGGTTGGGGAAAGAGGAATACGCCCTGACCACACTGGCGCTGGTTTCGGTCTGGCAGTTCGTGGGCATCCCGATGATGCTGATCTACGCTGCCCTGCTGTCCATCCCCGAAGAGATTCTGGAGGCCGCCGAGGTAGAAGGCATTACTGGTATGGCCGCCTTCTGGAAGATTAAGCTGCCGCTGATCCTGCCGTCGATAGGCATCATCTCGATCCTGACTTTCGTGGGCAATTTCAACGCGTTCGACCTGATCTATGCCGCACAAGGCGCGCTGGCGGGGCCAGATTATTCGACCGATATTCTGGGCACGTTCATGTACCGCACCTTCTTTGGTTTCCAGTTGCAACTGGGCGACCCACATATGGGCTCGGCCATCGCGACGGGCATGTTCTTCATTATCCTGACCGGGGTTTGCCTGTACCTGTTCCTGATCCAGACCCGCATCCGCCGGTATCAGTTCTGAGGGGCCGCAAACCATGAATAAAGCCCGCAGAAACCCCTTCAACCTCGCTGCAATGCATGGCGCACTGATCCTGTACACGCTGATTGCGTTGTTCCCGGTCTTTGTGATCCTGATCAACAGCTTCAAGACCCGCAAAGCGATCTTCCGCGAACCGCTTGCCCTGCCGGACGCCGAGACATTCTCGATGATCGGCTACCAGACGGTGATGAAACAGGGGGATTTCTTCCTGTATTTCCAGAACTCGATGATCGTCACCGTGGCCTCGCTGTTCTTCATCCTGCTGTTTGGGGCGATGGCGGCTTTTGCGCTTAGCGAGTACCGGTTTAAAGGCAACACCCTGATGGGCCTCTATCTGGCTTTGGGCATCATGATCCCGATCCGTATCGGCACCGTGGCGATCCTTGAGATGATGGTGGCGACCGGGCTGGTCAACACGCTGATGGCGCTGATCCTCGTCTATACGGCGCAGGGCCTGCCACTGGCCGTGTTCATCCTGTCTGAATTCATGCGACAGGTCAGCGATGACCTGAAGAATGCAGGCCGCATTGATGGTTTGAGCGAATACACCATCTTCTTCCGTCTCGTCCTGCCTCTGGTCCGTCCGGCAATGGCAACGGTGGCAGTATTCAATATGATCCCGATCTGGAATGACCTGTGGTTCCCTCTGATCCTTGCCCCGGCGGAAGAGACCAAAACCCTGACGCTGGGTAGTCAGGTCTTCATCGGCCAGTTCGTGACCGATTGGAACGCGGTTCTGTCGGCGCTGAGCATGGCGATCCTGCCGGTCATGATCCTGTATGTCATCTTCTCGCGGCAATTGATCCGCGGCATCACTTCGGGGGCGGTCAAATGATCCGGGTTCTTATCGCGGGTCTGGGCAATATGGGGCTGAGCCACGCGCTGGCGCATCATCACCACCCGGATGCAGAAATCGTCGGGCTGGTGAACCGGTCGGGCGCGGTCGGGCATCCTGACATGCAGCGCTATCCGGTCTTCACTGATTTTCACGCAGCTTTGGCCGAAACCAAGCCCGATCTGACGGTCATCGCCACCTATTCCGACAGCCATGCGGATTTTGCCTGCGCCGCGATGGAGGCCGGGGCGCATGTGTTCGTTGAAAAACCCCTGGCAACTATAGTCGAGGATGCGCGCCGTGTGGTCGCCAAGGCGGTCGAGACAAACCGCAAGCTGGTCGTCGGCTATATCCTGCGCCACCACCCCTCGTGGATGCGACTGATCTCGGAGGCGCGCGATCTGGGCGGCCCTTACGTCTTCCGCCTGAACCTGAACCAGCAATCCACCGGCCCGACATGGGAAACGCACAAGGCACTGATGCAAACAACTTCGCCTATTGTCGATTGCGGGGTGCATTACGTGGATGTCATGTGCCAGATCACCGACGCGCAACCCGTCCGCGTAAACGGCATGGGCCTGCGTCTGTCCGACGAAATCGCCCCCGACATGTACAATTACGGCCAGTTTCAGGTCGTTTTCGAGGACGGCTCGGTCGGTTGGTACGAGGCGGGCTGGGGCCCGATGATGTCGGAAACCGCGTTTTTCGTGAAAGACATCGTCTCACCCAACGGGGCCGTGTCGATCACCGAAGGCAACAAGGGCGAGTCGGATGATGTGGACGGGCATACCAAGGTCGGCGGCATTCTGGTGCACAGACCCGATGGCGACACCTTGATCGAGATGCAAGGTGAGCCGGGCCACCAGCAGCTTTGTGATGCGGAACAGGCTTACATGCTGAAAGCCATTGCCGAAGATATCGACCTGACCCGTCACATGAACGACGCCGTGCAATCCCTGCGCATCTGCCTTGCCGCCGATCACAGCATTCGGACCGGCCAGCCGGTCGACCTGAAGGAGACGTAACGTGACCGCCCTGACCCTCTCAAACGTTTGTAAATCCTTCGGGGACGTCGACGTGCTGAAGAACATCGACCTGACCGTCGAGGAGAATGAGTTTGTGGTGTTCGTCGGCCCCTCGGGTTGTGGCAAGTCCACCCTGTTGCGGGTGATTGCGGGGCTCGAGGATGCGACCTCGGGTACGGTGGAAATTGATGGTCAGCAGGTCAATACCGTCCCGCCCGCCAAGCGTGGCATTGCGATGGTGTTTCAATCCTATGCGCTGTATCCACACCTGACGGTACGGGGGAACATGGCGCTGGGTCTGAAACAGGCGGGCCACGCCAAGGACGAAATCTCGCGCCGGATCACCGAGGCCAGCCGGATGTTGTCGCTGGAGGACTATCTGGAACGCCGCCCGGCGGAACTGTCCGGCGGTCAGCGCCAGCGTGTCGCCATTGGCAGGGCGATTGTGCGCAACCCCAAGCTGTTCCTGTTCGACGAGCCGCTGTCCAATCTGGACGCAGCCCTGCGCCTGAATACCCGCGTCGAGATTGCCAATCTACACCGCCAGATCAGCGCCAGCATGATCTACGTGACCCACGACCAGACCGAGGCCATGACGCTTGCCGACAAGATCGTGGTTCTGCGCAGCGGTCGGATCGAGCAGGTCGGCACCCCGATGGAGCTGTATAACAACCCCGCAAACAGGTTTGTTGCCGAGTTCATCGGCTCTCCGGCAATGAATTTCGTTCCGGCTGAGATGATTGGCGGCAGCACCGGCACGGTCTTCGGCATCCGCCCGGAATACGCCAGACTGGGTGACGCAGGGCCATTGTCGGGGACTGTCGTGCATGTGGAAAATCTGGGCGCGGATACGAACGTTCTGGTCAATATCGGAACCGACAAGCCCTTCACGATACGCGCTTTCGGCCAGCATCGCGTGTCGCCGGGGGCCGAGGTCGGCATCACCTTCGAGCAAACCGATGTGCTTTCCTTTGACGGCGATGGCCAAAGGCTCTGACCTAAGAGAAAACGATTGGACGGGCTGTTCCATCGGACGTATGGGATAGGCTAAACCTACCCGCCTCGCCTAAGGACCTGCCGCATGAAAGCCGTGCTGTTCGAAAAGTTTCAGGAAGCCCCCAAACTGGTCTCGGTGCAGGACCCGACGCCAGAACCCCACGGCGTTGTCCTGAAGGTGGAAGCGACCGGAGTGTGCCGCAGCGATTGGCACGGATGGATGGGACATGACAACGATATTGACCTGCCGCATGTCCCTGGTCACGAGCTTGCCGGTGTTGTCGAGGCCGTCGGCAAAGACGTCACCAATTGGAGCGTTGGCGATCGGGTGACAGTGCCCTTCGTGTGCGGCTGCGGGTCATGCGCCGAGTGTCACGCGGGCCATCAGCAGGTCTGTGTGAACCAACAGCAACCGGGATTTACCCATTGGGGCAGCTTTGCCGAATATGTCGGCATCCATCAGGCCGATCTGAATCTGGTGGCCCTGCCGGACGCAATGGATTTTGCCACCGCCGCCAGCCTGGGTTGCCGGTTTGCCACTTCGTTCCGGGCGGTGGTGGATCAGGGCAAAGTCACCGCCGGTCAATGGGTGGCCGTTCATGGTTGCGGTGGCGTGGGTCTGTCGGCTGTGATGATCGCCAGCGCCGCCGGGGCCAATGTGATCGGGATTGACCTCGACCCCGCCAAGCTGGAACTGGCCCGCGAACTGGGCGCGGTCGCCACCGTTTCCGGGGCCGAGGCAGATGTTCCCGAAGCAATCCGCGAGCTTACAAAGGGCGGCGCGCATGTGTCGCTTGACGCTCTGGGGCATCCCGTAACCATGACCAACTCGATCCTCGGCCTGCGCCCCCGCGGCAAGCATGTTCAGGTCGGTCTGATGCTGGGCGATCACGCCGCGCCCGCAGTTCCAATGCCTAAGATCGTCGGGCAAGAGATCGAATTGCTCGGCTCGCACGGGATGCAGGCCCATCGCTACGGCGCGATGCTGGATATGGTTGAAAGCGGCAAACTTGACCCCGCCCGTCTTGTCGGAGATCGGATCAGTTTAGAGGATGCTCCGAAGGCACTGATGGAGATGGATAAATTCCGATCCATCGGTGCAACCGTCATCACAAGCTTTTAAGTACCCGGCCCGAAACGCCGGTTTTTTGAACGATCTGTGCGGTTATCTGTACGCCCGGATATGTGTTTCGGCAGCAAGACGGGAATACTGGGCGGACCCTCAGTATCGAACGGAGTTCTACCGATGAAAACGTTTCTCGCGGCTATCGCCGCCACTCTTGCCATTGCAGTCCCTGCCACTGCTCAAGAGCTTGCTGATATGAGCGACCTGGAATACGCCCATATCGCTTACACGGCGGACAATATCGACATTCGCTATGCCCATCTGGCGCTGGCCCTGTCGGAAAACCCCGAGATTCATGAGTTCGCCAACACCATGATCCGCGACCATACGGCGGTGAACGAAGCCGCGCTTGGGTTGCTGGACAAGCTGGGTGCAACTGCGCAGGACAACGAATTCAGCCAGACCCTGAACGCAAACGCCGAGAAAATCATCGACAACCTGTCCCAATTGCGTGGCGCAGAGTTTGACGAGGCCTATGCCGCGAACGAGCTTGCCTATCATCAGGCCGTGAACGAACTGGTCGAAAACACCATGATCCCGAACATCGACAACGCCGAGGTCAAGGCGCTGTTCGAGCAGGGGCTTGAGATTTTCAAAGCCCATGAAGGCCATGCGGAAATGATGGTCGAGTCGCTGAACTGATGCCTCGACCCCTGTCCCGAAGGTCGGTCATTGCCGGGGCGGCGGTCTCCGCAGCCGCTCTGGCAATGCGCTCGCAGGCCTCTGAGCCGAACACGCATGAGGTCAAGATCCGGCGTTTTACGTTCCAGCCAGACCACCTGCAGGTCAGGCCGGGCGACCGGATCATCTGGACAAATCTGGACATTGCTCCGCATACGGCCACTGCGGACGGGAAAAGTTGGGATACGGGTGAATTGACCCAGAACGACAGTGCCGAAATCGTCGTGGAAGACGGTATGGAGCTATCCTATTTCTGCGTCTTTCACCGGCATATGAAAGGCACCATTGAGATCGTTTGAGTTTCAATGGTGCCGTCGACGCCGAGCGGCTTTTACCCGCTGATGCAGAACCCTCGCGATTGTTAAATTCGTTACGTCTGGATACCAACGGCGATTGTCATCCAACGTTACCTTGCGTTACCTTGCCGGTATGACCGTGACCCGTCTGACCGGCCTGCTGACCGGAGTTCCGAGCATCCTCTTGCTGTGCCTGACATTCTGGGCGACGCAGGCTTACGCCTCGGGCCGGGTGGCATTGCTGATCGGCAATTCCGACTATGCGTCCCCGGACATGGCTCTGCGCAACCCGGTGAATGATGTCACCGCGCTGAGTGCCGCGCTGCAAGAGCTGGGTTTTGCCGTCACCGAAGCCACCGATCAGAACGCAGGAGCGATGCAACAAGCGCTGGATCAATTCGGCGCGGCAGCGGAAGGCGCTGAGATGGCAGTGTTTTTCTATGCCGGGCACGGGGTTCAGATTGGCGGTGAAAACCATCTGATTGGCACCGATTTTGCGGGCAGCGATCTGCAGGCGCTCAGGCGCAGTTCTTTGACGCTGGATCGGGTTCGGGATGTGATGGCCAAGGCGGGTCCGAAGGTGGGCATCCTGCTGTTGGACGCCTGCCGTAACAACCCGTTCTCAGACAGGGGCATGGTCAAACAGGGCCTGGTCAGAATGCGCGGAGGGGCCGGGCTGCTGATCGCCTATGCCACTGATCCCGGCAACGTGGCCTATGACGGGGTCGGCGATAACAGCGTTTTCACCTCCGGCCTGCTGGATCATATCGCGACGCCTGATCTGGATGTCCGGCTGATGCTGGGCCGGGTGCGCCAGCAGGTGGTTCTGGAAACGGACGGGCGACAGATCCCGTGGGTCGAGGAATCTGTGCTGGACGAACACAGTTTCGCACCGGGCCTGCCGGGCGAAACCGCTGACGACGCAACCGCCGCCGATCTGGCCTATTGGCGCGGCATTGCGTCCAGCGCGGATGCGTCTGATTTCGAAGCCTACCTGCGGGCTTACCCTGACGGGCTGTTTGCGGCTTTCGCCCAAGATCGGATTGACAGTCTGAACACCGGATCGCCCGGATCGCTGGCTCCGGTGAACGCCTCGCTGACCGAGGCCAATCCGGAAAAACTCGCGACTGCACTGGTGGCCTTGGGGCATCTGAACGATGGGCAGACCCGTGATCTGGGTCCGGCGCTGGACAGCTATCGCCGTGGGCTATCAGCGCAGGAGGTCGCTTCGGCGGAACGGTTGTTTGAAGACGCGGCGCAGGTTTCGGTCTTTCTGGCCGCGACCACCTTGCAGCGTTTGCGCACCGACATCGTGGCCCTGCGCAGCGTCGAGCGCACGCTCGGCATCGCCGAGGACGCGCTGGCGCAGATCGAGGACATCGCTCGCACCAACACCGACGCCCTGCCCGTTCTGCAGCAGGCGCGGAACGATGTGTACGACATCTACCGCTCGCGCGGCATCATCCTGCGCCGTCTGGACCAGAGCCGCAGCTATTACGACGAGGTGCTGAACCGCTCGGTCGTCTTTTTTCCACCCGACATTGATACGTCGATTATCAGCGCGGCTTCCGGCTCGCGCGACCTGACCTATGCCAATGCGCAACTGAACACGGACGCCGCACTGTTTCTGCGGCATGTTGCGCAGGCGGAAGATAGCAAAAAAGGAAGTTACCAATGGCTGGCCGACCTCATACCTCCCGACTAAGCGCGGCATTCCTCGTCGTGTCCCTGACCCTGACGGCCTGTGGCGGTGGTAGCAATGAGCCGACCGCCGCGCCCGAGGCAACGCCCGGCGGATCGACACAGGCCGAGGCTGATCTGGCCAAACAGGCCGCTGCTATGCAGAAGACCATCCTGCAAGGCGCGGTTGCAGGCGGTGTGACCGGCGGAGCCATTGGGTTCGGTCTGGGCGGCAGCGATGATGTGGGCACCGGACTTGCTATCGGCCTTGGGGCCGGGGCGCTGGCGGGTACCTATGTGTCTTTTGTTCAAAGAAACTACGCGGGGCGGGAATCCCGTCTGCGGCAGATCAAGAAGGATCTGGATCAGAACGCCAGCGAAATGCAGACAACGCTGAACGTGATGAATCAAGTCCTTGCGGCGCAAAAGGCCGAACTTGACGCGCTGAACGCCGGTGTTGCCGCCGGAACCGTGGACCCGGCCCAGTTGCAACAGGAACTGGCCGAGGCCAACGGGAACCTGACCCAGATGGAGTTGGCCATCGACGGCGCAACCAAGCGACAGGCCGAGTTCACCGAGGCGCGGAACCTGACCATCTCGCGCGGTCAGACGGCCTCGCCCATTGATGGCGATCTGGCGGCGCTGTCGAACCAGATCACGCAGATGCGCGGGATCGCCGGCGATCTGGCCTCATCGCTATGACCGGGGGTGATATGATCCGCTTTGCCGTTTTACCCTGCCTTCTGCTGACCGCCTGTCAAACCACCACCGACCCGGCAGAGGGCGGGTTCTTCGCCGGGGTCTCGGGCATTGCCACCGGGGCCTATGACGACCGTATCGAGGCTGCGGAAGGCGATGTTGCCGCCGCGCAGGCCCGAAACGACGCGCTTGCGGCGCAAATCCGGTCCTCGGAATCGGAACTGGCCCAGTTGAAGCTGAAAATCCTGCAGCAACGCGATGCCATAGGCGGGGGCGACGCAGCCACAGCGGCGCGTATCGACAAGGTTCTGAACGAAACACCCCAAGGGGCAACGCCCGATGCAAAACTGGCCGCCCTTCAGCGCAGTATTTCCGAGGCCCGCGCGCTGAGCGCCGATCTTGCGAAACTGTCTGGCTAGCCCTGACACCCGCCCAAAGCCCAGCGGCGCATGTTGACCTTTAGCCCACCGCCATAGGGGTGTTGCTTTGCGACATTCCCTGCGGCTGGCCGTTTGACATAGGTCTGGGCCTGATCGCACAGCGTCTCTGCCGTCCATTGGTGGCAGTTGGAGCATTGCTGGTCTTTCCAAAGCTCTTCGGGCAGCCCCTCCAGCGGTGGGAATTGAGGGGAACCGGCTACCAGTTCCTTGATCGTCTGGCCGCGCACATACGAGTTCCCGAAGCTGAGCGGCGTGTCCAGCGTCAGCGTCTCGTCGGCGGCAATTGTACCATCGGTTTCGGGCTCTGGTATCTTGGCGGTGGGCTCGGCCTTTCGGGTCACTGTCGCTTCTCCGAGGCGCAGCGCAGAAAGCCGTTCAACCGCCTGATTCGAGAACGCCCCGTCCGGGAAGCTGTGCAGATACACCTCGTAGGAATGGATGGAATCATCGGCCAGCGCCAGATCATACATAAGCCGGTCGGTCTCTGTCGCCTCGGCCACCTGTTCCTGCTGCTCGGGCTGCGTTGCGCCCGAGGGCGGAGCGGTCCCGAAGGATTCGGCCAGAACGGTTTGCAACAGGTCGCTGGCCTTGTCCGCATGGATGCTGTCGGGATAGGCGCGCATGAACAGCATGATCTGCACCGGATCGCGGGAACTGACCGCTTCCTGCCAAAGGTCTTCTTCGCTTTGGTGCTGCACGATCTTCGTTTCCGTCTCGATCGCAAAAGCAAAATCCTGTGTCAGCGAAGACGTGTCCCAAGGGGTTTGAAGGCCGCGGGTTTCTTCCAGAACATCGACACGGACTTTCTTGAACAGCTGCTCAATTGCCATGCCCGGCGTTTCGATATGTTCCGCCAGGCTTAGTGTGAAGGGGCTGTTGCCTACTTCACCGTCCAAGGCAACCCCGCCCGGATCGGTGGCATAGGCCAGAAATGTCCCCGTGGGGGCCTTCATCTCGGCCAGACCGTTGTCATCCATATCGGCAAGTTCTTCGAACGGATTGTTCCGGCAGGCATCCAGAATGACGATGTTGGTCTTGTTATGGGCCGAGGCCATCTGATGCAGGACCGACCGCGCCTCGACCGCCATAAGGTCAAGATCCGCGGGATCGTTCAGCGAAATATCCACCGGCAGAAGGTAGTTCGACCCAAAGGACTGCACGCCGTGACCGGCATAATAAAACAGGCCAACCGCATCCTCGCCGCCCTTGCGCAGGTCTCGGCCGAACTGGGAAATGGCGCGTTTCATCTCGATCTGGTTGCTGTCCGACAGGTGACGGACATCGAATCCGAGGTCGGTCAGCTTTTCACTGATCAGCTTCGCGTCGTTGACCGGGTTGTCCAATGCTGAAACGGACCCATAGGCCGAGTTCCCGATGACCAGCGCAATGCGCGGCTCGGCCACCGCCTGAGCGGTCCACAAAACCCAGATCATCGCAACCAGAACTTTTACTTTGCGAAGCACGTCAGATCCTCTGTTTCCGTCACCCTACCAGCCCCGTGACCTTGGGGCATCATGACGGTTCGAATTTTTCTACCAAGCTTTTTTGGCTTTCTTGTGGCCACCGCCTGACATATCCCGAATTAAGGATCAAGCATAGGAACAGGTTCACACATGGCGCGCTCAACCCCGATGCGAAACTTTTTTGCCATAGCCGGATTGCTGCTGGCGAACAGTGCATGGGCCCAAAGCGCCGATCCGTTCGAGCATGGGTGGAAACTGGATGCCGAGGCCTCGGAACTGCAGTTTCTGTCGGTGAAGAAGAATTCGGTGGCGGAAAACAGCGGGTTCGCAACCCTTTCTGGCGTGATCAGTCCGGAAGGCTCTGCCGACATCCGGGTTCAGATGGACAGTGTTGATACCAGCATTGACCTTCGCAACGTACGCATGCGGTTTCTGTTCTTCGAGACGTTCAATTTCCCCGAGGCGGTCATCACCGCGCAGCTTCCGCCCGAAGAGCTGGTCGATCTGCATCAGACCCGCCACAAGATCATCGACCTGCCTTACACCCTGTCGTTGCACGGCGTAACCAAAGACAGCGTTGCACAGGTCGCTATCACATTGGTCGACAATGACCGGGTGGCCGTTGCGAATACGACCCCGATCGCCATCGCCCTGCCCGACTTCAACCTTGAAGAAGGGCGCGGCAAGCTGGAAGAGGCTGCAGGCGTCGATATCCTGCCTTTCGGCTTTATCAGCTTTGGCTTCGTGTTTGACCGGGCCAAGGCCGGAACTCCACCGACGCTCGAGGTCGCCTCGGCAGTACCAGGGGCCGCCGCGCTGGAAACCAAGGGGGATCTGAATCGTGAAGCCTGCGAAGGGCGGATGGAGATTCTGTCGCGCACCGGCAACATCTACTTCAACTCGGGCAGCGCCCGCCTGAGCGACGCGTCTATTCCGCTGCTGGCGAACCTGCATGACATCGTCGACCGCTGCCCGGACCTGACCATCGAGATCGGCGGCCATACGGACAGCGATGGCTCGGATGCGGCAAACCGCGCGCTTAGCGAGCGGCGGGCGCAAGCTGTGAACAACTATCTGGTCGATCAGGGCATCGCATCGGAACGGCTTGTGACCGTGGGCTATGGTGAAAGCCGTCCGGTGGTGTCGAACGACACGGCAGAGGGCAAGCGCCGTAATCGCCGGATCGAGTTTATACCGGTGAACTAACCACCGAAGGTCGATCAGTTCCCGGCCAGAATGATGGGATCAAACCCGCCGCTGCGCCATTGCTGCAGCGCCGATATGAAGTTGGGGCCCGCTACACCGTCGATGGTGCTGGAGTAGTAACCCGCTTTCTGCAGCAGTTTCTGAACCTCCATCACGGTTTCCCGCGACCACTGGTCCGAGGCCAGAGACAGCTGGTTCAGGATCGAACCATCATCTTCGGCAGCCCCCCGCAGCAACATACGTGCCGCCTCCAGCGGATCGCTTGGAACGCCGCGCCCTTCATCCAGCAGGATCGCGGCGGCCAGATATCCCTGATACTCGCCATTCCGTGCGGCTTTCTGAAAATAACCAAGCGCTTGTGCAGGCGCCCCCGCAATACCGTCCTGCGCCAGAACGCCAAGATTGAACGTCGCTTTGGCCGATCCGCCTTCAGCCGCGCTTTGCAACAGCGTGATTGCGCGGGCCTCATCCTTGGGCACAATCTGACCTTCGAACAGGGTGACGGCCAGATTGATCATGGCGTCGAAACTGCCCCCCGCTGCTGCACGTTCGTACAGGTCCATCGCCGCGTTCACGTCCTGTGGCACGCCAGTTCCGCTTTCGTGCAGTTGTGCCAGCGATACCATTGCCCGCAAGTCGCCTTCAGCCGCTGCTTGCTGATACAGCGTGACGGCCCGTTCCACATCGCCCGCCGCAATCGTTGCCCGCGCCAGCAAGGCCACGTAATGCGACAGATCAGGCGTCTGCGCTGCAGCGGCGCTACAGGCCTGGATGGCGGTCAGCGCGTTTTCCTGTAGGCGGCTGAACGGCACGCCGGGAATGCTGGCCGTCCGGTCCCGCGGATGGGTGGCCAGCCGTTCACATATGCCGCCCGGAGTGCTGTCTTCGGGGCGCGGGATCGAAGCAATCAGGCGGCGCGCCTGATCCACATGGTTTCCGCTTGGGTATTGCTCGATATAGAACTCCAGCAAGGGCCGCATCCGGCTGCGTTGCGCTAGTTTCCACAGTCGCTCGGCCTGTTCGTCCTGATCCTCGACTGAAAGGGCGCGGGTCAGCGTCTCGCCCTGCCCGGCCCGGTCCAGAAACGCCACAACCTCGTTCACATGCGCCCCTTGCGGGTAACGGTCCATGTAAAGCTGCATCAGCGAGGCGTCCTGCGCGTTGGCGGCAACCTGCCACAGCAAGGTTTCTTCCGAGGCCGTCACCGGGCTGTTGTCAAACCGGAACTGTCGGGTCAGCGATGAGTTGTCCCACGGAATCTGCCGACCTCCGGTCGAGGCCAGAACATCCTTGCGGACCGAAATCATCAGGTCCGAGATATCCTGCCCCGGCGTGTAGATATGGCTCAGCAGCGCCTCGGTGAAAAAGCTGTTCCGACCGGTGCCGTCATAGGCCACATTGTCTGGCTGCGTGGCATAGGCAAACATGAAATCCGCCGCGCTGCCGACCCGCGCCAGCCCGTCGCCGCCCACATCCAAGCCAGTGCCTTCAAACGGATTGTCGCGGCAGGCGTCCAGAAACACCAGCCGGATACCGTCTGACCGTTCCATCCTTCCCACGAACTCTTGCATCGGGATGGTCTGGTCCGGGATATCTTCGGGCGCTGAGATTTGCGCATCGACCGGAACCAGATAGTTTTGCCCGCCCACCTGAAACCCGTGCCCGGCGTAAAACAACAGCGAGACGTCGGAATCCGCAGCAGTGGCGCCGTAGGATTCCGCCAGCGATAGCATCTCATCGCGCGTCAGATCGGTGCCAAGGAATACCTCGAACCCCAACCCCTCTAGCGCGATGGCCAGGTCCGAGGCGTCGTTGATCGGGTTGTCCAGCGGGCTGACCGAGGCATAGTCCGAATTGCCGATCACTAGCGCGACCCGCTTGTCGGCCAGCGCCATGCAGGCGCTAAACAGCGTCAGGAAAAGGGCCGCAAGGCAACGGATCACAAACACAGGCAAGACTCTCCGACGGATCAAAGGCCGATGGCGCGCGTCAGACCGATTTCGGCTTGTCCGACAGCGGCTACAATCGTGTCTACCTGCTGGTTCTGGATGATGGCAAGTTCCGGATCGCTCGCTCGTATCAATGTGATGGCCTTGCGGATCTCACGCTGGGCCTGGCGGATCTGCTGTCGCGCCTGCTGGACCGCCTCGCGACGGATCGCTGCGCGCTCTTCCGCAGTGGTGGCCAGCGCCAGCCGCCGGTTGGCGTCTTCACCGGCTTCGCGAATACCGGCACTGGCCCCGCGAATGATATCCCCGATGGATTCCAGCCCCGGCGGCAAGCCGTCCACAATCTGATCGAGGTCGGAAGCATAATCATCCATCGCATCCGCCAAGCAGGCCAGATACTCGCTGACATTGTCGCCGCTGCTGGCGCAGGACGAAACCTCACCATCGAAGTCCTGCGACACGTTTTCAACCGTTCCAAGCGCCGTTTCGGCTTCGGTTACGCTGGTGACCGCAGTACCGCCACCGCCGCCTCCGGTAATCGTGGTGTCAACCGTGGGTGTGATGGTGATCTGCGGGAGTGGGGGGACCGGTATGATAGTGGTTCCGCCGCCAATGACCGCAGCGCCGGGCAAGGCCGCAACGGTGAAGGTCTGACTGGCCGAACTGGTCAGGTTGGAGGTATCGACCGTAAAGGTCGTGGCCCCTGCCGAGGTGCTGGCAAAGGTCAGCGTCTGGAAAATCGGCGATGTGTTCAGCGAATCTGACACCGGGCCAAACATGTAAGAGGACGGACCACCGTAGACGTTCCCTGTTGCGGTGGCGGTCGACGTCGAACCCGCAGGAACCGCCAGGCTGTCCGGTATCGCAAACACCACGGGCGAGGTCGTGTAGTTCGCCGGATTGGTGCTGCCAGTGCCGGGTGCCCAGGTCGTTGTGAAATCCCAGCCCTGCGCTGATGCCAGCCCATAGAAGGTCGCTGTGTCCTGAAGCTGCGCTGTCGTCAGGCCCTGTCCTCCGGCGCTGGTGGTCAGGCCTGATGTGGAGGTGTTCCAGAACGAGCCATTGACCGAGCCGGTGTTTTGGCCGACCAACCCACCAAGCGTTGGAGTATTGCCACCGGAGAAACCGACAGACCCCGTCGAATAGGTCCGGGTTATCGTGCCGCCGTTGTTGTTTCCGACCAGACCACCCAAATTGGCGGGTTCCGTGGTTGAGGACACCATATTGCTGCCGAAGACACTCGCCGTGGAATAGGAATCCCGGATCAGACCTGAGTTCCCGCCAACCAGCCCGCCCATGGTGAACCTGATGGCGTCCGCCCCTGTCACGGAACCAGAGCTATTGGATCGGATGATATTTCCTGTGTTCTGCCCGACCAGACCCCCGATGAACGCAGTGCTGGATTCGATCGGCACCACCGACACATCTGCGGTTGAATAGCTGTCGATCACGGTTCCGTCGTTGATGCCGACAAGTCCCCCAGCGGGCGCATAACCGCCGCTGAACAGATCCCCCGAGACCATGACGCCCGACACCGTGCCCGAATTGATGGCGGCCAGGATGCCGCCCTCGCCCACTGAGACATCGGCGTTTGTGATGGACAGATTTTGAACTGTCCCGCTCAGGTTGTCGAAGAGACCCCCGGGATTGAAGTTGTCGTTAATGAAAAGCCCGTCGATGGCAAATCTGTTTCCCTCGAGCGTTCCAGAGAAATCCATGGGGTCAAAGCCACGAAACCAACTGGTCGTAGCCGAGGCGTCGATGTTGTTCGCCAACTCATAGTTCAGATTGGACAGGGCCATCCCGCCAATCCCCTGCAGACCGTAGACATCGGTCAACTGGTATGGGTTGGCGCTTGTCCCATTGCCGCCGGTCACGCGCAGGAAATTGGCCTGAGGGTCGATATCAAAATCTGCCGCCGCAAAACTGGGCAGACTAGATGATATTTGCCGCCAGAAGCCTGCGACAAGTGAGAAGACCCCGACATTGATGTCGCCGCCCGCGCCAGTGGTGATCAGACCCACGCCATCGACGGCCCCGAGCGCCGTCAGAACCAGACTACCGTTGGGGCCGTTGATCGCACCGTTCAGGGTGATGGCGTTGTCGGCGTTCAGGATAAAATCGTTCGTCGAGGTCCAGTCGATATCAGCATTGATCGTGATGTTACCGGCATCTGCCCCCGAGCCCGAAGTGTCGAGCGTCACGTTCGCCGTTGAAAGCTGGGCTTCAAGCCCAACTTCGGTAAATGTGCCCGGCACCGTTATGTTTAAAGGGTCAAACAGCAAATCGCCGGTTTTGCCATTGGGTGCGCGCAGGTCGGCGAAGCCGCGATAGACCAGATCGGTTTTGCCGGAAACCTCGACAAATCCACCGTCGCCCGACTGCGCACCGCCGCGGGCCGAGATAGTGCCTGAGAATGTCGTCAGGTCATCCGACCACACGATGATTCGCCCGCCATCGCCTTCGTCGCCGCCATTTGCCGTCAGCGTTGTGTTCGCGTCCGCGCTTGTGGTTTGCGCCGTCTGCAGGTTTCCACCGCCCTGATAGTCGCCGCCAACCCGGATCGTGCCGCCGTCACCGGCCCCCGCCCCGTCTGCGTTCAGCTTGGCTCCGGCCAGAGCGATTGCCTCACCCGTGATCGTGATGGATCCGCCGTCCTGCGCCCTAACCTTGGGCCGAGGCGAACTGGCGACCAGTGTCTTGCGGGCGGAGGTGTCGATGCTTCCGCTGACCTGCACGCCACCACCGCCGCCGCCCAGTACGACTGCGCCGGATACACCGCCGACGGACCGGGCCTCGATCACGCCTGACATGTTGATCACCTGCCGCGCCGCATTGCGCGCGCTTGCGGCTTTCAGATGGACAACGCCTCCGTCCGCTTCGATCCGCCCGGAATTGGTGACAAGCGCCTCCATCGAGGCATCGTCACTGTTGGACGGTACCGCGACCTGCAGAAACCCGTCACCCGCGACGTCCAGCGTCACCTGCTCTCCGGCTCCAAGTCCGACCTTGCCTAGCGGCACCCGGATCAGGCCAGAGTTGGACACTCTGCCGCCGATCAGCGCCGCGTATCCGCCCGGCACGACCGAGATGGTTCCCGCATTCTCGACCGCAGCAGACTGGCCATTGCCGTTGAAGCGATATCGTCCGTTCAGGAAATCATCGTCCGAGATATCCAGCGTCGAGGCCACAAAGCCCGCTGTATTCACGTGCCCGTTCGGACCGATGAAGATACCGTTCGGGTTCACCAAAAAAACCTGGCCATTTGCGTTCAACTGGCCGTGGATCTGGCTGGTGGTATCGCCGGTCACCCGGTTCAGGATCACGCTTTGCTGACCCGGCTGGTTGATGTTGACGGTTGACCCGGAGCCAATCGAAAACCCGTTCCAGTTCACAATCGCGGACCCGGAGCCCTGCGTGATGTCCAGTTGGGTACCGCTGGGCTGCGTGATCGTCACGTTTCCAGCGGCCACAGTGCCACCGTTCGGCAAGGACTGTGCCAAAGCCGTGGTGCCCATCAAAAACGCCGAGGCCGACAGCAGCGCGCCCCGGATCAATGTTTTTGGGCCTTCAGAACCTGCGACTTGCAACGATGCTGAAACGGTTTCCGTCTTCGCCAAGGTCATCGCGTTCCCCTCTCCCATATTCCACTCGCAACGATCCGGACCGATAAGCCGAATCCTCAATCGTGAACAAATCTGCGCCGATGCCATAGGCATAGGCTGTGGTTGTACTTTGCTCAAAAACCGTGGGCTGTTCCAAACCCAGCTCGCCATATGCGCCAAAGACATAGGGCTTCAAAATCAGCGGAAAGCCCGCGATCGAAACCTGCTGCGACCGGCCCGCTTCGGCGCGCATGACCCACCCGTCGTCACCGCGCAACTCGCCTGCGTCAAAGGTCGAAAGCTCGTTGGAACTGGCGATGCTGAACTGTTCGGACGTGACCAGCGGATCGCCGAAACTGGTCTGAATTCGGCCATTCACGCTCAGCGACCAGTTCGCATTCAGCGGGCGCTGGTATTGCGCCGACAGCACAAGCTTGGTGAACTCGGCGCTGGCCCCCTGCCGCGACAGGGGGGTATCGCCGGGCCCGACCGATGCGCTGGCCCCAAAGGCGTCCAGCCCGCGCGACAGGATGGCGCTGCCACGCAGGAAGGACCCGTTTTCGTAGTTTCGCGTGGCATCCAACGTTGCACGCAATACGCTGAGATCGTCATCATAGATCGGCAGGCGGACCGAGCCCACCAGCAGGTCTTGCGTGTCGCTGACCCGGTCAAGGATCAGCTGCGACGACAAATTGAATTTGCGCGAACGGATCCATGGGTAATAGAGCCGGATCGACAGCCTTTCAAACTCACTTTCGGTCGGCACAAAGTCCGAATCCGGGCGGGCCTTGCTGGACGTGACCTCGACATTGAAGGTCAGGCCGTCATAGCCGATCGGAAACACCGTGCCGGCCGCCAGAATCCGATATTCAGCGTCGTCCGAGAAATACCGCGTGGGCGACCCGCCTGCGTTGAAATAAAACGTCTCGCCCATCTCAAGCGCGCCGTTGATCTCAAGCCCAAGGCTCAGGTTCAGAGGGCCGAGGTCGTCCGACAGCGTGTTGTCGAACCCATATGAGCCAGTGATCTCTTTGAACTGACCGTCCAGCGTCAGCACCGTGCCGCCAGCCGCATCACCTGCGGACAGGGTTGATGCCAGACGCAGCCCAAATGTATCGCCTGCCACCAACAGTGCGCGCTCGATCTGCTGCAGCTTGATGCCGCGCTTGCCGATCAGGGGTTTGGTGATCTCAACGACCCGGTCACGGGCTTGTTCGGGCACCTTTTCGGCATCGATCCGTTCTATGAACCCGTCAACGACGACGATACGCAAGGTTCCGCCATCGCGCAGGGTTTGCTGTGGCAGTACCACGCGGCTCAGAACAAATCCGGCGTTGGTATAGGCGCTTTCCAGCCGGTTGGTCGCGGCGAAGATTTCCGACACCGGCACCCGCTTGCCTGACAGTCGTTCGATAAAGGCGGCATTTGCGGCCTCCATCTGCGGCAGCGCGCCTTCAATCTCGACCCGGCCAACGGTTACGAACAGCTGATCCGCCCCTTCCGGGATCGGCGCGCCGGGGTCGCGGGCCACGGTGACGGGCCCCGTACTGCGTTGACTTTGCGGCTGAAATGTCGACGGCGCAAGGTTGGACGCGCTTTGCGCCAGCGCGGTATCCACCATGCCGAAGCTGCTACCGGCGACAAGCGCTGCTATCAATTTGAAACGTCGGGCAAGCATCATAGATCAAGGGGGTTTGTCATCATTAACCGACCATGGTGGAAGAGTGGAACAGCGCTTAGCAAAGCGCAGCCCGTATAGCAAAGCAAGATTGTATCGAACATTACCCGGTGCCTGTTGGATTTGTCCCACATCGTATTGAGCGTTTCTGAGCGCGCGTCTGTGTCAGACATCACAAATGCCGATCACATCTGCAGCCGCTACAGAAGACCTTGTTCAAGCCATTCCTCGATCTTGTTGCGGCTGACTTCGAAATGCATCGAATCCTCACGCCCCCAGGCTGCGCCCCAGACCCAACCCTCCTGCCGGAAGAAATCGGCGAGGATTGTCAGACCCAGCTGCGTTTTCCCATCGCCCAGCGTGTCCAGAACACCGTCGATGTTCAGATCCACGGCCAGACCATAGGCATGGGCCGAGGCCGAGGATGTTGCTCCGCGAATACGGCGCACACATAACGACCCGGCCGTGTTGATGCGCGCATAAAGGTCAGGATCGGTGCGGCGGATGTTCTCGAACACGGCGCGCAGCGAATCAACCGCAGGTTTCAGCATCCGCACCCGGACCGGACCGACCTCTTCCAGAACCAGCTTTTCCTCAAGCCGGGGATTTGTCATCGACTGGCAATCATCCGTCAGATCCTCGCGCGGCAGGCCGAAGGTCTCTTTCAGGAATGAGGACCCCGCCAGTTCGAGGTCTCTGTTCACCTTATCCCGGTTGGCGATCAGAACGACCTGCGCATAGGCGTCGATGATGTCATTGGGCGAGGTGCTGTCATATCCGAAACTGTCCGCATCGTCATTGCCCTGTTGGAAAACAGGCCCGCCGCTTTGCGAACGCGAGATTTCCAGTGACAGTTGTTCCAACTGGTTGCGCATGTCTTCAACCTGCTGGCTGAGCATCTCAATCTCGATCCGCGCGCCCGAGTCGATTGCGGGCCCTTCGAAATTGTCCTCCATCGGAACGATCAGCGGAAACACATACCAGATTATCGGGGCGAGTATGATCGCCACCCCTAATATTATCGCCGGAACGATGCGCATTTGCCTGTTTTTCCTGTTTCCTGCCGCCTTCGGGCGTAAACCTAAAAGGCGCAGGGCGGGATGTCACGCAATTGCCCCAAAATTGTCGTTCACAAGTGTGACTTTCTTCATTGTCGCCCGTCAGACGCAGCGGTACTCTTCGTGTCAAACAGGAAGGACTTAGGTTATGTTCGCACTTTCATCTTTGAAATTCATCGGGGCCTCGGCTTTTGCGGTTGTGTGTACAACCCAACTTGCGCTGGCTCAGGAAAATGAACTGACGGCTGACGAGATCACCGACGCGTTCAACAAACAGAAGACACGCGGTTTGGTTATCGTGCCCTCGAACACCGGCACCGCGGCGACGGACGACACGGCTGAAACCACCGTTGCCGCCGCGCCCACCGAATATCAGCCGGTGGATACGGAAGATCAGGTCAACATTCAGATCAGCTTTGATTTCGCTTCAGCTTCGCTGCGCGCCGATCAGAAACCAAAGCTTAGCTCGCTGTGCCAGGCGATGAAAAACGTGGACGTGAACGTTTTTCAGATCATCGGCCACACCGACAGCGCCGGCTCTGCCGAATACAACCAGAACCTGTCGCTGCTCCGCGCGAAAGAGGTCAAGCGCTTCCTCGTTAGCGATTGCGGCATTGCTGAAACACGACTGGAAGTACTGGGCGTTGGGGAAGCAGAACCTCTGAACAAGGACAATCCGCGCGCGGACGAAAACCGCCGCGTTGAATTCCAGGCTCTCGGCTGATTTAGTATCCGCTAACCACAAAAAACTTCCGAGGGCAGCATGACCGAATCCCGCGCAGGCGACCTGTTTCAGCCGGGCGATCTGGTAAACAATACATATCGGATCGAAGCCATCCTTGGGCGGGGCGGCACATCTGACGTCTACCGGGCCCGCTCCGAAATATCGGGGCGGCTTGCCGCGTTGAAGGTTCTGAAGGCCGAGTTTTCCAGCAATGACGACTACCTCGTCCTGCTGACCCGCGAGGAAGAGATCCGCGACATCCGCCACGACGCGGTTGTCCGCTATTCCGAGAACAACCGCACGGCAGACGGGCATGTCTATCTGGTGATGGATTATGTCGACGGGCCGGGGCTTGATCAGAAGCTCAGCGAAGGGCCGATGTCGGCGGCGGATATTCTGACAGTCTGCAAGCGGGTGTGCGAGGGGCTGGAAGCCGCCCATGCCCGCAACATCGTTCACCGCGATCTGAGCCCCGACAACATCATCCTGCGCGACGGTGATCCGGCGCAGGCGGTGATCATTGATTTCGGCATCGCCAAAGACACCAATCCAGGCGCGGAAACCATTGTCGGTGGCGAGTTCGCCGGCAAATACGCCTATGCCGCGCCCGAGCAATTATCGGGCAAGACCGACCAGCGCACTGATATCTATTCTTTGGGCGCGCTGCTGCTGGCCAATTTCCGGGGCCAAAGAGCGGATGCCGGGCGCAACCTGCTGGAGGTCGTCGAGAACAAGAAAGCGCCGCTTGATACGACTTCTGTACCCGAGCCACTGAAAGCGATCCTCGACAAGATGACCGCGCCCAATCCCGATGACCGATATCAGACGGCCAGCGATGTTCTTCGGGCGCTTGCCGCCGCGCGGTCGGGAGCGGTTGAGCAACCGCTAACGAGTATTGACGAAGACGCGACCGTGATTGTGCCCAAAAGCCAATCAGCAGCCCCCGAGCCGGTGATGGCGAAACCGGAACCTTCACTGGGTTCAGATGCAGCGCAAAAACCGACCCAACCCGACGCGCCCAAGACGTCGCGCGGTGCACTTGTGCCGATCCTTGGCGTTCTTGCCGTCGCGGGCATCGGGGCCGGTGGCTATTTTGGCGGGGTGTTCGACAGCTTCCTCGGGCCGAATTATCCGGTGGCCGCGCCCTACACGCTGGTGGCCGACAAACGCGACGGGCTGCCCCCGCGCGCCGTGGGCTTCGTTCCCTCCGAATCCGCCCGTGACACCATGACCAGCGAGATCACCGCCGAGGGCGGTGAGGTCGATTTGACGCTGGCCTCCGGCGACATCTCCGAGACATGGGGCAGCGCGGTTACTGATGTGATCGGTTCGATCATGGAGATGGATGAATGGCGGCTCGTGGTGAACGGCAATGACGCCAAGCTGACAGGCCTTACGACAAACGAAACCCTGCACGCCGAGTTGGAGCAACTCTATTCCGCCGGTCTGCCCGTCGGACTGCAGGGCACAGTTGAACTGGACTTTGAACCCCTATTCCTGTCCGCCGCCGAGATACGGCCCGTCCTGTCCGGGCTGGCCGATTGCGGTGCGTTGAAACTGGTCGATGCCCCGGCGACCGGGTATGGGCCTGAAAGCCCGATCCGGGTGAGCGGCACATTGGCCTCGCAGGACAGCATGATCGGGCTCAGAACCGCCCTGACAGCTTTGGCCGGATCGCGGCCATTGGACTTGGATCAGGTTGCGCTATTGAACCCGTCGCTGTGCCTCATCGAGAACTTCCTGCCAAGCGCTCCTGCCAGCGATATCTCGATCGCGTTCTATAATGGTGAACAAGGCAACGCACCGAATCCTGCAGGCGATTTTGTCGTTGGGCAGAACCCGGTCATTGATGTCGATCTTCCCGGCGATGTGCAGGACGGGTTCCTGTCTGTCTCGGTGCTGGACGTGTCCGGCAACGTGTTCCACCTTCTGCCCAATGTGACGCGCACTGAAAACGACATCGCCGCCCTGCGAGACGGGGAAGCTGGCCCCGTGTCAGTGCGGGTGGCCTATTCGATCCCGGAAAGTCAGGAGAACGGGGGTATCGCTTTTGAGGTCGACGACACTGCTCTGGGCAAAAGCAAGGTCATCGTTCTGCACACCGACAACCAGCTGTTCGACACCCTGCGTCCCACAACGGAATCCGCTGCCGGATATGCCGAGGCCCTGCGCGAGCAGGACCGCAATGTCGACACGCAGATCCTGTCGCTCGACAGCCGTATTCTGACCACTCTGGAACAATAGGAACGGGCTGCGCTGACCCATGCCCTGCTTTTGCAAATCCAACGCGGCGACGCTGCCAAATCTGACGCCAACCGCCAATCTGTCGGTTCAGGCGGTGCCGCCGCAGATGATGAAACTGCTGTCCCTGCTGGGACTGCAAGGCAACGTCAGTGGTCAGGCGCGGGCGGACCTAAAACTGAACGCCATGCTGCCCGCGATGACGCCGGATATGTATCTGCAGGCAACGATGGCGGCGAAGGCGCCCAATATCGTGCTGCCGCCGATCCTGCCCGGCGATGGCGGTGGAGCCATTTCGATGATGATGAAACTGGCGGTTGCCGGTTTCCCGCTGGCCGACCCACGCGCACTGTTGGCCGAAGTGCAGCAGGCGGTTCTGAGCCTGGCTGCAAATGTTCTGCCGCAGGCACAGGCGATGCCTTCAATCCCGGGACCACAGCTGCAGAACATGACGCTGGCCGCAAACATGACCCTTGCGCTGCGCGCGCAGGGCATCTGCCCGATGGCTTTGGCAGGGCTGGATTACTCGTTTGAGGCGTCGATGGAGGCGGGCGAGGCCGGAGGGTCGCGCGGCACCTGCTCCGCCGCGCTGAATTTCGCGGCATCGCTGCCCCGCATCACCCTACCGCCGTTTGCCCTGCCGCTGCCGAAACTCAATCTCGCGCGGCAATTGGCCCTGCTGGCTCCGGCGGGAACCGCGCCTGCGGCCATGGGGCTGCCGCCGATCTCCGATCCGAACATGATGAAGGCGCTGATGGGCCAACTGGCCGCCCTGTCGACCGTGCCGGTGCCCAACCTGCCCGTCTCGCTCGACGATCTGCAGGCCATGGCGGATCAACTCAAGGACCTCGCCACGATACAAGAGGCGTTCGGCCCCGATGCCCTGACCCCCGCCGGGGTCGCGCGGGTAAACGCAATGCTCAGCTATATCGCCCGTCTGAACGTTCCGATGCCGCTCGAGGCGCAGGCGCTGCAGATGCAACTGGACGCGCTGCCCAAGATCGACGATATCACGCAAGGCGCGCAGGCAGCGCAGAGCGGCGCGGTCAATCTGGCCGCGTCGATGAGCGTTCAGCCCCCCGCCGTGCCGATCCTGCCAACGCTGCAGGCGCTGGCGAAACTGGCGAAATCTTTGCCCGGCCTGCCGCTGGGGCCGTGCGATGCGTGCAACACCGATATCGGCTCGGTCAGGGACAGTCTGGCCGGGATGCAGTTGCCGCCTGCCCCACCGCTGCCCGCTTTGCCTTCTTTCCCCTAAGCTACAGGATATCCACCACAACCACGGTGATATTGTCCGCCCCGCCGCCGTCGAGGGCGATCTGGATCAACTGGTCCGCCACCGTCTCGATCGGCATCTGGGACAACGCCTTTTCCAGCATCGGGAATGTGGCGTATTTGCTCAGCCCGTCCGAGCAGATTAGGAAGCGGTCGCCCGGCTGAACTTCGCCCCGGATCTTGTCCAGTTCCAGTTCCTCGCCCACGCCCACCGCGCGGGTGATGGCGTTGGATTGCGGGTGCTGTTCGGCCTCATCCCAGCTCATCTGCCCGGCCAGCACCAGATCGGCGACAACGGAATGATCGGTGGTCAGCATCTGAATCTTGCCGTCGCGCAACAGGTAAATCCGACTGTCCCCGGCCCAAAGCCCGACAAAATGACCGTTGGCCAGCATCATACAGGCGACCGTGGTGCCGATGGTTCCGCCGCCACGCGCCTCGGCCTCTTGCCGGATCACTGCATGGGCCTTGCGGATCACATCGCGCAATGTGCCAAGCCGGTCTGAGGGCGGCAGGCCCGGAGGGATAGCGGCCACCATATCGGCAACAAGGCGGCTGGCGTAATCGCCTGCTTCGTGCCCGCCCATGCCATCCGCCACCAGCCACAGGCTTTCTTCGGGCAGTGCCAGCACCGCGTCTTCGTTGATTTTGCGCTTAAGGCCGACATGGCTGCGGGCACTGTACCGAACGCGGTGACTTGAATTCATATTGGCATTGCCTCGGTCCAGAGAGCGGCGTGTAGGTTGAACAAGCCTTGCATGTTTGCCCTATCCGGTAAACCTTCGCAGACCATCATCCGGGGCACGCCGCCGATTTCGGTGCTCCAGATGCTTGGGGTGCGATAACGTTGCGCCATCAGCCCCGCGGCCAGATCGGGCAGCAGGCTGCCTGACACTTCGCCACGGGTCAGGACCATCGTCTGGCCACTGGCCCTTACCGGCGCGGTTGGTTGCTGCACGGGGACGGTCAGTTCTGCCAGTGCGGCCTCAAGCCTGTCGCGGGTCATGTCGTCCTCAAGCGCCGCCAGAGCCAAATCTTCGAGTTGATGATAGGTTTCGGACGCCCGGAAATGCGCCAGAATGGCTGAGCCTTCGTTCGAGAC
The DNA here is from genome assembly GCF_056533855.1 of Ruegeria sp. F11. Taxonomy (NCBI): domain Bacteria; kingdom Pseudomonadati; phylum Pseudomonadota; class Alphaproteobacteria; order Rhodobacterales; family Roseobacteraceae; genus Ruegeria; species Ruegeria sp. F11. Next base: position 139,276 of record NZ_JBQFOW010000003.1, on the reverse strand, counting down.
CGGCGCAACCAGTGTCAGCGGAAAGCGCCGCCCGACGCGATCGACCGAGGGCATCAGAACGCCCAGCATCTTTTGCGGCCCGGCCAGCCCCGGCGACAGGCAGAACCGCCAGATCGGGGCGGACATGTAATGTGCATCCCAGGCCTGCCCCAAAACCTCGGACGCGGCCAGCATGCTGCGCTGAATCCACTCGTCCCAAGGCTGCACAAAGGCCGGAGCGACGCCCAAGCGGAAAAAATCCCCAACCGAAGGCATCTTGCCGAATGCGCCAAACCCGGCCTGCTGCATCAGAACGACTTCGGGCAGCTGAATTTCTGCAGCGCCGGCAGGGCAAATGGGTTGATGACCGAACCTGACTGCAACTGGAAGATCGCGATGCGGCCCCCGACGTTGAAGATCACCTTCTTGCGGTCCGAGACATTGGTGCGCCGCACCTCTGCCGCATCCAATAGGCGGAACCAGGCCCACGGCCCGTCCTTGGACAGCACGCTTTCAATGTTGCGCTTTTCCGGCTCGAAACTGACCCGCGCTAGACCGACCTGCCCCGGCCATGTCACGGCCATGGGCGAGGGCAATCCGCCGCGATGGCGGAAATCCAGCGTCTGCCCGTCGATTTCCAGCTTCACGCCTTTGGCCTTGGGGTCCAGCGCCTCGGGCATGATCTGGAACTGAATCTGCGGCTGAGGTCCGGCGGCAAAGAACGCCTCTTTGATTTCAGCGGCGTTCTGGAACTGGGTCAGAACCGCCTGGCTGATGCCCAGATCGGCCTCGTTCACGCCGGATTTCCACGACCAGGGCCGTGTGCGCATATCCACATGTTTGGCGAGGTTTTCGTTGAAAAACGTGTCGATCAGGCCCTGCGGACCGAACAATTTGCCGAAATCGCCCATCGCCACATCCGCGCCAGACCGGCGATTGAACGGATACCGGTCCGAGACGACCTGCTCGCAGAAGGGCAGCACACTGGCCTGCCAACGCGCATTGATCGACGACCGCGTGCTGTCCGAGGTGATCCCCGACGAGCCGTCGATGATCTGCACGGCCCAGCGTTCCATCGGGCCGGGAATGCGGGCGGCCTCCTGCTGGAATTGCTGCAGCGCCTGCCCGGTCTCACCCCCCGACACGCCGCTGAACGACATCTTGTTCAGCTCTTGATAAACACCGGTCAGGGATCCCATCAGAAGATCAAGCTGCGAGGGCTGGCCTTCCTGACTGTCCACCAGTTCGTGCAGCCACGAGAACCGATCTTCGACATACTGACCCGGCTGCTGAACCGGTTCGCTTACCCCGGCGCCACTGGATTTGGCCAGTGCTTCCAGCAATATCTGCGTCTGGACCGAGGTCGCCGATTGAAGCTCAAGGCTGGCCGCATCCGACAGCCCCTCGTTCAGCGCGTCGGTGTTTGGCAGAGCAGAACGCTTCTCGGTCAGCTTGGTCTCATCCGAGATCGACGTCAGCACGTTCACGATGGGCGAAGTCGGTCCCGAGAGCACGTTGGTCACTTCGACCGCATGGCTGAGGCTTTCCATCGGCACAATGTCGATATCGCCCAGCATCGCATCGTAGCGCGCGATGTAGTCGTTGTAATAGAGGTCCAGAACATCGCGGCTGAGCGCTGCCAGCGCCTGTTCGGTCTGCTCAGCCTCGCCACGCGGACCCAGCACCCAGCTTTCTTTTTGTACGCGTTTGGCAACGCCCAAGGCCTCGCCGAGGAAAACGTCGTTGAAGCCCTTATAGGTGAATATCCCCTCAATCCCGGCATTCAGGGGTTTGCCCGAGGACCGGACCAGAACCCGGCCCACAGCAGGACCTCCGACATCGGTGATGCGCCATTCCTGCAATGCTGTTGCCGACGGGCTGGAGACGATGCCGTTATAGACGCGCTGCGCCAGTGGCAATTCGGACAGGATGCCCTGAATCTGTTCCACCATCGGCCCGTTCAGCGCAACCTCCTGCATCGGTTGGCTCAGCAGCGCATCCAGATGGTCGTTCAGGTCGGCACGGAATTCTTCGCGCGTGGGGCCGGGGAACGAGACCGTCCAGTCGATGTTCATCCATTCCTTGACCAGATTCTGGTTCATCGGCCCCTGCAGGCCCAGCATCAGATAGACCTTGAGAGCCTCGTAGAGGACATCGGGGTTGTTGATATTGGCGCTCATCTGCTCTTCCAGACGCAGAAGAAGGCGCGGCAGGAAACGCTGGTTCAGCGCGGCGCGGTAGGTTTGCGCGGCCTGCGTGCCGATCACTTCGCCCTGATAGAGGCCATAGGTCACGCGCGTTTCCGGCTCGGGGTCCGACAGGGTCGGGTTGGCGGGCAGATCGCGCAGCGTGTTCAGCGCCTGCACCACCGGCACCAGATCGGTATCGCCGACCGGGCTGGGGGGCAGAGTTGCGGCGGCGGCCTGATAGGCGGATACGCCCTCCTGTGCCTCGGCGATCAACTCGGAATTGCCCATGAAGCTGCGCACCAGCAGCGCGCCGACCGTTACAGCCGCCACAACCGTTGCAGCGACCGAGACCCATTTGGTGATCTTGTAGCGCCGCTCGACCTTGTCGTCGGCGCTGACCAGACCGGCCTCGCGGAAGATCACCTGATCGAACAGGCGGGTCAGGAAATAGGATCGGCCCGAGCCCTGCCCTGACCCGATCGCCTGACGCCCGATCCCGAAGGTCCGCGCCATACCCAGCATCAGCCGGTCAATCGGTGTGCCCTCTTGCGTGCCCGAGGTGAAATACACCCCGCGCAGCATGTGGCGGTGCTGATAGCGGCTGTCCTGAAACACCTCGGTCAGGAACTCATGCGCCACCTTGCGAACCGAGGCCACCTGCATCGGGAACCCGGCAATTAGCGCGCGGCGATGCGGGTCGGTTTCCGTCTGCATCCGTTCCAGAGATTGCGCGTTGAGGCGGCCCAGCAGCAGCGCGAATTCCTCGTCAAATGCCGCCACGGGCGATTTTTCGGCGCGGGACTTGTCCAGCGGCAGGGTAAAGCCCCAGACCTGTTCGCGGTCTTCTTTGCCCAGATTGTCGTAGAACTCGGCAAAGCCTGCGATCAGATCGGCCTTGGTGAACAGGATGTAGACCGGGAAGCGCACGCCCAGCTTCTCGCGCAACTCTTCCAGACGGCGGCGCACGGCCTTGGCGTGTTCTTTCTGCGTGATCTCGTCCTGTAGGGACAGATCAGACAGCGAAATAGCGATCATCGCGCCGTTGATCGGCTGGCGCTTGCGGTACTTCTTGAGCAGGCTCAGAAACCCGATCCAGGCGGCATTGTCGACCTGTGCGTCACTTTCCTGCGTCGTGTAGCGACCGGCGGTGTCGATCAGAACCGCGTTTTCGGTGAACCACCAGTCGCAGTTGCGGGTGCCGCCTACGCCGCCAATGGCGGTCTTGCCCATCTCGTCGGCCAGCGGAAAGTTCAGGCCCGAATTGACGATGGCCGTGGTCTTGCCCGCTCCGGGCGGGCCGATCATCACGTACCAGGGCAACTCGTTCAGATGACGCCGCCCGTTCTTGGACTTGCGCAGCGCTGCCATTGCGGTTTTCAGCTTGCCGCGCAGTTCCGAGATTTCGCTGTCGATCATGTCACCGCCATCGCTGACGGCTTCGGTGATCTCTTCGGTCAGCTTCTTCTCGCGGCGGCGGCGGACGAAGAAGATGGTCAGGGCGATGCTGAGGAAGATAAAGTAGATGACCCCACACCAGATCAAACGCGTGCCAACCCCGTCCAGCGGACGCCACTCGTCCCAGCCGATCAGAGGCCCAAAGAAATACAGGCACAATGACAGAGCGGTCGCCGTGAAGAACAGCACCGTGTAGATCGACAAAAAGATGAATCTCAGAACTCTGAAGAACACGATCAGTTCTCCTCTTGTACCAGCAGGACTTCGATCCGGCGGTTGGTGGCCCGGCCTTCGCGGGTCGAATTGTCGGCAATCGGTTCGCTGTCGGCGCGGCCCTCAGCGCTGAGGCGGTCAGGCGTGGTCATCTCGCCTGCCATCTGGTTCATCACCGATTTCGCGCGCGCCAGCGACAGCGCCAGGTTGGACGGGAAGCGCGAGGACCGGATCGGCACGTTGTCCGAATGCCCGGCCACGATCACGCTGCCCGGTTCTTCGTTCAACGCCACGGCAACCCGGCGCACGGGTTCGCGGAACTTGTCCTGCAGATGGTCCGAGCCAGAACCGAACATGCCCGAGCCCTTGATGCGGATGATCAGTGTGTTGCCCTTTTCAAAGACCTCAACCAGCCCTTCGTCAATTTCGGGCTTCAGGAACTCCACCACCTTTTCGACCTGCGGCTGGGGCTGCGGCGGCGGAGGGGGCGGCGGCGGTGCGCGGCGCTGCAACTCGGTCACGGGGCCCGCGTCGATCACCGACATTTGCCCTACCAGATTTTCGGTCTTGTTCGACAGTACATAGGACAGCCCGCCAAACTCGATCATCAGCAACAGTGCAGTGACGCCAAGCGCGATCCAGACCGGTTTCCACATGCTGAGCGCGCGGTACGGCTTGTCTGCGCCTTTCCAATGCGGGGCCAGATCCCGTTCAACATCGCCCCTCTGCGCCCGGATGATGCGGGCCAAACCCTGCCGGATTTGCAGATGCTTGTCGGGCCCCCCCTGCTCCACGCGCAGACGGCCCTCGAACCCCAGCGACAGGCACATATAAACGAATTCCAGCAACTCGATATTGTTCGCCGGGTCCTGTTCCAGACGCGCCAGCAGGTCATAGAAACGGTCGCCGCCCACGGTTTCGCGATGGAATGTGCCGACCAGCGACTGGGTGGCCCAGCTTGATTGCCCGCCCCACGGCGTGTTCAGCACCACGTCATCCAGCGTGGCGCACAGCGCATAGCGCGCGACCTTGACCGTCTGGGCCGGTATACCCGCCTGCAGGGCCGCATTTTCAAAACTGCGCACCTCGGCCACGACGCTTTGGCGCAGCTTGTCCGGGTCCATGTGTTGCGCCCGGTTGCGGATGCGGCTGATCAGGGAAAACAGAGGCGCAGCGCAGGCGTTGAGGCGGTTCATACCGGTAGCCGCCACAGTCTCAGCCCCGCCTTGCGCGGGCTGCGATTGCTGAGGTTGCGAGGGCGGTACACCGTACCCGGCGGCGCCAGTGGGTGCAGGCGCGGCAGGCTGCGGCACCTGCAAAGGATCCGGATAGCCCGCCAGTTGCTGGGGTACGGCAGGTTGTTGCGGAGCACCGCCAGCCTGACGCCGCCCGCCCGGATTGGGTCGGATCACCGTCTTGTCTGTATCGTCCGGTTCGGCAAAAGGATCTTTGTCGGACATCGTTTACCTGCTTCCTCAAGGCCCCCGGGTCTGAGTGTGACCCATACGGGCAGCCCTATCAATTCGTTTCGCCGCAGCCAGTGATCGCCTTCACATTCACTGATTGCGGATCGCCCAAAGCTCCATCTGCAGCCCCGGATATTGCCCCGACACATGCACCGCGATGCCGCCCGAGGTGGTCATCTTGCCCCAATACGGGCTGGCGGCGTCCAGTTCGAAATAGACGACACCGGAGTGATAGGGAATCTGGCGCGGCGCGACCGGCAGCGGGCGCAGGGTGATGCCCGGCAGGGCCGAGTTCACCAATTGGCGAATTTCTTCAACCGGGCCGGTCTTGGCCTGCCCCGCGAAATGCCGCCGCACGTCCTCGGCTGGGATATCGGCGTTGACGGCCAGCACAAAGCCCGCATTCCCGATCAGCTTGCGGTCTGCGATCACACCCACACTTATGCCGTATTTGCGCGGCTCCAGTGGGATCGAAATCGCGGTCTGCTCGAGAACCGAACTCAGGTACTGACGCAGGGTGCGGATTACCGGCGCGAAGGATTCGGTCAGGTTGTCATGCTGGTAAGCCGGGAATTGCACCGCTTCCTTTTCGGCACTCATGAAGGTTGCAAGCTCTCCTGCCAGAGCAGCGCAAACACGATACGCATGTTCTGGGTGCACGTTTTCGATATTGGCGAAATGGCGCACCAGCGGCAGGTTACGGTTGATGGTCATCAGCAGCAGGAAATCGGAAATCTCAGCCGCGCCCTTGGCGGGGCCGCCTTCGGACAGCCGCCCGGCCAGCGCCTGCATCCGGTGCGACAGCATGCCTTCCAGTTCATTCATGAACCCGGCGAGCGCGGGGGCAGCGCGCACATCGAGGACTGAGGGGATAAAGCCGCGATCCAGAATGATCTCTTTATCCGGGCGCACCTCGATGATCCGGGCAATCGGGATGGCCAGCTTGTCGGCCAGATCGTCCACCGCCAGCGCAAATTGCAGCCGCAGCTTGCCGACGCCCAGAGTCACCGGCTTTTTCTGCTGGCTCATCACATCGGTGATTTCCTGCTCTGCAGGGCGCAGGCGGCTGACCGATTGCTCAGCTCCGCTCAGGTCGACCTCGGAAGCACCCTGCCGACGCTGCGGTACCGTCAGGTAGACCACGCAATCCTTGATCGATTCGGGCACTTCCAGTGCAGGCGGGTGGTCCTCGGCTTGCGGCACGCGGAACACCTGCCCGTCCGGCGTCAGGCCCGAGCAGGATTTCAGCGCAAACTGACCGACTTTGAGCACCTCGTCATCAATCTCCAGCGCGCTCAGGCCCCAGGCATAGGGCGTCACACGGCGCGCCAGCCCGGCGACCAGCGCCTCGGTATACCGGTCGGCCTGCTGGAAGTGATGGGGTTGCAGAAACAACCCTTCGGTCCAAAGCACCTTGCTGTCCCAGGACAATGGCTGCCCTCCCTTATTCTTGCCGCCCTCAATCGGGCTTTATTTCAGCTTTTCCAGCTGTTCCTTATAGGCGCGCGCGAATTCCCGGCTGAATAGATCGTGAAAATCATTTTCTGCCTGATCCGAGATATCCGCGTACATCTTCTCATACACTTCCCAGTACTGGGCCTTCTTACCTTTGAAAAGTGACCCAAGTTTGCCGGAATTCTCAATTTTTCCCGCCAATACGTCGGGGTCGAGCTTGGCCAGCACGCCTTTCAGCGCGGCCTCCATCCCGGTCACCATGGCCACCTCGTGCGCCTTGATGTCGTTCAGCGCCTGTTCGGTGGCCTCCTCCGAGGCCAGATAGCCTTTGACCCGAGGTTTCACGAGCGCTTCGATCGCCTGTTCCGGGCTGATCGAAAACTTGAGCGGATTGTTCCCGCCCGCGCTGATCATCGTCTGATCAATGCGGAACTCGGACTTGATCGAGGTTCGAGTCATCAGGATTTCCCGCAACCCCGTGATCATCGCCCGCAATACCCGCCCCATCCGGCCCATCGTGGCAGGCAGATCGGCATCGTCGATCTGCAGATCGTCCACCTCAAGCGCTTCCAGCAGCGCGCGCGCGGCAGAGTGATCCCCTGCGGCCGCAGGTGCAGGCGTAGGAGGTTCCGCCTTGGGCGGTTCCGGTGCGGGCTCGGGTGTCGGCTGAGGCGCTTCGGCCTGACCACCGGGCTTTGGCTTTGGCGGCGGTGGTACTGCAGTTTTTCGAGAGTCGGGCGCAGCAAACGGGTCCGAGCTTGTGCCACCCGAAGGCGACAACAGGTCATCATCCCAGTCATCTGGGATCAGATTTGCTCCGCCTCCGGCCTGCGGTGCGGAAAACGCGTCCGAGGCCGACGGATTATGGGTCGGATCGCTGGCTCCCATATCGGCATGCGCGTCCTTGGGCTTGGCAAAGAACGGATCGTCATCGTCCAGCGGCGGCAGCAGCTCATCCATCGGGTCGGGCGTGGAAATCTGGCCGGGGCCCTTGGCATCGCCGCCCAGAAGATCATCCAGAAAATCGCCCCCGGGTCCGGCATCGTCCAGCAAGGCCAGCGGGTCCGGCGCGTTCTGCGACTGGCCCGGCGAAACCCCGCCCTGTTGCATGGGCTGTGGGATCATCTCCTCGAATGTTGGCAGATCGGCCCCGATCTCGACCACCATCTCGTATCCGCCTGCGGTCAGTACGTCACCATTGTTCAGCGGCGTAGGTGTCCGGCCCAAAGCGATCTTGGAATAGTTCAGAAAAGTGCCGTTGGTCGAAAGATCGACGATCACCACATTGCCATTGTGATCTTCAATCACGAAATGGCTTTTGCTCAGCGTCTTTTCGGGATCGGGCAAGACCAGATCATTGGCCGGGCCGCGCCCCACGGTCAAAGAGCCCCCCTGCATCGACACCGGGCGCCCGTCGCCCGGTACAATGCCGGTGGATTGGAATTTCAGTGTGACCGTCATGCGTTTGTCTTCATCCTCCGACCAGAACGGTGGGGCAGCACGGCGGTATGATAAGACCGCCACAGGCGCAGTTATCCGTAACCCGCGCCGCCGGAAGTTTACTGATCAGTACCGTCGCCGACCCTTTGACGATCGGATGCGGAAAGGCAGGCGTCGCCAGATCGGTTACCCGCGCGGCTGGAAGCTTTGAGACCAGAACAGTTGGGCAGCAGGGCGGCATGATCGGCATCGGAACCGGTGCCGGAGGCGGCGGCGCTGGCGGCGGGGCCGGCAGCGTGCACAGATGCATGTCAGTGACGCGGGCTTGTGGAAATCCCATGTCTACTCCTTCGTCTCTGAACCAGCCCCGTCGCGGTCCAGCTTACCATTCCCACCCCGAGCAATATCGACGCCGCGATCGATCAGCAACTGCAGGTATGCGTCAAAATCACCTTCGTGGTTGTCCATCGCAACAACATTCATCGCAAAGGCAAGGGTTTCGGCTGCTCCGGGCGGAGCGGGCATTGTCGCCAGATCCCCAGTGCCCAGCGTGCCTTCTGAATATAGCACGCCCATTGCGCAGTTAATCGTCTCGTCATCCGGTTCCGCTATATCAACCGTTTCGCCCGCTTTTTCACGGTTTTCTTCGGTCGGGCGGAACACCCATTCCTCGGACGCGGCCAGCGCCGGAGTGTTGTTGTCCGGGGCCTCACCGATGTAGTCGCGCGCCGCCAGACAGGACCACCAGACCCGCTCGCGTGGCGGCAGGGCAACACCCAGCAGGCGTAGGATATCGATGGCTGCGCCTTTTTCATCAAGCTCGCCCAGCACCACATCCAGCGGCGCGCTGGCCGGGGCGTCAATCTTCGTGCTGAGCCGCGCATTGGCATCCGCCAGCATTCGCGCCGCGGGCACCTGCGGCGTTTTGGTCATATTAGCAAATCGTTCGCTCATCTCACCGCCCCTAGTTGATCATGGTCAGGCCGCCCTTGAGGGTCAGCATGGCATCACCGTTCACGGTCGTCATCGGGCTTTTCGCATCCAGTTTCGCATTGGCCTGAACCTTGATCATCGTGCTTTTCACAGTGATGCTGGTTGGATCAAGCTTGATCGACGATCCACCCACCTTCAACTCGATCGACTGCATCGCAGTGATGGTGATCTTGCCGGACTTGGCATCGACCTGAATGTTACCGGTGTTCACCGTGGTTGTCTTGTTCCCGGTCTTGATGGTTTCGGCGTTGTTTCCGGTCACGGTGCGGGTGGATTTGCCTTCGATGGTCTCAGTCTGGTCGGTCTTGATTTCAACCGTCTGGCTGCCGGTTTCGATCTTGAAGGTATGATCGCCCTCTTTGATCGTTTCATCCACGTTCTTCTTGACAACCTGGCTCAAACAGCCGTCGCCACCATTGCCGCCTTTGTCCAGCTTGTCATAGCCGACGGTGATGGTGGACATGTTCTTGACCAGCTTTTCATGGTCCTTCTGCGCCTGAAAACGCACCAGTTCTTCGCCCTTCTTGTCTTCGAACATCAATTCGTTGAACATCTCGGCGCTGCCGCCTTTTGAGGATCGAGTCTTGATCCCCGTCTGCGTCTGATTGGCGGGCAACGCGTAGGGCGGCATGGTGTCGGCGTTATAGAGCATGCCGGTGCAAATCGGTCGATCCGGATCGCCCTCTTCGAACTGGATCACCACTTCCTGACCGATACGGGGAATGCTGACCATGCCCCAGTTCTTGCCGGACCAGGGCGTGACGACGCGCACCCAGCAGGTGGTATTCTCGTCTTTCTTGCCTTCGCGATCCCAGTGGAACTGCACCTTGATTCGCCCGTGCTTGTCGGTCCAGATTTCCTCGCCGCTTTTGCCGGTCACAATGGCGGTATGCAGCCCTGAAATCTCGGGCCACGGCGTGGTCAGGGGCGAGCGGTACTTGACCGATTTCGGCTGTGCCTCGAACTCGACCATGAACATCTCACCGCCATCATCGGGGAATTCCAGCGCACCGGTGTCGAGGTCTTGCGAGTTCTTTTCGAACCCGTAGCCCTCGGTCGTCTGCAGGTAATAGGTGGCCCCGGTGATCAGGTAATCGTCGTTTTGCGCCTTTTCGGGATGTTCCTTCAGCGTAAAGGTCTTGCCCACCTCCATCGCCCGGACCGAGGCGCGGCCCCGGCGGCGGTCGAACCGGGCATCTTCTGCCTCCATCCGCACCTGAGCGCGAGTCGTGCCAAGCTTGGTTTCCTTGTAGTAGTGACCGGGCGCATCATAAAGCTCATAGCTTTTGTAGTTGTGCGTAGCCTTGGTCTTGGTGTTTGCCCGTACGTCCAGCTTGGCGTTCGGGGTGGTGAAATCAAAATCCCGCAGCGACACGACGCCCGGCACGACCTCTTGCGAGCTGGCCCATTCCGATACGCAATCCGGCAAACGCTGCTTGTAGTCATCGCCGGGGCGGTATTCGACCGTCGAGGTGCCTTCGATGGGCTTATGCGCGGAAACATCGTCGCACAGCACCAGCGTTTCCAGCTTGTCCTCGGCATCCGCGTAATCGAAATAGTAATAGATGCCCTCTTCCTGCATCAGGCGCGAGATGAAATCGAAATCGGTTTCCCGGTACTGAACACAGTATTCCCGCTGCTGATAGCTGGTGCTCAGGCTCTTTTTGAAGTCGGAAAACGCGTATTCGCCGAAGATTTGCTCGATGATCTGAACGGCGGTCATGTTCTGGAAAATGCGGCTGTCGGTGGTCTGATCCAGCATCCAGAACCAGGGGCGCAGTTCCGCCAGCAACTGTACAAAGCCATCGCGCAGCGCCAAGCGTTCGACGCGCACAATCGTGCCGGTGAACTTGCGCGCAGCCCCCTTGGCGGCGGCCATGTGGATGGTCATGATCTTGCCCAGCAGCTTGTCCAGCGAGATGGACTTGTCCGGCGACAGAACCTCGACCTGAATATCCGTCAGCTCGCCCAGCTTTTCCGTCACGATCGCGCGCCGGATGACAAGTTCGTCTTCGCCATAGCTGTATGAACCGGTGATCCGAAGGGGCCACTCTTTACTTTGCATACTTTGCGCCATTTACCGTTCCTTCCAAATCTCGTTCGGCACGCCGTTACAGATCAGCCAGCAGGGCAGCCAGTTCCGGGTCCATTTCTTCTTCGCCATCTTCGGACCCATCGCCAAAGTCGACGTCATCATCATCCCCAAAGGACGACAGGAAATCATCCAGATCGTCCCCGTCATCCTCGTCTTCGGCGGCGTCACCGCCGCCCGCCAGATCGGCCATAAGCGCCGCCAGTTCCGGATCGTCTTCGTCCTCATCCGCATCATCGTCGCCGAGGTCGAGATCCGAGGTGTCATCGTCCATATCCAGATCGAAATCATCCTCGTCATCCGACGTATCGATGGCCTCGGGCTCAGGCGGGACATCTGGCGAGGGTTCGGGCACCGGAACACCGGTCCACGGGCCCAGAATCTCCTGCCCGGCGACCGAGTTGAACGAGCCCAGCCGTATCTCATCCCGGCCCTTGACCGACAGCACCGGCATATAGCCGCGCTGAACCGAATGTTCGTGTTTTTCCAGCGTGATATTGCGCTCGGTGCAGGGCAGCGCCACCTGATCGCCGTAGCGGTCGTTGACGAAATGGTAGGGCACGCCGCCAAGGCTCATGACTGAGCCGAGGTTCATCGCCTTGCCGTTTTGCTTGAACGAGCGCGCCAGCAGGATCGTCACCAGCACCGCCGGATTGGCCCAGAGCATGCCGCGCAGGCCTTCGGTTTCGGTGAATTCCTCGAAGTCGAACTCGTAGATCGGTTCGGACTTGGCCCCATAAGGCCGCCGCAGCAGGAACCGGGGCGAGGCAAGACCCACATGCCCGGCCTCGGGCATGGCGCGGAACGTGTCCCAGGCTTTGACCACCAGCGGGTGCCGGTCCTCTTTCTTGATATCCAGATAACCCGGCGTGATGGCGCTGATAAAAGGCGCATCCACATGCGCCGCGACCCGGCCCACCCGGCCCAGCAATTCGGCATGGGGCGGAGTCTCCTCGAACGTATAAAGGCCAATCAGGGCCGAATAGCCGCCGCGCCCGTTTTCTTCGTCCAGCGGTTCCTCGGTCAGCAGGCGCACGAGCCCGGTTTTGGCAAGGTCCTCCTCTGCCGCCAGATCGGCGGCGATTTCTTCGGCGGACACGTCATACAAGATCACGTCCAGCGTATCGTCATCTTCGACACTGCGCGCGATCAGATCGAGGCTGCGCCATTGCGCCTCGACCGACTGGAACTCGGGGTGGTGCAACACCATCCGCATCGCCGCACTCAGCGCTTCATCCACCGCTGACTGCATGGCAGAGACATCTGGGCTGGGCAGTTTGCGGATATGCGGTCCGACCACGCGTTTCAGCAGATCGTCCACCGGAGATGGCTGCGCCAGTTCCCCACCCGTGTCGCCGATGAGCTTCTGAAAATCGCTCAGCTTCAGATCGGCGCGCACAGTATTGCCGCCGGACGTTTTGCGCGGCGGCACCACCGCCTGTCCGAATTCCTCGCCCCAGGCAATCAGTTGCTTGGCTGCGTGATCGGCGGTTGCCCCGGAACTGAGTTGGCTTTTCAGACCGGACAGGCCGTCGAACAATTCCACGTTTTCATAAAGTTCATCCGGGTGTAGATCGTCCAGTTCCTTGAGCTTGACCTCAATCCCCGCGCCATCCTTCCCGATGGGCAGAACCAGATCGGTGGCAAAGCTTGCAATCACATCCTCGACCGTATCCGGGTCCAGCAGGATCGGCTTGCGCGTGGCCAGCGCGTCGCCGGTTTCGATCTGTCCGCGAGCGGACCGGCCGGTGAAGTCACCAAAGATCGCAATGCGGAACCGGGTGCGTTTCAACCGCTCGGGGTCGGGCCTGTCGGCACTCATCCGACCAAAGGCTAGCGCAGGCTCTCCGCTCGGTTTCGCGTCTTCCGGCGTGGCGTCCGGTTCCGGGGCTGTGTCGTCCGTTTCGTCATCGGACAACAAGTCATCGAGGTCCAAATCCAGGTCGTCCGTGTCCTCTGAAGCTTCGCCCTCATCCTCCGAGTCGCTCAACAGGTCGTCCAAATCGAGATCATCGAGATCAATTTCGTCTGCGGCGGAACCCGCCTCATCAGACGGCTCGTCATCCCCAAGCAGTTCGTCGAGATCCAAATCCAGATCGTCGTCTGCGCTCTCGGCCTCTTCGTCCGGGGTTTCGTCGTCCCCCAACAGACCGTCCAGATCCAGATCGTCGACGTCCAATTCATCCGTTTCGGATTCATCCAGTTCAAGGTCACCCAGAACCGAGTCCAGATCATCGTCCGCTTCATCCTCATCCGGTTCTTCATCGGTGAGATCGCCAAGAAGATCATCCAGATCAACGTCACCCTCTTCGGCGTCCTCCGGCGCATCCTCGGCCAGATCGCCCAGCAAGGCCTCAAGATCGTCGTCTTCGCCGTCGTCCTCCGGAGCGAGATCGGCCAGATCACCCAAAAGGTCATCCAGATCGTCTTCGGGTTCCTCGTCCGGCGCAGCATCGGCCAGGTCCGTCAGGATGTCCGAATGATCCTCTTCGGCGGTTTCTTCAACTTCGGGCAGCGAAGACAGCGCGTCAGTGGCGGAGGTATCCTCAACGTCTTCCTCTGGGGCCAAATCGGCGAGGTCGCCCAGCAGATCGTCCAGATCGCTGTCATCGTCACCCTCGTCCTCCGGCGCAGCATCGGCCAGTTCCGACAAAACATCCGCATGATCTTCTTCGGCGACGTCCTCGACCTCGGGCAGTGAAGACAACGCGTCGGTGGCGGATGTATCTTCGACATCTTCCTCGGGGGCCATGTCTGCGAGGTCGCCCAACAAATTGTCCAGTTCGCTGTCGTCTTCGGCTTCCTCGTCCGGCGCGGCCTCGGCCAAGTCGGTCAGAATGTCCGAATGGTCTTCTTCCGCGGTTTCTTCGACCTCGGGCAGCGAAGATAGTGCATCAGCGGCGGACGTGTCCTCACCCTCTTCCTCGGGGGCCATGTCCGCGAGGTCGCCCAGCAGATCATCCAGATCACCATCGTCGTCATCTTCGTCCGCTGGCGCGGCCTCGGCAAGGTCGGTCAGGATGTCCGAGTGATCTTCCTCGGCGGTTTCGACCGCTTCGGGGAGCGACGACAAGGCGTCTTCCACCGAATTGTCCTCGGCAACCGGTTCGGGGGCCTGATCTGCAAGACCCGCCAGAATATCTGCGCTTTGATCCTGTTCGTCGCTGTCTTCAACTTCTGGCAGTGAAGACAGCGCGTCTGCCGCAGAGGTATCTTCGGCTTCCTCCGGGGCCAAGTCAGCAAGATCGGACAGAATATCGGCCGAGTCGTCTGCGGTCTCCTCAACCGCAACTTCTGGAATCGACGACAGCGCATCTTCGACCGAGATGTCCTGCGGCACGTCTTCGGGGGCGTCGCTGGCCAGATCGGATAAGACGTCAGAGGTTGTATCCTCGACCTCCGCCTCGGGGGCGTCTGGCAGGGAGGACAGAGCATCCTCAAGCGCCGTATCCACCGGGGTTTCATCCGGCGCAGCGGCGGCAAGGTCTGACAGCACGTCTGCGGAACTGTCTTGTTCCTCGACGGTTTCAACCTCGGGGACCGAGGCCAGTGCGTCTTCGACAGACCGATCCTCAGGCGCGTCGTCCGGGGTCAGTTCGCGCAGGGCATCCAGCGTCGCCTGCGTGTCGTGCCCCTCAACCGGGCTGCTGGCCAGGGCGCCCAACAGCGCTGGGTCCGCCAATATCTTTTCGATCAGTGCCTCGGCCCCGGCCTTGCCGTCCATATAGGCCATCAGGGTCGACAATTGGTTCCGCGCGTCCAGAAGCTGACGCAGGGGTTCGATTTTGGAGGCGATCTGTGCAGGCGAGAAATCCGCCATCTTCTCGAATGTCAAATCGACCGCCAGATTGCCCTCGCCCGTCAGCGTGTTGGGAACTGCAAATTCGACGCGCGGGGCCATTGCCTTCATCCGGTCGTCGAAATTGTCGACGTCGATCTCAAGGAACTTGCGGTCCGAAACAGCCGGAGTTTCAACCGTGGACTTGCCCGACAGATCGCTGAGCACGCCCATCACAAAAGGCAGTTGCACCTTTTTCTGAGCGCCATAAAGCTCAACATCATATTCGATCTGAACCCTTGGCGCGCGGTTGCGGGCGATGAATTTCTGCGAACTGTCAGCCATCTGCCTGCCCTTTCAATTCCGCCACTTCGCGGCGCAAGGCTTTGACCTCGACCAGCAGTTCCTTGACGCGGTCGTCAACAACGTCGGTTTCGCTGCGAACAAGCTCGCGCAGGTGCGAGAATTCCTCGACCGATTCGTCCTCAACCGCTGATTGCATCGTGTTGACCAGCAGGCCGATGAACAGGTTCAGAACCGAAAAGGCGGTGATCACGATGAAGGGCACGAAGAAAATCCAGGCGGTGGGATGCACCTCCATCACTGGGCGCACGATGCCCATTGACCAGCTTTCAAGCGTCATGATCTGGAACAGCGAATAGAGCGACCGGCCCAGCGACCCAAACCATTCAGGGAAATCGGGACCGTACATGAGTGTGGCCATGACGGCGAAAACATAGAACACGATCGAGATCATGATGATCACCGCGCCCATGCCCGGCAGCGCGTCCAACAGCGCCTGCACCACCGCGCGCATCTGCGGGATGACCGACAAAAGCCGCATCGCGCGGATAACCCGCAGACCCCGCAGGGCGGACAGGCCGTCGCGGTTGGGCAACAGGCCCAGCGTCACGACCACAAGGTCAAAGATGTTCCAGGCATTGTTGAAGAAACTCAGACGGTAAGCGTAAAACTTCACCAGCAGTTCGGCGACAAAGATACCCAGGACAATCGTATCAATGACGCGCAGGACATGCCCTACATTGGCCTGAATTGACGGGGACGTCGACAGGCCCAGCGTGATCGCGTTGAAAATGATCACGCCCAGAATCGTGTTGGTCACGGCCTTGCGCTCGACAAATTCCCGGGCGCGGTCGCGCAGCGTGGGATCAGGGGCCGTACTGGATTCCAACGGGGTCACTCCTTTGAACGAGACAGGCAGCGCCGGATATCAGACCAGCGCTGCCCGCGATATTCAACTTACTTTACGGCCTTCACGATTTTCGCACCGGATTTTGCCAGCGCCTTGCCCGCGCTGATCATGAAGTTTGCGGTATCTTCGTGATCTTCCGCGAACTTGATGGCCTTGGACAGCTTGCCGCCATCCCAAGTACCCTTGGTTTCAAGGTCCTTGATCACCCTTGCGGCTTCGGCTTTAAGCTCGTCGTATTTCTTCTTTTTGGTTTCGAATTTTTCCAGCTTGTAGGCCATTTCTTTCGCCAGACGTTCCGCCTCGGCGGCTTCGGCCGAGATGGCTTTGTCCGGGTGGCCTTTCATCTTGTCGGCATTTTCGCGGGCTTCGTTTGCTTTAACCAGCGCCTCGTTCATGTGCTTGCGCATCAGCAGCATGCGCGTCGCGCCATCCTCAAGGTGCTTTTTCAGCGATTTCACATGACCCGAGGTACCGGCCATCAGCAGCTTGACCTTTTCCTTCGGCCCCAGCTTGCGGAATTCCGACGCCTTCTTCTTTTTCTCTTGGTACTCGACGGCCTTGGTGATCGCGTTGATGTCCTTTTCGATCTTGTCCAGGAAGCCCTTGTAGCTGTCATATTCCTTCTTGATCGTCTTGCCGCTGGTTATCAGCGCACCAACTCCGGTGCCGATGGCCGCCGCAATAACAACCGCAGCCACGCCGCCAGTCAGAACCGTCGCTGCGATCGAGGCGGCGGCAACAGCAAGCGTGATCAGTACCAGTGCGGTGATTTTCAGACCCGTCTTGATCTTCTTGCGGGTCATCTTCTTTTTCAGCTTCTTCTCGACATAGTCATAAACCTGTTCCATGCAGGTCGTCGCCAGCGATTGGACCTCGTTTTGGAAGGTCTTGAGACCCTGCTTGATCAGCTGGTTCGCTGTTTCGATGAACTTCTTCAGTTGGTCTTCCGAGTAATCCTTTTTCTCGATGTCTTTTTCGGTGCCGTCCATCGCCTTTTTGAACTCGGCCGAGCGCTTTTTTTCGAGCTTGGTAAAGTTCTTTTCCCACAGCTTGGCGTACGCGGCGCGCAGCAGCTTGGTTTCCGTTTCGTCCTCGCCTTCGGGCACGGCATGGGCCACCGTGAACTCGCATTTAGGTTGTTTGAACATCTTGCCTTTGTAGCCAATGTTCAATTGCGCGCTTGTTGTGAATGCAGCCATCGTCTCTCTCCTGTTGTCCTATGTGCTACGACCGTTGGTTGATCGCCCTTAGTCAAATCCATAAGTGAAGTCGCCGTCTGTGACGTCGATCACGACTTTGGAAACTTCTTGCCCTTCCATCATTCTTTTTAGGAATTCGGCCGAGATATCGGGCAGCATCGTGTTGGTCACGATGGCGTCGATCATGCGCCCGCCGCTGTCGAGTTCCTGACAGCGGTTCACAATCTCATCCACAACGGCATCGGCGTATTCGAAGGGAACACCATGTGCCTGTTGTACCCGTTTCTGGATGCGACCCAGTTGCAGCTTGGTGATCTCGCCCAGCATGTCCGGGCTTAGCGGATAATAAGGGATTGTCACCAGACGCCCCAACAGAGCAGGCGGGAACACCTTGAGCATCGGATCACGCAGCGCCTTGGCCATGCCTTCGGGGTCGGGCATCAAATCGGGATCGGCGCACATGTCCATGATCATCTCGGTGCCGACATTCGAGGTCAGCAGGATCAGCGTATTCTTGAAGTCGATCACGCGGCCCTCACCGTCCTCCATGACACCCTTGTCGAAGACCTGGAAGAAGATTTCGTGCACGTCCGGGTGGGCCTTTTCGACCTCATCCAGCAGAACAACCGAATAAGGTTTGCGCCGCACCGCTTCGGTCAGAACACCGCCCTCGCCATAACCGACATAGCCCGGAGGGGCCCCTTTCAGGCTGCTTACGGTGTGCGCCTCCTGATATTCCGACATATTGATGGTAATGACGTTCTGTTCACCGCCATAGAGCACCTCAGCCAGCGCCAGCGCGGTTTCGGTTTTGCCGACGCCGCTGGTCCCCGCCAGCATGAAGACCCCGATAGGTTTATTGGGGTTATCGAGCCCTGCCCGGCTGGTCTGCACGCGTTTGGCGATCATCTTCATCGCGTGGTCCTGACCGATCACCCGCTGGGCCAGACGGTCTTCAAGGTTCAGGATCGTCTCGATCTCATCCTTGACCATGCGACCCACAGGAATACCGGTCCAGTCACCGACGACGCTGGCCACCGCCTGATGATCAACGATGGGCAGAATCAGTGGGCTGTCGCCCTGCACTTCTTCCAGTTCGGCGTTCTTGGCTTTGAGTTCTGCCAGCAAAGCCTCACGGTCGATGGGCTGCGCATCCGGGGCCTCTTCGGTTGCGGCTTCGCCCTCGGCAGTACCGGTGCCTTCGACCTCCTGCCCGCCAGCACGCAGCTTGGCCCGCAGGTCGAGGATTTCTTCGACCACTTTTTTCTCGGCTTCCCAACGCCCGTTGAGTTCGGCCAGCCGCGCCTCTTCCGCCTCTTTCGCGGCATTCACGGCCTCGCGTCGGTCGGCCACGTCATAGCCAGCGGTCTCGTCCCGTTCGATGATCTCCAACTCAGTTGTCAAAGCCTCGATCCGGCGCTGGCTGTCATCGACCTCGGCCGGAACCGCATGCTGAGACACCGCGACCCGCGCGCAAGCCGTATCCAGCAAGCTGACCGACTTGTCCGGCAACTGCCGCGCCGGAATATAACGAGCCGAGAGCGTCACCGCAGCCTCGATCCCCTCGTCCAGCACCTGCACTCGATGGTGTTTTTCCAGCATCGAGGCGATGCCCCGCATCATCAGAACCGCCTTTGGAATGTCGGGTTCTTCCACATGCACGACCTGGAAGCGCCGGGTCAGGGCCGGGTCCTTTTCGATGTATTTCTTGTACTCGGCCCAAGTAGTCGCGCCGATGGTCCGCAGCGTGCCGCGCGCCAGCGCCGGTTTCAGCAGGTTGGCCGCATCGCCGGTACCGGCAGCACCGCCCGCGCCCACCAGCGTATGGGTTTCGTCCACGAACATCACAATCGGGGTCGGGCTGGCCTGAACCTCATCAATCACCTGACGCAGACGGTTTTCAAACTCGCCCTTCATCGACGCGCCCGCTTGCAGCAAACCAACATCCAGCACCAACAGGCGCACATCTTTCAGTGCCGGAGGCACGTCGCCGCGTGCGATCCGCAGGGCAAAGCCTTCGACCACAGCGGTCTTACCCACACCGGCCTCACCGGTCAGGATCGGGTTGTTCTGACGACGGCGCATTAGCACATCGACGATTTGGCGGATTTCCTCGTCGCGACCAACGATGGGGTCAATTTCGCCATTGAGGGCCTGTTCGGTCAGGTCGGTGCAGAACTGCTCCAGCGCCTCACCCTTGCCCATCGCGCCGGGGGCCATCGCACCGCTCGCCTCACCGGGTTCAGCACCGCCGCCCACGTTCGAGCCATCCTGCGCGCCCAGGGTATCCTCGGGCGAGCCATCTGTGGCTTCGCCAAAGCTGTCGGCCAGATCATCCGCGCCGATTTTGGCCAGTTCCGGTGACATGCTGGCCAGAATGTTACGCAACGCAGGTGTCTTGAGCATGCCCAAGATCAGGTAGCCCGTGCGAACCTTGCTGTCGGAATACAAAAGCGAGCCCCAGACCCAGCCGCGTTCCATCGCGTCCATCAGGTGATCGGAAAGGTCCGAGATCGACGACGCCCCGCGCGGCAGCATGTCCAGCGAGCGCGTCAGTTCCGAGGCGATCTTGCCCGGGTCCAGATCGTAATGCTGGATGATGCGGTGAATGTCGCTGTCCTGACCGTTCAGGATCTGATGCAGCCAGTGCTGAATTTCGACATAAGGATTGCCCCGCATCTTGCAGAACACCGTCGCCCCTTCGATCGCCTGATAGCCCAGCTTGTTCAGCTTACCGAACAGCGAAACACGGCTGATTTCCGTCATCTTCAATACCTCTCAGCAAGGGCCGGTTCTTCGGCCTCAAATTCTTGGTTCATGTATCCGGGATAGAGGATCAGATCGTCCGCATCCGGTCGAGTTTCATCGGGGTCGTCGCGGGTCTTGATCCAGCTTGTGTGGCCCAGCTGCGTCGTTCCCCCAAGCGAGGCCCGCGGTACCTCATCACCGGCGAGGACCAGATTGACCTCCCAATCGAGCGTGTCGCCGACATAGGTGCGCAGGATCGATTCCAGTCGTTGTTGCGACACACCGCCCGGGAGCAGGCGTTTGTAATCTTCCAAAGACACCGGCCCGATCCTAATGCGGAACTTGGCCGAGCGCGACCAGACCCGGTCGCCGATGCTGGTCGACTGGCCCAGACGCGCGGGTCCGCCTAACTGCCATGTGTCGTCCGGTTCAAGCTCCAGCCAGGAACCTACGAATTGCTGCAGATGCGCTTCGACCCCAAAATAGTCCGAGATGATCGCGATCAGCCCTTCAACCGTCTTGGTGCCTGACCCCAGATGCCCGGCGAAGAACCGGCGCAGCATGTCCGACATCGCGTCGCGGTCGCTGAAATCACCACCCTTGAACCCTGCAAGCGCCGCCACGCGTTGCTCGAACGGATCGTCGCCCCGGTCAAAGCTGGGCGCGGGTTCGGCGGCAGACCATGCGCGATAAAGCAGGCCCATCATCCGATGGGTCAGCATGTCGGCGAAGGCGACAAAGGTCGGATCGCGGTGGTTGCGCTGACGGTCGCGGGCAAATTCGGTCAGGTGCAGGGGTAATGGCCCTTGTGGCCCGAAAAAGCCAAAGAACAAATTGCTCAGCTTGCCGGGGGTGGTGTCCGAAGCCGGTTCGAACCGGGTCAGCGTGTTGGGCGGAAAGGCCAGCGACACGTCCTGCCCCAGGCGTACTTTATCCTCGCGCGGACGGCGGGATTCGCCCAGACGCGGCGCATCGTGGTAATGCGCTTCGATCACCCGAAGCGCCTGAAAGACGTGGTGCCTTTCAGGGTCCGCCGCCAGAGCGGCAAGCAGGCTCAGATGATCCTGCCCAGGCCGGCTGCTGGTCGCCATCTGGCAATCTCTCCCCTTCGTTCGGTTTTCAGCACAGTTTCGGTGAAACTGTTGATCGTCGTGTATTTTCGGAAGAACCGTTCCAGCACAGCACCCAGGACGTAAACGCTTGTCCCTTCGTAAAAACTTTCGTCAAAGCCCAGCGTTATCTCCAGCCCGCGCACGGCGGTGCTGAGCACCTCGTCGCTCATGCGGCGCACGATGGGGCGGCTGGTGACGGACACCACGCCCTCAAGCTGTTTCTCGGTCACGCGGTTGCCCAAGGGGGCGTAGATGCCCAGCAACTCGCGCAGCGCTCCTGCCCCGCCGTCCTTGCCGTCGCCTGCGATTGACAGGTAGTTCAGGCTCAGATGGCTGATCAGCTTCCACGCTGCATCGCCTTGCGCCAGTGTTGCATGCGGGCGCGTGGGCGTGACGGGTGTGCGCACGGCTTTGACCGGGCCACCATCGGGCAGATGGAACACATCATCCCCGCCTGCCGCCAGCAGCATGGGCAGATCACGGTTTGAACACAGCGCTTCAACCGCCAACTGGTCCAGCGAGCCGGGATACGGTGCCTGCGCGCGGTCCACCAGAGTCAGATAGACCTCGGAGCCCAGATACGAGGTCCGCACGCCGCGCAACCGTTCTTTTTCGTTCCGCTGCCGCATCCGGCGCTTGATGGTGTAATAGGCCGAGTGATTGTCGCCCGCCGCCGTCAGGTCTGTGTCGCTGTAGAACGGGCGGAAGGGGATGTCGCCCTCTTCGTCCGACTGTATGCCCGTCACGCGATTGATCGAGAAAATCTCATAGTCCAGACCCGCCGTCCGGTTCGGCACAACATGGTGCTGGGTGTCCATCTGGGTGATGTGCACGCGGTCGCAGCGGCGGTGGAACAGGTTCACGGCAGGTACCGCGTTCAGCGCAAAGGCGGCGGGCGTCACTGCAGGGGCCACATCGCGCATGCCGTCGCGCAGCAGGATGTAAATATCGACATCATTGCCTGCCGACTGTTTCAACGCCGGTTTCAGACCCGTCAGTTCCACAAACAGGAACCGTTCGGGCATTGCGAAATATTCCTGCAGCAGGCGGTAGCCGTCAAAGGATTGGCGCGGGGTTGGCAGCAGGGCCTCCTCGGGCTCGAAGCCTTTGGGGATGACATCCGCATCGGTCAGCCGAGCGGTCCAGTCCGCGCGCCGGTCGGTCGAGCGCCCGGTGAGGCCCACGCACTGGGTGGCCAGCAATTCGTGCAGCGCCCAGGGCTTGCCGCTTTGCGTGTCCAGATGCAGCACAAGGCGGTCCATCTCAAGATCCGCCATCGGCTCACCATCGGTGCGGTTCAAACGCAACCGAATGCCCGCCCGTGCGTCGGTTTCCTTCGCAACCCCCGCCGCGACCAATTCGCCGCGACCGTCAATATATTCGGCCTCGGAAATCTCGATGGGCCAGAGCGTCATATCGGCTGAGGTTGTGAACTCACAGGCCGTCTGCTCACCTTCGGCCAGATGGGCCCGCAGCGTGGTGCCACGCGCAATCGGATAGCCCTCTTTTAGCGCCGCATTGCCCACATCCGGCTCTAGCTGTGCCACCATCATCGACGGGGTCGGGGCCAGATAATGCGGATAGACAATCTCCATCAGGTTTGAGGTGAAGGCCGGGAACTGCATGTCCAGTTCCAGCTGAACCCGCGCCGCCAGAAAGGCGCTGCCTTCCAGCAAGCGTTCCACATAAGGGTCGACGACTTCGATCCCTTCCATCCCCAATCGCGAGGCGATCTTGGGATAGGCACTGGCAAATTCCGCGCCCATCTCGCGCAGAAAGGCCAGTTCGGTTTCGTAATGCTTGAGCAGCCGCGTATCCATGACTAGCTCCGCTCAATCGCAACTTCGCCGGTGGTCACATCGACCCGGCTGCGCAGGTACAGCTCCAGAGGCATCGGCTGCGCCCACATCACGGCACGAATGTCGAAATCCACATGCATCTCGCCCGACTTTTTTTCGGACCGCAGATCGACCGAGACCGAGCCTTTGACGATCCGGGGCTCGAACACCTCGATAGAATCGGCAATCGACCGCTGAATGCGCTGCGCCTGGTAGAGGGTAGAGAACGACCCCGAGGTTTCCCGGATGCCGTAGTTTAACACGGATTTGGCCGCGTATGGATAAATCTCTTCATCAATCAGGTCGGATTGGTCGGTGGTATTCAGCAACATGGACAGATCGCGCTGGATGATTTCCCGGAGACGGCCAACGTCGATCACGCGCGCATCGCGCCCTTCTTTCTTCTGGTCGGGCGCGTCGTCAGTCAGCCGGTCCAGAAGCGAAGGCTGTAATCGTTCGGCAAGTGTCTTCTCAGCCATCTCCTGCCGTTTCCCCGACCACGTCCAGTACCAGTTCGCGGATATCCAGCAGCGCGACGTCGGATTTGTCGGTGGTCAGCAGGCGCTGGCCAAAACCCACAAAGGTCTCAGACCCGGCATCAACCCAACTTGTCGCCCGCGCCAGACGCGCGGCGTCGTCGCCCTGTTCGGTCGTTCCGGCGTAACGGGTCGGGATCAGCGCCGCAATCTCGCCGCCGCTGGCCACTGTAAGCGTGCAGGCGGTCCAGACCGCATCGCGCAAATCGCTGGGCGCTTCGATGTCCAATTTGACGATCTGCGCAAATGGCAGCCAGAAATACCGGCCGTTCACGATCACCTCGAGCACAGGGCCCAAACGCATATCTGCATCCGCGATCCAATCGAATGCTTCGCCATTCACCGTTCCGGATGTGGTGGGCGCGGCATCAAAGGCCTTGGCGCGCATCTCGGCGGCCTGGTCGAAATGACCTCCAGCGGTCAGTTTCTGCGCTTCGATCAGATGGGCGAGCCATTCCTCGGGCTCACCGAAGATCATCGGCGTTTTCTCGCCCGCAAAGACCTTTTCGCGGTAGACCTCGCAAATGATCGCCTCGCGATAGGTCTTGGCCATCATCGTGGCTGCTTCATCCATCTCGGCGCTCAGTTTCAACTGTGTGATCGCGCGTTTCCAGTCGCCCATGACACAGAGCAGTTGAAACAGAAAAATCCGCAGCTTGGCATCTGCGGGATTGGCGCGGATCTTGTCTTGCAACGTGGCCAATGTGGCCGCCAGATCGCCTGATTTAAGATGCTCTTCCGGCGTCATGAAACCCTCGTGCAGTCAGGATGAGAAAATACCAAAGGCTCTGGCGAGGAAACACGCCAGAGCCATTTTTTCGGACCGGAAATTAGCTGACGTCGCCGGTTTCCAGGTTCCACTTGAATTCGTTGCAATCGCTGAGCTTGCCGGTCTTGAAGTCGGCAATCTTGTACTTGATCGAGATACCGCGGTAGGCAACGGTCCAGCTTTCAGTCGGGATCGATTCTTCGCCGCCCGACACCGAATAGCTGTCCACGATGGCGTCACGCAGGGTCAGGATCAGATAAGGCTCCATGCCTTTCTTTTCGTCGTCGCCCGACCGGCACAGGTGGATGGTCATCTCGGCATTGGCCTTGCCCGACGCAACATAGGTCATCAGTTTTGCCGATGCTTTGCTCAGCTCGGTGCTCAGTTCAACCTTGCCGAAATTGGCATTGGCATATCCGCGCTGGGTGGTCCCCATGTCGCCCATATCCAATGTCCGTTCCACGTTCCAGCTGATCTCTTTACAGGCGATCCAGTCCGTGTGTCCTTTTTCCCGGGCCTCGCCAGGGAAGTCCATTTTAATGAATACGTTTTCCATTTTCCGTTCCTTTGGTGTGTGTAGCTTTGGTTTACGGGAGCCCCGTCCGGGCGGCAGTGAAACGCTTCACATGCCACCCAATTTTTTCGCGATTTATCCGGCTTTTTCTGACGGAAGTTTCGATACGAGACGCAGCGAAACCGAAAGGCCTTCGAGCTGGTAATGTGGACGCAGGAAGAACTTGGATGTGTAGTATCCCGGGTTCCCTTCAACGTCTTCGACAACCACCTCGGCCGAGGCCAGCGGCTTGCGCGCCTTTTCGGCTTCGGCAGAGATATCGGCGTTGAAATCCACGTACTGGTTGATCCATTCCTGCAGCCAGGATTCCATGTCCTGACGGCTTTTGAACGAGCCGACTTTGTCTCGCACCATGCATTTCAGGTAATGCGCAAAGCGGCAGGTGGCGAACAGGTAAGGCAGACGTGCCGCCAGATTGGCGTTCGCGGTTGCGTCCGGGTCGTCATATTCGGCCGGTTTGTGCAACGACTGCGCGCCGATGAACGTTGCCGAATCGCTGTTTTTGCGGTGGATCAGGGGCATCATGCCGTTTTTGGCCAGTTCCGCCTCGCGCCGGTCTGAGATCGCAATCTCGGTCGGGCATTTCATGTCCACGCCGCCATCATCGGTCGGGAATGTATGCGCGGGCAGGCCTTCGACCGTACCGCCGCTTTCCACGCCGCGAATGCGCGAGCACCAGCCGTATTCCTTGAAGGACCGGTTGATGTTCACCGCCATGCCATAGGCCGCGTTGACCCAGCTATAGCTGTCGCTGTTGGCTCCGGTGGTGTCTTCCTCAAAGGCAAACTCTTCGACCGGTTCCGTTTTGGAACCATAAGGCAGACGACCCAGGAACCGCGGCATCGCCAGACCGACATATTTGGAATCTTCGCTTTCGCGCAAAGACCGCCATGCGGCATATTCCGGGGTCTG
This sequence comes from Ruegeria sp. F11, assembly GCF_056533855.1. NCBI lineage: Bacteria > Pseudomonadati > Pseudomonadota > Alphaproteobacteria > Rhodobacterales > Roseobacteraceae > Ruegeria > Ruegeria sp. F11. Next base: position 113,315 of record NZ_JBQFOW010000003.1, on the reverse strand, counting down.
GAAGATCTTGGTCAAATCACGCGGGTTGGCCAGTTCCGACCAGCTGTCCATCTGGAACAGGCTGGGCTTGGCCCCGGTGATCAGCGGCGCGTGGGCTGCAGCGGCGATCTTGGACATCTCGCCCAGCAGCTCGATATCCTGCGGGCTGTGATCGAAGTGATAGTCGGCGACCAGCGAGCCATAGGGTTCACCACCGAACTGGCCGAACTCTTCTTCATAGAGCTTCTTGAAGATCGGCGACTGATCCCACGCGGTGCCTTTGAACTTGCGCAGGGTCTTGTGCATGTCTTTCTTCGAGATGTTCATCACGCGGATTTTCAGCATCTCGTCGGTTTCGGTGTTGTTCACCAGATAATGCAGACCGCGCCACGCGCTTTCCATTTGCTGGAAATCGGCATGGTGCAAGATCAGGTTCACCTGCTCGGTCAGCTTCTTGTCGATCTCGGCGATGATGCCTTCGATCGAACGCAGCGCGTCGTCCGAAATCAGGCCGGTATTGGCCAGTGCCTGCTCGGCTAGCGTTTTGACCGCGCTTTCAACGGCGGTTTTGGCCTGATCCGATTTGGGGCGGAACTCTTTCGTCAGTAGCGCTTCGAACTCGGACGATCCAAACGCTGTTGCGCCTTCGGCGGCTTCTACTTGGGCTTCTTCTTCGGCCATCTTTTATTCCTCCTCGGCAGCGTCACCGCCCGGTTTGGGCTGGGCTGCAAGTGTCTTGAGCAGGCTGGGGTCCTGCATGATTTTTGAGATCAGGTCTTCGGCGCCGGTCTTGCCGTCCATATATGTCATCAGGTTCGACAACTGTGTGCGCGCGTCCAGCAATTCCTTGAGCGGCTCAACCTTGGCGGCAATCGCGGCGGGGCTGAAATCGTCCATGCTTTCGAACGTGATATCGACGGCCAGATTGCCCTCGCCGGTCAGGGTGTTGGGCACAGTGAACGCGGCGCGGGGGGCCATTGACTTCATCCGGTCGTCGAAATTGTCGACGTCGATTTCCAGGAACTTCCGGTCGGCAACTGCAGGTTGTTCGACCTCGGATTTACCGGCCAGATCGCTCATGACGCCCATGACAAAGGGCAACTGGACCTTTTTCTCGGCACCATAAAGCTCGACATCGTATTCGATCTGAACTCTCGGAGCCCTGTTCCGGGCTATAAATTTTTGTGAACTGTCAGCCATCTGATGCTCCTCGATTCATCCATCAGTGTTTGTTTTCAATCCGTTATCGGGGGTTGGTTGTTAACGGATCAGTAATCGTCATCGTCGGATTTCAGCCCGCCGATCTGGCGCACCTCATCCAAACCTTCTTTCGCCATATCTTCGATAATCGTCAGAAAATCGGCATTCACAAGCCGCTTGGCCCGTTCCAGCAGAACCGGCAGCGGGCTGGAGGGTTCGCAGCGAGCGTAGTAGTCCATGATGCGATCCAGCATCATCGTGACATCCTCGGGCGAGTTGATTGCACCACCGCCGGACGGCGCAGCCGCCGCAGGGGCAGAAGCGGAGGCAGGCGCAGCTCCTTCGCTTGCGTCTTCAACCGGCATCTCACCAACATCTGCATATTGGGCCAGAGCCTGTTTGATACTTTTTAGTGCCTCGGTCAGCGGGTCCAGATTGGGCCCCTCGCCCGGCGTTTTGTCCGAAAAAACTGCGTCGACTGAAGCCACATCCTCGATCGCCGAGGCGACGGCTTCGGCATTGGCGGCCAGAACCTCATCATCGGTATCCTTGAACGCGGCGGCGACGCCGTTGGCGTCGGGAATCTCGTCCAAATCGGCGGGCATGTTGATCCGACCATCGACCACGTCCAGATGGCGCAGAGTCATGCTGCCGAACATGCGGCTGTCGGTCAGGCTGGTGCGGCGCAGCGCGCGTACCATCCGGTCGGATGAGGCCAGACCACGCACCGCGTTGATCCGCATGGTCGCATCGCCGTCATCTTCGTCCAGTTCGGGATGGCAGGTGTCCCAGAATTCTTCCAGCAGAGATTTCACATAACCAATGGAGGTCGCGAAAGCAGGTAGGCCCTTGGTGTGCAGAACAGCCTCGGCCAGATAAATCGCGGCGCGCAGGTCGTGGCTTTTGTCCATAACCTCCAGCGCTTTGGTTTCGACGTCGCGCCAGTCCTGTTCCTCGGCGGCGACGACCTCGTCCCCCATCTGACGTTCTTCACCGGGCTGAGCGGCAATCTCAAGCTCGGTGAAGACCGGATCATACTCCAGATTTTCACCGCTGGGGGGTTCTTCACCCCGGGGTTCCAGATAAGAAGTTAGATCCATGTTCTCCCCAATAACGTGTTGCCCGTTGGCTGTCTGTTGTTCTTGTCGCTTCGCTTAGCGCAGTTTTCACGATCGCGTGTATGAATTACTTCACATGATCGCGGAACTGGCAAACAAATCGCTTCTTCTTCGCAGCCTGTGTGATGAATCAGCCGCATACCCGGGGCAAAGTCAAACCCAATAAATGCGTTTTTTTTACGACATAGGTTCCCTAGCGACACCTGCGGGGCGGAATAACCTCGGGCTGCGCGGTACAAGCCGTGCACATCACCCGATTTTTTTCTTCGCGCTTGAGGTAAGTTGCTGCAATGATCGCAGCTAATCGAGCCCGTCAGGGCCGTTTCGCAAAGGCCAGCACGAAGCAATCGAAAATCGTAAACAGGGGACGACGCATGAAAACAGGCATTTTTGGGGCGATGGCACTGGCCTTGTCAGCGGTGATCGCGCAGGCGGACGAGGGCAAGCTGTCGATCGAATTGAACAAGTTCGAAGCCGGAGAGTCGGGCGGTTGCCGCGCGTTTTTTCTGTTTCGCAACCAAACCGGCAACAGTTTCGAAGAGTTTGAGATGTCGCTGGCGATCCTCGACACCAACGGCGTGATCGATCGGCTGTTGTCCATCGACGCCGCTCCCCTGCCCGTCCAGCGCACCGTGCTGAAGCTTTTCGAAATCCCCGAGATCGAGTGCGCTGATATCTCCGAGGTGCTGCTGCACGATCTGCCCGCCTGCAAACCGCAGAATGCCGAACCATTGGATTGCTTCCCGCTGCTGGTGCTGGACAGCAAAACCTCAGCTGGTCTGGCGCAGTAAGCCATGCCGGGTTTGGAAAATCTGGGCACCGGCGGCCCAATCATCGCCGTTTTGGCGCTGCTGTCCGTGCTGTCGCTGACGCTGATCGTGGTCAAAACCATTCAACTCGCCTCGGTTCGCTCTGGCGGGTCCGAACGGGATGCAGCCTTTGTCAAATGGGCGGGCGGCGACCGCCAGTCTGCTCAGGCTGCGGTGGCGGCAGGCAAATCCCCGGCAGACCGGGTTTGTGCCTATGCGATGCAGGCGTTGATCGATGGGTTCAAAGGGCCCGCACTGATGGCTGAACTCACAAGGCGCGGCAATCTGGAATTCGCCGCGATGAGCACCTGGATTCGTGTCCTGGAACTGATTGCCATGATCTCACCCTTGCTGGGCTTGCTCGGCACCGTGACCGGGATGATCCAGTCGTTTCAGGAGCTTGAACTGGCGCAGGGGGCGGCCAATGCCTCGGTTCTTGCAGGCGGTATCTGGCAGGCGTTGCTGACAACCGCTGCCGGACTGCTGGTGGCCATCCCCGCCGCCATCGGGGCCTCGCTTTTGTCGGGCCGCGCTGAAGCGGGCGCGCAGTCGATCGAAAACGCGGTGGGCCGTCTGATGGTCATTGAAGAGCGCGGCGCGCATTAGGGAATCGTCGATGTCCAGCGAGCTAAGCCTGAGCAGACGTAAGCCGACCCGGCCCATGATCTCGCTGGTGCCGATGATTGACGTGATGCTGATTCTGCTGGTCTTTTTTATGGTCACATCGACCTATCTGAACCTCGACATGATCCCCGCGCTAGCCCCATCCGACCGCCCTGCCCCGACGCAGGGCTCGGTGGGTGAGCAATCATCCGGTGCCCTGCTGATCCGCATCGGTGCCGATGGCGCGCCCTATTATCAGGGTCAACCCATGACCTCGGACGATCTGGCGGTTTTGCTGGCCGACCGCTTGGCGCAGGAACCTGCAACGCAAGTCGTCATCCTGCCCACCGGCAGCGCAGCGTTGCAGTCGCTGGTATCCGTCATGGATGTGGTCACAAGCGCCGGGATCACCAACATGCGCGTCGTCCGGCTGGAGGCCCGCCCATGAGGATCTCCCGCCCGGCCCCCCGGCATCACCCCGAGACGATCATCGCCCTGATTGACGTGGTGTTCTTCCTTCTTGTGTTCTTCATGCTGATCGGCCGTATGGACGCAACAGCCCCCTTTGACGTTACCCCGCCGACGGCACAAACCGGGGCAGACATGCCTGCGGGGGGTTTGACCCTTTCCGTTGGGGCGGACGGAACGATGGCGTTGGATGGGTTGGAACTGTCACCAGATGAAGCCACCCGGCAGGTTCAATCGGTCCTGGATAACCAACCCGACACCCTGATCCGGATCAACGCCCATCGCGACGCGGTTTTGCGCAATATCCTACCCCTGATTGCCCAATTCGAGGCACTGGGCGCGCGCGAGGTTGTACTGGTCGTGACCCCTCCGGGACCAGCGCGGTGATCCGTGGCCCACTCATATGGGGCGTAGGGCTGATCGGGTCGCTGGCCCTGCATCTGGGGGCCGCTGTCTTTCTGATCTGGACCGTCGAGCCGGAGCCGGTGGTCGAACAACCGGTGCCGGAAACGCGGATGCAGCTATCCGCCCATCAGGTGAAGCAAAGTCAGGCTGTTGAGGCGCGTCCCGACACAGACACAGCCCGCGCCGCAGATGCAACGGGCGCGCGGCTGGATCAGGGTGTTGTCCGTCAATCGACGGCAGTTGCCTCTGAGCTACCACAACAGGTTCTTGCGACGTCGCAGCCGAGCAGCAACCCGCTGAGCCCCGTAGATCAAAACTCGGAGAGCATTGAGCCGCTGGACGCTGAAACCGACGAATTGAAAGAAGCCCCCGATGTGCATCAGACCATTCAGGCAATGGACGCCTCACCAACACTTCTCGCCTCCTCTGCCCTTCAGATAAACTCGGTTGCGTCACAGGTGGCTCCGACGCAGGCAGTTGCGCTTGCGATCCCGGAGACGGACCGGGCCAAACCCCTGCAACCCCAACCGGTCGCGCTGACCCAAACCCTGCCCGACATTCCCAAAGCCAGCGCCTCTGAGGTGTTTTCGACCACCGGCCACGGTCCCATCGACCCGGTTTCGCTGGCCGCCATTCAAAGCTTCATGCGACCCGAGGATGCCGGTCAAAGCGCGCAGGATTTGCGAGACGGGATCGATGGTTTGCTCTCGCAAATCCCCTGCTCTCGCCTGCAGGTTCAGTTTCAGCCGGAAACCAATACGCTGGAATTGATCGGACATATCCCCGAGGACGGCTTGCGCACGCCCACCCTGAATGCCCTTCAGGCGCAAATGGGTGAAAACATCCGGATCGCCGACAACCTGTTGATCCTGCCCCGCCCGCAATGCGGAGCGCTGAGCGGGATCGCGGATGTGGGGTTGCCGCAATCGACCGATCAGATCACCAACCCTCTGCTGATCGGCGAAGACGTGCACGCCCGCGAGTTTCGCTACACGCGGGGCCAGCAACTGGTTCTGGACCTGAGCGGCGCGGATTATGACGCCTATGTTTATGTCGACTATTTCGATGCCGAGGGTCAGGTGATCCACCTCAGCCCGAACGCCTCGACACCGCTGGACCTAACCCCGGCGAAAGCGGCGTTGCGGGTTGGGGCGGCGGCACCGGGCGATCCCGGCCTCTACATCACGATCGGGCCGCCTTATGGTCAGGAAATCGCCGTCGCCTTTGCGGCCTCGGAGCCTTTGTACCAAGGCGACCGCCCACTGATCGAACCTGCCGAGACCTATCTCAGCTTCCTCAAATCCCGCATCTCAGCCGCACGAGCCGAGAACCCGGACTTCAAGGGCGAGTGGGTTTACTTCTTTATCACGACCGCCGAGAAGTAACGGGCCCTTAGACGACCAAAATCTACTCTGGGTCCAGGAGTTGCCCCAGATCGACGCCCTGATTTGCAGCACTCGCCATCACGGCCTTACGCAGGGATTTACTGCGCTGGATCAGCCGGCGGAACCTCTCCTCATCCAGGACCAGCAGCGTGGTCGGCGCAATGGCCCGGACCGAGGCCCGGCGTCTTTGGCGCAACAGCAATTCTGTTTGCCCGAAAATATCGCCTCGCCCCAGACGCCAGCTTTGCCCGGCCATCTCAAGCTCGACCGCGCCCGAGGCGATAAAGTAAACGCTTCGGGCCGGTGCGTCTTTCTGGATGATCCGCTCCCCGGCTTCCGCATAACGGGTTTTCAAGGCGCGTGCGAGACGGCGCAGACCACCCCGGTCCAGATCCGAGAACACAGGCAAACGCCGGACAAGCTCGGTCGCGCGGGGAGCCACATCAATCATCGGGCGTTTTTCCGCTTCGATGCGTTTCTCACTGACGTCATGCAGGAGCACGGAGTAGAGCTCGGCGCTGATGAAGCCTTCGTCGTACAGTTCAGTATATTCCCGCTCTTCCAGGCGCAAGGCGATGCGACGAATGAAGCGGCGCTGCACCTCGTCCGCGAAGCCGGGATACTGCAGTTGAAGGCCGTCCAAGGCGGTATCCACAAACTCAGCCCGTCGGTCGATGAGTTCCCTCAGAATCTCGGCGACCCGCCGCCCGTGGATGCGGCGGATGCGCTGGTCGGCGAACCGGTACACGTCACGCAGCACCAGCCGTTGCGCCAGCAGCACCTCGAACCGATGCGCGGTCATGCGGGCAAGGGGGCGGCGCAAACGCAGCCTGTCGTTCAGAAACGCCGCGACCCGAAACAACCGACCATAGGCGACGGTGCGCCGCGCAGCACGCAAATACCCCGTGCGTCCCTGCAACCGGGTCCCTTCAATAAGCCGGTCAATATCCAACAGCGCCCGGTCTGCCAGCCGCGTTGACAGCGATCTGTCGCGCATATGACTAAGGACAAAGTTCCGCTCGGCCCCGGCCAGCGCGATCAGACCAAGGGTCACGCGATCTCTGTCCAGAATGTCCCGACGGGCTTCGGCCGAATGCACGGCCGTATCGAGCCTTTGTCCGAACCGGACGGCCTCGGACCGGATGATATCGGGGTTCAGTTCATAGCTCGCCGTCATGTTCCTGACGTCCTCGCGCACGGTCTGCAGCGAAACGGCAACGACCTGCTGCGACAGCGCCTCATCCAGCGTCGAAAGCGCGTCGAGCCCCAGGCGACGGATGACCGGGCGCAAGGTCGGTCCCTGAACCAGCAACGTGAACAAGGTGAACCCGGTTGCCAGGATACCCACCGCTCTTTGCGTTTCCGCGGGAATCTGGGCGTTCTCCGTAACCGCCAGCGCCAGAGCCAGCGTCACCGCCCCACGCATACCACCCCAGAGGATTGCATAGCGAAACGGGCGGTCCACGGATGGAGAAACCCGTATCAAAGTCAGGAAGGGCAGAAAACCGAACAGAATGACGGCCCGGGCGAAAAAAGCGGCAAGTGTAACCACCAGGATCAACCCGAAATCCGTCCATCTCACGCCGCTGAGCAGTTTCGGGATCAAAAGCGCCGCGAGTACAAAGATCAGCGCCCCGGCCCAATGAGCCAGCACGCCCCAGACATCTGAAAGGCGGCTCCAGGCTTGTGGGGTCAGGCGGCCAGGCGCTGACAGGTTCAGGGTGATCCCGGCCACTACAACGGCAATCACACCCGATGCGCCGATGCTTTGTTCGGCGATGACATAGGCCAGATAAGGCAGCGCAAGCGAGATAGAAACCTGCGCCAGTTCAAAGCCTTCGATCAGGGACATAAGCCACAGGCTGGCGCGGGCCAGAAACCAACCCGTGACGGCCCCGCCCAGCAAAAGCAACGGAAACTGAACAAGGGCATCCTGCGGCTGGGGGTCCGGCGCGCCGACCATCACGAACCCGACAAACAGCCCGAATAGGGCAATGGCGGCGGCATCGTTTAGCAGGCTCTCCCCTTCGATGATACGCGACAATCTTTGCGGTGCGGCGATTGAGCGGAAGATGCTGACAACGGCCGAGGGGTCGGTTGTTGAAATAATCGCACCCAGAAGAAGGCAGGCCATCAACGGCAGCGAACTCACGGCAGACAGGGCAAAACCAACAGTGAATGTCGCAACAAACACGGCGACGATAGCCAGCACAAAGATCGGCACCCAGTCGTCCAGCATACGCCGCAGGTTCATGCCCAATGTCGCCTGAAACAGCAGCGTGGGCAGGAACAGGTACAGGAACACATTTGCGCGGATTGGGAAGCCGAGGATGGCTTCGGCCACCGGGTTCATCACCTCGGTCAGGTCGGTTCGCAGGAAAAAGGTCGCGGCGGCCCCGATCACGATTCCCAGAACCGCAAGCACGACGCTGTAGGGAAAACGCAGGCGCGCGGCGACCGGTTCGGCCAGCCCTATGACCACAAAAAGTGATGCAACAACTGTGGTTACAAGAACAATATCCATGCCGCTGTTATAGCCTCAGCTTTACGAGAGACGCACGGACAGTCTCGCAGCCCGGCAGCAAAATTGCCACCAGTTGCCAAGTAAACAGGACGCGACAACGAAGCCGCGCCCGGTGCGGTGTTTTTTTGGGTGCGGCTGGCGCTCAACCCCCAGCGCGCAGGCGTTTGAGCAGCGAGGAGGTATCCCACCGCCCGCCGCCCAGCTTCTGAACGTCCTTGTAGAACTGATCAACCAGCGCCGTGACCGGCAGGCTGGCCCCGGTTTCATTCGCGGTGTTCAGGCAAATCCCCAGATCCTTGCGCATCCAATCCACCGCGAAACCGTGATCGAAATGATCGTCCAGCATAGTTTCGTAACGGTTCGCCATCTGCCAGCTACCGGCGGCCCCCTGACTGATCACCTCGACGACCGAGCGGCCATCCAGACCCGCCTTCTCGGCAAAATGCAGCGCTTCGCTGAGGCCTTGCACCAGCCCGGCGATGGCGATCTGGTTACACATCTTGGTCATCTGACCCGCGCCGCTGTCCCCGATCCGGCGGCAGATTTTCGAATAGACCTGCATGATCGGTTCAGCAGCGTCATACGCGGCCTGTTCACCACCGCACATGATTGAAAGAACAGCGTTTTCCGCCCCGGCCTGACCTCCCGAAATAGGGGCATCAACAAAGGCGAGGTCCTGTTCTTTGGCAGCTTCAAACAACTCACGCGTGACCTTTGCCGATACGGTCGTGTGGTCTACCAGCGTGGCCCCCGCCGACATACCGGCAAAAGCGCCATCCGGCCCGGAGCAGACGCTGCGCAGATCGTCGTCATTGCCAACGCAGGTCATCACGAAGTCTGCGCCGTCGGCGGCTTCTCGCGGAGTGACGCCCATGCTGCCACCATGCTCGGCAACCCAAGCGTCGGCTTTGGCCGAGGTGCGATTATATACCGTCACATCATGGCCCGCGGCCTGAAGGTGGCCCGCCATCGGATACCCCATGACGCCAAGGCCAAGAAATGCAAGTTTTGCCATTCTAATTTCCTTCTACAAAAGATCTCGCGGGGTTTGCCCGGCGAAGAATGCATCCAGGTTGTCCAACGCTCGAAAGCCCATCGCGTCGCGAGTCCGGGTCGTGGCGCTGCCGATATGCGGCAGCATGAAGATATTTTCGTGGGCCGCAAATCCGGGATTACCACCCGGCTCGGTCTTGAAGCAATCGAGACCCGCCGCCGCCAGTTTCCCGCTTTCGACCGCGCGCAACAGCGCGTCCTCATCCACAAGCGCACCACGCGCGGAGTTCACCAATATCGCACCGTCGGGCAGCGCCGCAATCCGTTCGGCGTTCATCAGGTCCAATGTTTCGGGGGTTGCCGGACAATGAAGCGACAGGAAATCGGCGACTGGCAGCAGGCTTTCGACGCTTTCATGATAAACCGCGCCTTGTTCCTGATCGGGCGACAGGCGGGTCCGGTTAAAATAGTGGATTTCCATGTCGAACCCACGCGCTTTCGCCGCAAAGGCGCGACCGACGCGACCCATTCCGATGATCCCAAGACGGGCGCCTGTAACCTGTTTGCCCACCATGAAAGACGGGCTCCAGCTGTCCCACGTGCCGCTGCGCATCAAACGATCGCCCCTAACCGCATGGCGCGCCGCACCCAGCATTAACAGCATCGCCAGTTCAGCTGTTGCGTCGGACAGAACGTCAGGCGTGTTCGTGACCGTGATCCCCCGGGCTGCTAAGGCAGGCAGGTCGCAGTGATCCACGCCAACGGAATGGTTCGCAACGATTTTCAGGCGCGGGTCAAGGCGGGCCACAACTTCGGCCGAGAACGGCTCGGAATGGCAGGGCATCATCGCATCGACCTGCGCGCTCATTGCGACAATCTGATCTGGTGTGCCCGGGGTATCGGCCTCGTTCAGGATCACGTCATAGTCGCGGCGCGCGCGTTCAATGGTGGCGTCAGAAAGCCGACGCGGCAGCCAGAGGACCGGTTTGTCGCTCATGAAATCAGTCCTTTTTGATGGCGTCTTCCCAGAAGTTGTAAAGTGCAAGCGCGATCACGAAGAACGCGATGCACATGAACGGAAAGCCGCCCCAGAACCCGGCGAACCCGGTCGAGATACTGTGTGAAAGACCCAGAACGAAGATCGTCATCAGGCCGACGCCGATGATACCCATGATGATGTTGGTCAATCGCGACATGTGTTTCCCCTTTTTCCTTAACCCTGCGCCCCAAGGCTGCGCTGAACCCACGACGCAGTACGCAGCAGGCGACCATCTTCTTCCACCGCGCCGATCAGTTGCACGCCAACCGGCAGGTCGTTACCCCCAACCAGCAAAGGCAACGTGACGCACGGAAGCCCTGCCAATGTCCAGGTCAGGCAAAAGACCGAGTCGCCGGTGTGCCCGGCGTCTAGTGACGGAGCCTCACCTGTGGCTGACGGGGCGAGAATGGCGTCAAACTCATTGAAATATTCAGTGAAAAAGCTTTGCGCCGAGACCATCACTGCTAAAGCGTCCTGATACTGCGCTTCGCTGATCTCGGCCCCGCGACTGATCGCAGATTGCATTTCGATGCTTAGGTCGGCCCCATGATCTTTCGAAATCCCGGTCATGTTCTGACGGATTTCGTAGTCGTAGATCGTTTTGTGTACATTGATCAGATCGGCCAGTTGCGGCGAGGCCGAAAACCGCTCGACCCGTCCTCCCAAACCGTCGATCACGGCATTTGTTCCTTCCACAGTGTCCGGGTCCAGACGGTCATGAAACGGGAAATCCAGCCACGCGATGTTGGGCTCAACCGGAGCCTCGGCGCGGGCGCCATCCAGCATGTGCGCACGAGGCCTTGCAAAACTCACCGGGTCGGTTTGGTCGTAGCCAGACACCGCGTCGGTCAGCAGCGCGACGTCTTCCAGCGAGTTGGCAAAGCCACCGATGTGATCCAGTGACACTGATGTCCGGAACACTCCGCTGCGTGAAATGGTTCCACGAGTGGGTTTGAAGCCGTAGACACCGCAGAACGAGGCCGGGCGGATCACCGACCCACCCGTCTGGGTCCCAATCGCCAAAGGCACATGCCGTGCCGCCACCGCCGCCGCCGAACCGCTGGAGGACCCGCCCGGTGTTCGGGTCGGATCAAACGGATTGGTGGTGTCCGTCGGGTGCATGAAGGCGAATTCCGTGGTCTTGGTCTTGCCCATGATGACCGCGCCTGCCTCGCGCAGATGTTCAACGATCCGCGCGTCCGCTTCGGGCTGGCGGCCTGCGAAGATGGGCGTGCCGCGTTGCGTGGGCATGTCTTTCGTGTCCACGATATCTTTCAGGCCAACCGGTACACCATGCAGCATCCCTGTCGCGCGTCCCGCCTTTCGGATGCGGTCCAGTTCCCGCGCCTGATCCAGCGCGACGCCTGCGTCCAGATAGGCCCATGCCTTGACCGTGGCCTCAGTTTCCTCGATCCGCTTCAGGCAGGCCTCGACCAGCGCCTCGGATGTGATGCGCCCTTCACGAATGGCCTCGGCGGATTGAACCGCTGAGAACAGGGACAGATCGTGTTTCGTCATGGCACCCACACACCGAACAGGTAATCCGGCAGCCACAGCGCAATGCCCGGGAACTGGTACATCAGCACCATGCACAGGATCACGATGGCGAGGTACGGCATCAGACCTTTGAAAATCTCCATCAACTGGATCTGATTTTTCAACACACCCTTAAGGTAATAGGCCGACATCGCCATGGGTGGCGTCAGGAACGAGGTCTGCAGGTTCAGCGCCACCAGCATCGCGAAGAAATACGGGTTCACACCAAATGTATCCAACATCGGCAGGAAGATCGGCACGAAGATGATCAGAATCTCGGACCATTCCAACGGCCATCCCAGCAGGAAGATGATCAACTGCGCCAGTACCAGGAACTGCCAGGGCTGCAGATTCATGCCTACCACCCAATGCTCGATCACGTCATGCCCGCCGAGATATGAGAAGATCGATGCAAAGGTCCATGAGCCGACGAACAACCAGCACACCATGGCCGTGGCCTTGGCCGTCAGAAAGACGCTTTGCTTGACCTTGTCCCATGTCAGCGAGCGATAGAGCACCGCCAGAACCAGACCGCCCAACGCGCCCATTGCCGCCGCCTCGGCCGGGGTTGCCAATCCTCCAAGGATTGAACCCAGAACCAGCATGATCAGCACGGTCAAAGGTACAAAGGACACCAGCAGATCGAGGTAAATCTGTCGCTTGGGAGGGATGTCATCCTCTTGTGGTTTTGGTGCCAGAGACGGGTTTATCCACACGCGAATCATCACGTAGACGATGTAAAGACCGGCCAGCAACAGGCCCGGAAACACCGCCGCCGCATAGAGGCGCAGGGGCGATAGCTCGGCAATCGCGGCATAGACGATCAGCATGATCGACGGCGGGATGAGAATGCCCAAAGTCCCGCCAGCGCAGATCACGCCCGAGGCAAAGCTGCGCTGATACCCTGCATTAGCCATCGCCGGATAGGCCAGCAGCCCCATCAGCGTGACCACCGCGCCCACGATTCCGGACGCTGTCGAGAACACCGCGCAGGTCAGCAGCGCCGCAATGGCCAGAGACCCCGGCAGGTTCCGCGCCGCCATGTAAAGCGAGAAGAACAGGCGATCGACGATATTCGCCCTTTCCACCACATAGCCCATGAACAGGAATAACGGGATGGCGACAAGCGTGTCATTCTCCATCACCGAATAGGTGTTCTGGTTCAGCAGGTAGAAGATGTTGTTGTTGAAGATGTCCGCGATGCTTTCCGGTGCGGACTGGTAATAGGCATAGTAGCCAAAGCCGACGCCCATCGCCAACAGCGTGAACGCAATCGGAAAGCCCAGAAGCACCAGCACAATAAACAGGCTGAGCATCATGATGGCGACCTGAGGATCAGTCATCGTTGCGCCCTCCGTCCTTGGTGCCCGTTGGATGGATACGTTCCAGGCTGGCCTCCATCAGCATGTCTTCTGTCTCGCGCACGTCGTCCAGACGGTCGAGCCAGACGCCGTTCTTCATCGCCAGCCAGCAGCGCGCCATTTCGGCAAGGCCCTGCAGCATCAGCAAGAACCCGGCGACGGGGATCAGGGTTTTGAAGAAGTAAATCTGAATGCGGGCCGGGCTATTCCAGCTGACCTCTTCATAGCGCCAGCTGTCTTTGGCGATTTCCCAACCGTACCAGAACAGCGCAAACATGCCGGGAAAGAAGAAGAGGATGTACAGGATGAAATCGACGCGCGCCTGCCAGCGGACCGAGAACAACCGGTACAGAACATCGCCGCGCACATGCGCGTCTTGGGCCAGCGCGTAAGCCCCGGCCATCAGGAACAGCGCGCCGTACATCTGGACCATCATGTCGAATGCCCAGACGGTGGGTTTGTTCAGCACGTAGCGGACGAACACTTCGTAAGACACCGAAAGTGTCAGAATGAGGATGCACCATCCGAAGGCTTTGCCGACCCATTGGCTTAGCCCTTCGATGGCGTGGATTGTCTTGATCAAGGTGAATTCCCCGCCTGTTCTGCCCACAGTTCAGGATGCCGCGCGCCGCGCGACATCCCGTTTTCGGAAGGTTTCAGGCCTCAGCCGAAATAGTGCTTGTATGCCAGCTTGTAGTCCGGCTGGTTCAGGTTGAGGTAGTTCATCACCGTCTGCGCATAAGCTTTCTGGCTTTCGATGACTTTGGCAAAGAACGGGTCTTCGTTCGCGATCCGCTCAACCACAACATCCCACGCGTTCAACTGCGCCTGCATCACGCTGTCAGGTGTGCGGTACACGTTGACGCCCTGCTCGTTGGCCAGCTTCACAAGGTCATCCGCATAGCGCTTGGTGTTGTTCCAATAGAAATTGGAATTCTCGGCCTCGGACGCGTATTTCAGGATCGCCTGAAGCTCGGGTGCGAGCGCGTTATACTTGTCCTTGTTAAAGGTGACTTCGAAGAATTCCTGGCTCTGATGGAACGAGGCCAGGTGGTAGTGCTTGGACACGTCCTGCATACCGAAGTCACGGTCCGAGGTCGGGTTGTTGAATTCCGCCGCATCGATCAGGCCGGATTTCATCGCGGGCTGAATTTCGCCGCCCGGCAACTGCACAACGGACATGCCCATCTCTAGCAGAACGTCGGCTGCCAGACCAACGGTGCGGTACTTGAGGCCGTTCATCTGATCCGCAGTCGTGATCTCTTCCTTGAACCAGCCAAGCGGCTGCGCCGGCATCGGCGAGTTGAAGAACGACACAACGTTCAGGCCAAGAATGCCCATCAGTTCGTCGAACAATTCCTGGCCGCCGCCATAGTTCACCCAGCCCAGAACTTCCTGACTGGACCACCCGAAGCACGGGCCGGTGCCGAACAGCGAGGCTGTTTTGGATTTCGAATACCAATAGGCCGGGACGTAGTGCGCCGCATCCAGAACGCCGCGGTGAACCGCGTCCTGCATCTGGCTTGTTTTGACCACCGAGTTCACGGGCAACAGTTCAATCGTCAGCTTGCCGCCGGACATCTCGTTGACGCGGTTTACATAGGCCTGCGCGTTTTCAAGAAAGATGCCGCCTCCCCAGGCGGCCTGCATCTTGAAATTGACTCCTTCATCGGCATGGACAGCGGGCGCAGCAAGCGCACCAGCGCCCACAACAGCCGAGCCACGCAGAAAGCTTCTGCGGTTCAAAGATTTTGTCATGTTTCCTCCCTTGACTGGCCCCTCGCCTCTTTGTTTTCGGCACGGGCACCAATCCGCCCTGCAGCGGATGCGGATAACGATAAGCCAGAAAACAGAATTTGCAAAATTTTTTGGAAAGTCTTTCACGAATAATTCAAAAAATACTGTAGTTATTTGAAATTACTTGTTTTTTAATTTTCATTTTTTTTGGCACGCAGACGGGCTAGAGTCTGTGGATACAAATCCGAGCATTGGTTGCCCCATTATGACCGAACAAATCGCCGCCTCACGCCGGGGTCGTCCGCGCCTTCCGTCAAAACAGGACAAGCCAGGTAACTCACCTGTGCTTGCGCTTGATCGTGGGATTCGCGTGTTGATTCACCTTGCCGAGGCGAAGGCTGCGACTTTGGCAGAGATTGCAAAAGAAACCGCGATTCCGGCAGCAACGGCACATCGGATTCTCAGCACGCTTCAGCATCGTGGCATGGTCGCCCATGACGCTGAGCAAGGCAATTGGCGGATAGGACCGCAAGCCTACCGGATCGGGAATGCGTTTGAAGAGGGGTCGAACCTGCTTGAAGTTGCGCCTGCGGTGATGCGCACGCTGGCCAAGGATACGGGCGAGACCGCGAATCTGGCGGTCGAAGACGGTGGCAAGCTGCTGTATCTTGTTCAGGTCGAGTCGGAGAATCCGATACGGGCTTCAATCAAGAACGGGACCAACGCTTACTTTCATACATCCGGCGTGGGTAAGACCATAATGGCTTTCATGGAAGACGATGAGCTTGATAGTTTTCTTGAGCCGCTTTCGCTGCTGCGCCAGACGTCGAACTCAATAACGGACAAACAGCGGCTGAAGGACGAACTGAGAAAGTCCCGGCAACGCGGTTGGGCGCTGGACGATGAGGAACGGTCGTTGGGTATGCGCTGTATCGCTGCGCCGGTCTTCGATTCTCTGGGGAACGTTGTCGCGGGCGTTTCGATCTCGGGACCTATCACACGGTTTCCAGACGAAAAACTGGACACGCTTGCGATGTCGGTCATTCAGGCTGCGAATGAGATTTCGGAAAGGCTCAGGCATAGGCCCGCAGGGAAATGATTGCGTAAGTGAGCTAGAAACTCGTTGCCAGTAGCAAGCGCGCACGTCCGTCGATCTCTGAAAATCGGACAAGAACTTGTGACGGCGCGTCGCTGAGACAGGCGGCCGTTTTGCGCGCCCCGGCTAATCTCAGCCCCTCCGACCACTTCCACCATCCTGTGGAACTTTCGCGCGATGGTTCGCGAAATCCGTCACTGCACAGGCTCAGTGAAGCCTTTGCGACTTGGTCGAAGACCAGCTTTTCCCTGCACATGCGTTGCGCCCCAGCTTCCCGGAACCAGTTGTCAGAATTGCATACACGAACTTTTTCTATTGTATACAGTTTGAATATTTAATATTGCACCGAAGAAACCTGGCCTTGCAGGCGATTCTATCATCGCCGGTAAGCCGTTGCCTTGGTGGGAGGTTCGGGCATGAAAGACGCCTCGCGGCACAGAAAGACCCAACTCTACGGGCACCTGAAAACGGCGGTGCTGACTCAGATGTTGAAGCCGGGCGAAGACCTGGACGAAACAACCCTGTCGGATCAGTTCGACCTATCGCGCACACCTTTGCGCGAGGTATTTCGCCAACTGGCCGGTGAGGGCTATCTTGAGTTGCGCGAGAACCGGGGCGCGCGGGTGTCCGGCATGTCCTACACCACGCTGCGCGACTTTTTTCTGGCCGCGCCCATGATCTATGGTGCCATTCTGCAGCTTGCCGCCAAGAACGGCAAACCCGACCAGATAACGCTGCTGAAAGAGGCGCAGGAGACGTTCAAATCGGCGTTGCGATCTGGCTCGAGCGCGGATCGGGCGATGTCCAACAACCGCTTTCACGAGATTACCGGGGATATGGCCGACAACATCTATCTGCTGCCTTCGTTCAAGCGGCTACTGATCGACCATGCGCGGATCAGCATGACGTTCTACCGGCCTCAGGATGCCGCGATGGCCAAGAACCTGCCCGAAGCCAGCGCCCAGCACGACGCCATCATCGCCGCCATCGAGGCGGGCGATGAGGCGGCTGCTGCGCAGCTGGCCATTGACCACTGGAACCTGTCCCGCGACCGGATCGAGCTGTTTGTCACGCCCGACGGGCTTGACGTGCCGCTGGGCTCTGTCGCGCGCAAAACCCCTGCATGAGGATCAACATGACCCCCTTGTTCAAATTCGAAGGGATCTACACGCCTGTAGTGACCCCGTTTCACGACGATGGCAGCGTCCATTGGGATGCTCTGTCGGACGTGATCGAATACCTGATTGAAAACGGCGTGCACGGCCTGATCTCGGGCGGTTCGACCGGCGAGAACTATTCACAGACCGTGGCGGAACGGCTGGAACTGGCAAAGTTCACCCATGAACGCCTGAAGGATCGCACGCCTCTGGTCGTCGGTACGGGCGCGATGATGACGCCGGATTCGATTGCGCTGGCCTCTGGCGCGCGCGAGATCGGGGCGGATGCGATCCTGCTGGCCAGCCCCGCCTATTCGGTGCCAACCGACCGCGAGAATGCGCTGAACGCGTTGGCCATCGACAAGGCCGCAGATCTGCCGGTGATGCTGTACAACTACCCGCACCGCACTGGCACGATGATGGGAGAGGAGTTTCTAGATCGCGTCGGTCGCAGCCGGAATTTCTGCGGCATCAAGGAAAGCTCGGGCGATATCAACCGAGTGCACCTACTGGCGCGGGACTATCCTCATATCCAGCTGGGCTGCGGCATGGACGATCAGGCGCTGGAGTTCTTCGCCTGGGGATCGCGGTTCTGGGTCTGTGGTGGGTCGAACTTCCTGCCTGCCGAGCATGCGGCGCTTTACAATGCCTGCGTGATCGAGGGTGACTTCACCAAAGGCCGCCGGATCATGAGCGCGATGCTGCCGCTGATGCACACTTTGGAACAGGGCGGCAAGTTCATCCAGACCATCAAGCATGGCGTCACGATGAACGGGATCGACGCGGGCCCGGTACGCCCGCCGCTGAAAGGTTTGAACAAGGATGACAAACGCGCGCTGGAACAGGTGACGCGGGTTCTGAAACGCACAATCGCCGATATCGTGGCAGAAGGATAAGACACATGACTCTGCTGACACAGGACGAATACAAATCCATCGCCGCGGGCCTGTCCCTGCCCACCGGCGCTTTCATCGACGGCGGCTTTCGCCCGGCCTTGTCCGGCGAAACCTTTACCAGCGTCAACCCGGCCACCGGTGAAAAGCTGGCCGAAATAGCCTCATGCAGCTCGGCGGATGTAGACTTCGCCGTCGAAAAGGCGCGCGAGGCTTTTGACGATGGCCGCTGGTCGAAACTGCACCCATCCGAACGCAAGGGCGTGCTGATCCGAATGTGCAAACTGATCACGCGCAACGCGCATGAGTTGGCGGTGATGGAAAGCATCGACAGCGGCAAGCCCATTTATGATTGCGAAACCGTGGATGTGGCCGAAACCATCCACTGCCTGAAATGGCACGCCGAGGCAATCGACAAAATCTACGATCAGGTGGCTCCGGCCAGCGATGACCACATCGCCATGATAGTGCGTGAACCCATCGGAGTGGTTGGGCTCGTGCTGCCGTGGAACTTCCCGCTGCTGATGCTGGCGTGGAAGATCGGTCCGGCGCTGGCGGCGGGGTGTTCGGTGGTGGTTAAGCCTGCTCAGGAAACCACGCTGACCGCGCTACGGCTGGCGGAACTGGCGATGGAGGCAGGTATCCCGGCGGGCGTCCTAAACATTCTGCCCGGCGGGGGTGCTGAGGTTGGCGAGCCGATTGGCCGCCATATGGATATCGACATGGTGTCCTTCACCGGCTCGACCGTGACCGGGAAGAAATTCCTGACCTACTCGGCAGAATCGAATGCCAAGGAGGTTGTGCTTGAGATGGGCGGCAAGAACCCCGCCATCGTGATGGACGATGCCGAGAATCTGGACCGGGTCGCCGCGCATGTGGTGAACGGGGCGTTCTGGAACATGGGCGAGAACTGCTCGGCCTCGTCGCGTCTGATCGTGCATAAGGACGTCAAGGCTGAGCTGCTGGAGCGCATTGCGCATCACGCCAAACAGTGGAATATCGGCGATCCGCTGGACCCGGAGACCCGCTTGGGCGCGCTTGTGTCCGAAGGCCATTTCTCCAAGGTCTGTTCCTATCTGGACAAGGCTGAGAACGTGGTGATCGGCGGCAAGGCGAATAATGGTTTTGTCGAGGCCACGGTGGTTGAGGTCGAAGACAACAACACCTTGCTGGCGCGAGAGGAAATCTTCGGGCCGGTCCTGTCTGTGATCGAGGTTTCGGGCTTTGACGAAGCGATCAAGATGGGCAACGACACGGAATACGGTCTGTGCGCGTCGATCTTCACCGCCAATGTCAAACGCGCCATTCGCGGGGCCCGCGCCCTGCGGGCCGGGACCGTCACGGTCAACAGCTTCGGCGAAGGCGACATCTCGACCCCCTTTGGGGGTTACAAGCAGTCGGGCTTTGGCGGGCGGGACAACTCGATCCACGCTCATGATCAATACACCCAGTTGAAAACGATCTGGATTGATCTTGCCGATGATGCGGATGAGGCCGTAAGTTGACGGGGTACACCGCAAAATCTCTGCCGGTCCAGCGGGGGCCGGCAGCCTGGAACGCCATTCTGGGTGACAAGCCCCGCCCAAGGGTGCTTGAGGCCGACCAGCACACCGATTTCGTCATCGTGGGCGGCGGCTTTGCGGGCCTGTCCGCCGCGCGCCGGATCACGCAGTTGCAGCCTGATGCGAAGGTTGTGGTGATCGACGCGGGCCGCATTGCCGAGGGCGCGGCGGGCCGCAACTCGGGCTTTATGATCGACCTGCCGCATGATCTGGCCTCGGACGATTATGCCGGTGAGGGTGATGACCGCAAGATAATCGGGCTAAACCGCCACGCTATCGGTTTCGCGCGCGCGGCGGTGGACGAATACCAGATCGACCCGAATTTCTTCGACCCGGTCGGCAAGGTAAACGGGGCCGCCAGCGAAGGGGCCGAGGCGCGCAACAAAAGCTATGCGCAACACCTAGCATCGCTGGGTGAGGACAGCCAGATGCTGGACCCTCAGCAGATGTACGATCTGACTGGCTCGCGCCATTATATTTCGGGGCTCTATACGCCCGGCACGGTCACGCTGCAGCCTGCGGGCTATATCCGTGGGCTGGCCGCCGGGCTGATCCGGCAAGGGGTGCAGATCTTCGAAAACAGCCCTGTCACCAGTTTTGCCCGCGACGGCGAGGGCTGGCGGGTGCAGGCAGAAAAGGCGGCCATAATCGCGTCAAAGGTCATTCTGACGGTTAACGGCCATCTGGAAAGCTTCGGGATTGAGCGCGACCGCCTGATGCAGATTTTTCTGTTTGCCGTCATGACCCCGGAACTGGACGAGGACGCGCTGAAAAAGCTGGGCGGGCAATCGCGGTGGGGGATTACCCCGTCTGATCCGATGGGCACCACCATGCGCCGTATCGACACCGGGCAAGGCGGCAACCGTATCGTCACCCGCACCTGCGCGGCCCTGCGCCCTAACATGGCCTCCAAAGCCAGCGACCTGAACCGCGCCGCGCGCGTGATGCAGCGCAAATTCGATCAACGATTTCCGCAACTGGCCGGGATGCAGATGCAATACCAATGGGCGGGCCATTTGTGCCTGAGCCTCAACGGTGTTTCGGTCGCGCGTGAAATCGAGGCTGGAGTCTTTTCCGGTTGCGTGCAGAACGGGCTGGGCACCGCGCGCGGCACTCTGACGGGCATGGCGGCAGCGGAGCAGGCCTGTGGGCACAGCTCAGACGTAACCCGGCATTTTGAGGCCGAAGCCCGGCCCAAGCCCCTGCCCCCGCAACCGTTCCGCGAGATTGGCGCAAATGTGGTTCTGCGCTGGAGAGAATGGCGCGCGCGCGAGGATTGATCAGGGCAGGCTCAGCTTGGCCATGCGCCCGCCATCCACGGTGAAAATCTGCCCGGTGATAAAGCTGGCGTCAGACGAGGCGAGGAATGCGACCAGCGCCGCGACTTCCTCGGGCTTGCCAGTGCGGGCAACGGGATGGATTTTCGAGATGTCCCTGCGGAACGCGGCGGGGTCTTCCATGCTTTCTATAAAATCGAGGTTCAGATCCGTGTCGATCCACCCCGGCGCAACCGCGTTGCAGCGAATGCCCTCGGCCCCATGATCGACAGCCACGGCACGGGTCAGACCGTGCAGCCCGGCCTTTGAGGCGCAATAGGCCGCGTGTCCAGGATTGCTGCCCAGACCCTCGACCGAGCCCGTGTTCACAATACTGCCCCGGCTCTGGCGGAGATAGGGCAGCGCGGCTTTGATCATCAGGAAAGGTGCGGTCAGGTTGACCGACAGGTTGCGCTGCCAGTCCTGCAGGCTCATATCTTCGACCGAGGCTTCCTGCATCATGCCCGCATTGTTCACCAGCACGTCCAACTGGCCGGTGCGGTCGATCACCTCTGACACGACCCGCACCGGGCTGTCAGGATCGGTGAAATCTGCAGCGATACTGTCGAACCGGCTATCTGCGCTCCGTTGCGCGGTAATCACGTGCGCGCCTTCCTGCCGCAACCGCTCGGAGATGGCCCGACCGATCCCGCTGCGCCCGCCTGTGATCAGCGCAACTTTGCCCTTAAACCGGGTCATGACACCGGCTTCCCGCCATTGACCTCGACCAATGAGCCGCAGACATAGCGGGCGGCGTCCGAGATCAGGAACATGACGACATCCGCGATGTCTTCAGGTTCGGCGATGCGACCCAGCGGGACGGTCTGGCCCAGTTCGGCCACCGCCGTATCCGGATCGAACCCGCGCTTTTCAAAGCCCGAGCGCAGCATGGGCGTGTTCACCTCGTTCGGGCAGACGGCGTTGATGCGGATGCCCTGATGCGCGTGGTCCATGCCCATACATTGCGTCAGGGATGCGATGGCGGCTTTGGTCATGCAATAAACCGCGTGGTTGGGACCGGGCCGTAGGCCCCAGCATGAGGCGGTATTGACGATGGCCCCGCCGCCCGCTGCCGCCATGATCGGGATCGCGGCACGGCAGATGCGGAACGGGGCCTCGACATTGACGCCCAGCGACAGCGACCAGTCCTGATCCGAGGTTTCGGTCACGGAGCCGCGTGTGATCACACCAGCATTATTCACCACGATGTCCAGACCGCCAAGCCGGTCCGCCGCTACTTGCGCCAGCCCGTCCGCATAAGTGTGATCCAGCAGGTCGCCGGGCAAATGTACCTCGGCGTTGATCCCACTGACTTCGCGATCCGCAACCGCAACGTGCACCCTTGCCTCGCGCAGGCGCGCCACGATAGACGCTCCGATGCCCCCGGCTGCGCCGGTCACCAGTGCTGTCTTACCTCCTAGGCTCATAGGGGCAACCTCCCGACCCTCATATGATACAATCGGTGTGTCAGAACGACTGGTTCAACTCATCCCCCGCCGGGATCTCCCGTTCGCGGCGGGCAATATAGTCCAAAAGCGCTTCGTTTTTGCCTTCGTCCAGCTTCGGCTCTTCGTACTCGGCCAACAGCTTCTTGGCGTGTTTCAACGCACGTTCGGTAATCTCAACGCTGCCTTCAGCCTGCCACTGCTCGATCGAGTTGTTGTCGAACAGATCGGGCATGAAGAAGGCGGTTTGAAAGTTCTCCTGCGTGTGCGGGTGGCCGAGATAGTGCCCACCCGGCCCAACATCCGGAACAGCCCCCAGCGCCTGATCGAAATCATGCCATTTCGGCCCTTCGGCCATGCGATACGCCATGGCGCATTGTTCGGCGTCCACGACGAACTTTGCGACCGAGCAATGCATGCCGGCCTCATTCCAGCCCGCAGAATGCCAGATATAGTTCGCCCCCGCATGGATAACGGCGCTGAGCGTGGTGGCCGATTCATACCCGGCCTGCGCGTCGAACGTCTTGGCCCCGCCCAGTGTGTTCGAGGTTCGCCACGGCACATCGTAGAACCGTGCCATCTGGCCGATCATGAAGTTCATCAGACTGATCTCGGGCGTGCCCGCCATCGGCGCGCCGGATTTCATCGACACGGTCGACAGGTAGTGGCCCCAGATCGCCGGACAGCCCTTGCGAACCACTTGTGTATAGGCCAGCGCCGACAGCGCCTCGGCGGTCAGTTGCGCGACGGTGGCGGGGACGGACGCGGGTGTATTCGCGCCACCTAGAACGAATGGCGAGCACAGGACCGGTTGGTTTCGACGGCAAAAGGCGCGCATCGCGCCCAGCATGGTCTCATCCCAGACCAGCGGGCTGTTGCCGTTGCAGTTACCGGTCGTGACAGGGTTGTTGTCGATGAAGTCATCGCCGAACAGGATGGCGCACATATCCATCACATCTTCGGCGTTCTTGGGCGAGGTGGTCATGCCCATGAACATCTTGTCCGAGTATTTCATCGACGAATAAGTGATGCGCAGGTGACGCTGACTGATCGGGTGATCGTAAGGTTCAACGATATGATGGGCCGAGCTGTGCAGCGCGGGCATCATGTGGCTGAGCTTGTGGAACATCGCCAGATCGTCCAGCGTGGGGTTCCGGCGCACATCGTCCAGATCGCGCAGAAAGGGCGCGCCGGTCATCGGCACGAACACCGAATGTTTGCCGCCCAGCTTGACATTATTGTTGGGATTGCGCGCGTGATAGGTGAACTGCGCCGGAATGGTCTTGATCAGTTCACGCACCATGTTGCGTTCCAGATAGACCAGTTCTCCGTCCACCTTGGCCCCTGCCCTTTTCCAATCCTCCAATGCAATCGGATCACGGAACTGAACGCCGACGTTTTCAAGAATGTCCATCGCGGCACTGTCGATCATCTCGACCTGACTGCCATCCATGACCTCACAAAGCGGAAGGTTGCGCGTCAGGCCGGGCAACATGTCGAATTTCGGGGCGGTGCGCAGGGCACGGCGGGCAGAGCGCCCTCCGGCACGCGAACGGGTGGGGATTTCAGCGGTCATCGGAATTCTCCTGATTTTCCATGAAAATGCGCGCTATGACCATCGCGTGCCTCTC
The DNA here is from genome assembly GCF_056533855.1 of Ruegeria sp. F11. Classification (NCBI taxonomy): domain Bacteria; kingdom Pseudomonadati; phylum Pseudomonadota; class Alphaproteobacteria; order Rhodobacterales; family Roseobacteraceae; genus Ruegeria; species Ruegeria sp. F11. Next base: position 89,058 of record NZ_JBQFOW010000003.1, on the reverse strand, counting down.
ATTATGCGATGTTTTGTTGAAATAAGCGACACATCGAAATGGGCCGTTAAACGCCGGTTCGCCAGATCAACCGATCTTGTTTCGTTGCGCGTGCGGAGACACGCCAAAACTTGCCTTGAACACTTTCGAAAAATGGCCGGGGTTGTCGAACCCGCAGGCCATGGCAATATCCGTGACGGAGTCTTCGGTTTGAAGCAGCAGTTTCTGAGCGCGCTCCAGCCGCATTTCCATGTAGTATTTTTTGGGCGAGGAGTTCAGGTATTTACCGAACAACCGCTCTAGCTGGCGGGTCGAGATTCCGAGCTGGGCGGCGATTGAGGATGGCGGGATCGGTTCGTCTATATGCTCTCGCATGACCTGGATCGCCGCCGCCAAATGCTTGTTGCGCATCCCGCTTCGCGATTGCAACGAGACCCGCTGTTTCGCCGTTGCGGCTCGCACCGCGTTGTAAACCATCTGATCCGCAACATCGAGCGCCAGCGTATCGCCGTGATCCTGCCCGATCAGGTGCAGCATCAGATCCGCAGTGGCCGTTCCGCCCGAAGCCGTGATGTGCTTTTCATCCGAAACAAACACGTTTCGCACCAGATTCACCTCGGGGAAGGTCTCCATGAAACTGTCATGATACTCCCAGTGAATTGCTGCTTTCTGATCTTCGAGAAACCCCGCTTCAGCCAAAAGCCAGGCCCCCGAGCATAAGGCCCCGATCCGCGTGCCGCGCGCCCTTTCGCGGCGCAGCGCCGCCAGCAGGGGGCGGCTTGCGTGGGCACGCATATGGATGCCGGACAAAACGAACAGACGGTCGCATTTCGGGATGGCCCCGAGCCCTCCGTCCACCAGCGTCTTGGTTTCATTGGACGAAATCGCCGTTTCACCATTTTCGGACAGCAGCGTCCATTTATACAGCTCCTGCTGACTTAGCAGATTGGCAATCCGCAACGGCTCGACCGCGCAGGAGAACGCAATATGCGAGAACTCTTCGACAAGGATGAAGGTGTAGTGCTGCGTCTGAGACATAGCTTTCTCTAGCGCCGATGTTTTTGTGCTGTCCAGAGGGTAAGTGCAGAGCCTTCAGACGGGCTTGCGCGCACAAAGCAGATCGCGGGCTTCTCTTACGTCCGGTGAGGTCTCTCCGCCGGTGATCGTCGAAAGAACATCTTCCAGATCAGAGATGGCAGAGGGTATTTGCCCGAATTTCCGGCACTGTCTGACATAGTCCACAGCCGTTCGAAGCTCGAACATATGTGCGTGTTGCTGTCGCGCTGTGTCCAGAGCCGCGCGGAACTCAGCTTCGGCGGGCTCGCCCTTGGAGCTTGCGAGGGCTTGGACTCGGTCCGTCTCAGCCTGGGCCCACCCTTCAATTGTCAGCGTTTGGTACTTGCGGGCGTCTGCCAGAAGGGTCAACGCCCCGTCCCGATCCCCCGTTTTCAGCGTTAGTTCGGCAATCAGGGTCAGGAAGAAAGGCTTGTAATTCCCCGCACCGCTCGCCCACCACGCTTTGGCCGCGTTGTGCAGTGCGCGGATCGTTTCGGGCCCGGGGGCAAGATAGGCCTCCACCCAGCTTCTCCACAGGGTCGCCGTCAGCGACATGAAAGTAAAGGAATGCTCGGCAGACAGGTCCTCAAGCTGGTCCACGACCTCAACCACTTTCTCCGGCTCGCGGCGCACAAGGTGCAGCATGCACAAGTAAGTGAGCGATTGAGCGATGCTATGGGCATGCGAAAGCGCTCGTGCGCCTTCAACCGCCCGCTCTTGGATCTCAAGCGCTTTGTCCGGATCACCGCGCATCCAGACGGCCAGACTCAGGAAACATGATGTGATGGCTGCATGGTCCGACCCGTAGATAAACGCCAGATGCCCGTCACGGTCCGGGTTGTAGAGGTCCAGCGCTTCTTGCAGATGTTCATAGGCCGGGTCCAGTTCCCCGATATGGAACAGAACCGCCCCCATCGCCCGATGCGCCACCATCCGATGCTGTGTCTCGCCGGTCGTTTCGGCAAGGTCCAGCAATTGCCCTGCGACCGTACGCGCCAAGTCATACTCGGCCCGGACCAGATGGAAGGAATACAGGCCATTCAGAATCGGGAAAAGATGTTCGGTTTCTTCGACCCGCTCGCACAAGTCGCGGATGCGCGAATAAACCGACCCGGTTTCATCCGCAGCGATTCCCGCCGTTGAGCGCAAGACGCCTGCGCGCAGAACCTGTATCTCAATCTCCCTCCGATCCCGCTCGGGGCTGCGGCCCTGCTGGCTGAGTTGTTCGATTGCCAGACCGAGCTGCGTGTTCGCCTCGATATTGGCCGACCGTTTGACCGCGCGCTGACCGGCGAGGTACCGGCAATCGATTGCCTCGGACGCCATTCCGGCGAGCGTGTAGTGGTGTGCCAGAATCTCGGGGCTGGCATCGCCGATATGGGTGGATTTTTGGTTAAGTGTCTGCGCGACGCGCGCGTGCAGAACCCGGCGTTCGCTTTTCAGAAGGCTGTTGTAGGCCGTGTCCCGAATTAGAGCATGACGGTAGCTGAAGGTTTCCAGATCGTCGGTTTCGGAAATCGTAACGATACCCGCGTCGACCAAAAGTTCCAGACCAGCGCGCAGGGCCTTTTCCCCAAAGCGGGACACTTTGGCGATCAGCGGATAGGAAAACTGCGGCCCAATGACCGCCCCAACCTGGGCGACCTCCTTGGCTGAACTCAGACGGTCAAGGCGTGCCATCAGCGCATCGTGCAATGTGCTGGGCACCGAACTGGCCGGGGACACGCCGCCCATCGCATACGCATCAGACGCATCGGCTAGAACCCCGGATTCAACCAGGTCTTTTGTGACCTCTTCGACATAAAGCGGCACGCCATCGGACCGGGCAGCAATCAACTCATACATCTCGTCCGATATCGCATTGGATTTGGCGACCTCGTTCACGATGCTTTTGACCTGCCGGAAATCCAGTTGCCGCAATGCAACCTTCGTCAGGTTCGACTGCAAGGCCCAGCCCGGATCAAACTCGGGCCTGAAGGTCATCACCACAAGCACTGGAAGGTCCCTGATCTGATCCACGATCCGGTCCAGCAGCAGTTTCGTGGTCGGATCAACCCAATGCGCGTCTTCGAACAACAGCAGTACAGGAGTTTCCTTGGCCTTGGAAACCAGAGTGTCGATCAGCAGTGCCAGCGTCTGATCCATGACCTGCTGCGGCGTCAGGTCCAAAGGCCCCAGTTGACCTTCGAAAGGAACCGACAGAAGCAATGCCGCTAGTTTTAAGGTCTCGCTGGTCCTATCTGCCAGAACCGAGGAGATCTTCTTCAGCTTCACATCGTTTGCGTCATCCGCACGCAGGTCTGCAGCCGTTTCAAGCTGGCGAATGGCCGGATAAAAGGCGCTCGCATAGTGGTAAGGTGAGCACTGATACCGAATTTGGGCATGCGAGGCCCCACCTATGTTCCGGCTCAGTTCTTCGACCAGGCGGGATTTGCCAATCCCCGCCTCGCCCGACACCAGCACAACCTGTCCCTGACCGCCAGCGGCCAGCTTCCACCTGTCATGCAGGGCCTCGTACTCGGTCACACGACCGACCAGCGGGCCAAGCGAAACACTATCTGTGGCCATGAACCGGCTGATCTTTTCCCGCGTCCCAGTCACTTGCCAGGCTTCGACTTCCTTGGCGAAACCCTTCAGCTTGAACGCACCGCGCAGAACGTATTCAAAGGCGTTCCCGGCCAGTTGATGCGTGGTGGGGGCGACAATCAGTGTGCCGGGGTCGGCCATGGCTTGCAGACGGGCGGCCAGATTGGGCGTCTCGCCCATCGCGGTGCCATCCTCAAACATCTTTTCGCCGCGCAAATCGCCGACAACAACCAGCCCGGTCGCGATCCCGATCCTGACGTTCAGCTTGGCGTGTGTACGGATTTCAGGGATTTCCTTGATGATCCGCAACCCCGCACGAACAGCGCGTTCCGGATCGTCTTCATGGGCGTGCGGGAAGCCGAAAAACACCATGATCCCGTCGCCATAGTAACTGGCGATATGACCATCGAAAGCCGCGACCGAGGCCGCGCAGCTTTCCTTGAACAACCGAAGGACCTCGGCCAGGTCTTCCGGATCGACCCGCTGGGACAGCTCGGTCGACCCCACCAGGTCGATGAACATAACGGTCAGTTGCCGCCGCTCGGCCACAATCGACGGCCCCAGAGCGGTGTTTTGTGGGCGGCTATCCCCATCGACGCTGGCGCGAACCGCCTTCATGAAACGCCGCCGGGGCCCGAGCGGCAGCCCGATGGTGACAAGGTCTTCGTCGGTCAGTTCGGTTAGATCACCAAGCTCGATTTCGTGTTCAGCAAAGGCCCCGGCATATTTGGACAGCCCGTGTTTCTCAAGCCAGAGCGCTATATCGGACATTCAATTCTTTCCCGCACCGTTGGGATTGGCCCATCGGGCGTGTCACAACGGCGGGCATCTCCCTGCTTGCATCGTTTTCTCAGGACAGCCGGTGGTTCTGGCCTGCTCTGTTTCAATGAAGAACGACGCCGTGCAGCGGTCAAGGGGTTCAGCTCTTGCCAGCGGATTTCCCTGTGCAGATTTTCGTCAATTGTGGGTTCTGAACACGCCCTGCCCCCGCCGCGCGTGGGCAGGACGCGGGCCGTTAGGCGAAAACAGAATGAAATTCGTCAGGAACCGTTTCGGCCAACGCCTCGACATTTCGCGTCAGGCTCGACGCCTTGGAGGTTCCGATCAGTACCGAGGATGTTAATCCATGCGTCTTGGCGAATTGCAAGGCAGCTGTGGCCAGGGGCATTCCAAGGGTCTCGGCCTTGTCCTGCAGGGTCCTTACACGTTCCAGAATCTCCGGCGATGCGGGCTGGTAGTCATAGGTGGCCCCTTCGACCGGACCCGTGGCAAGGATACCCGAATTCAGCACGCCCCCCAGAACAAGGCTGGTGCCCTGCGCCCGGCATTGTGCGGTCAGCTCTTCCTCTGCTGAACGGTCCAGAAGGGTTAACCGACCGGCCAGAAGAATGACATCAATCGGCCCATGGCGCATGACGTCCAGACAGACCTCATTCTCGTTCACGCCCAACCCGAAGGCGCGGATGCGTCCCTGCTCTTTCAGCCTGACCAGCCGCTCATAGCCAGAGGCCAGAAACGCCTCCATATGAGGATCGTTGCCCGCCCCGTGCGTGTAGGTACCGATGTCGTGCACAAAAACAATATCGGCATGGGTGGTCTGCAACCGCTCAAGACTGGCTTCCAACGAGGCTTCGATTCCGTCGCCCGAATAGTCATACCTTACCGCGTTGGGCAGCGGGTTGATGAACCCGTCAGCCTCGGCCATCGGATGGCCCGGGGACAGAACGCGGCCCACCTTGGTCGAGATCACATAATCCGACCGGGGTTTGCTTGACAGGAATTGCCCCAACCGCTGTTCCGACAGGCCGCGACCGTAATGGGGGGCGGTGTCGAAATAACGGATTCCAGCGTCCCAGGCGGTCGCCAAAACGTTTTGCACATCTTCGTCTGACGCTTCACGGTAAAGGTTGCCGATACTGGCGCAGCCGAAAGACAGTTCGGTCACGTGCAAGTCGGTATTGCCGATTTTATTGGTTTTCATTGGTGTCTCCAGCAAACGGTCTCGGTCTTAGGACCCATAAAGCAGATTGGGCAGCCACGTTACCAGCGAGGGCACAAAGGTCAGCAGCAGCAAAACGCCCAGCAGCGGCACCAGAAACGGCAGCGTGGCGCGGACGCATTGTTCGAACGGCACTTTCGAGACGCGCGACAGCACGAACAGCACCATGCCGACGGGCGGGGTCAGCAGGCCCAACATCAGGTTCAGGATGACGATGATGCCCAGATGCACCGGGTCGATGCCAAACTGCGCGGCCACCGGCATCAGCACCGGAACCAGGATCGAAATCGCGGCGATGGTCTCCATGAACAGACCGACGATCAGGACCACAGCCATGATCAACAGCAGCACCACCGCCTTGCTGTCGGTGAAGGACAGCACGAATTCGGCGAAATGCGCAGCAACCTGATTGGCCGTCAGAATCCAGGCAAAGACCGAGGCCGCGCCCACAATCATCATGATCGCCGCCGTTGTCTCGATGGTTTCCAGCGAGATCACCGCCAGCTTCCGAACCGTCAGAGTGCGATAGACCACTGTCCCCAAGATAAGCGCGTAGGCGGCGGCCCCGATGGCGGCCTCGGTCGGGGTGAAGGCACCCGAGACGATGCCGCCCACGATGATGACCGGTGTCATCAGCGGCAGGAAGGCTGCTTTGAACCGCGTCGCGATGACCGAGGGGCTGAAACTCACGTCGCGCGGGTAGTTACGCGTGCGGGACATCCACCAGATCATGATCGACAGCGATAGAGCCATCAGAAGACCCGGCACAATGCCCGCTACGAACAGTTTGCCGATTGAGACCGAGGCCATGACGCCAAAGATCACCAGCGGCAGTGAGGGCGGGATGATCGGCCCAATGGTCGACGAGGCCGCCGTGACGCCGACGCTGAAGTCATCGTCATAGCCTGCTTCACGCATGGCTTTGATTTCGATGGCCCCAAGCCCGCCCGCATCTGCAACGGCAGCACCGGACATACCCGCGAAAATGATGCTTGCACCCACATTCACATGGCCCAGACCGCCATGCATCCAGCCGACGATGGCGCGGGCAAAGCCGAAGATGCGCGCCGTGATTCCAGCGGAATTCATCAGCGCTCCGGCCAGAATGAAGAAAGGTATCGCCAGCAGCGGAAAGCTGTCCATGCCGTTGACCATGTTGTGCATCAACAGCACCGGCGGCAGCCCGGAATAGAGGATGTAAGCAAAGGACGACAGCGCCAGTGAAAACGCGATTGGCACGCGCATCAGCATCAGGCCGAACAGGGATACGAAAAGAATGATCAGGCCCATTTGTTGACGCCTTCTTTAAGCTGCTTCACCCGCGCGACGATCTGGTAGGTCACAACCCCCAGATTTCCGACCGCCAGTATCATGACTGCGGTGTGCAGGTAGTATTTCGGGAATGGCAATGAGACCATTTGCTGGAACGAGGTGCGCTGGATCAACTCCCAGGCCGACCAGATAATGACGGCGAACAGGATGAATGTCGCGACCAGTGCAAAGATATGCACCCAGCTCAGCAACCGACCGTAATATTTATCGACAAACTCCAGAACGATATGGCTGCCGACAGCCTGACACCGGATCGCTCCGGCAAAGCCCAGCAGGATCAGCAGATACCGCGCCGCCTCTTCGGTCCAGGCGATTGAATCGTTTAGAACATAGCGGGAAAAAAACTGCAGGAAGACCACTCCGAACAGCAGGCCGAACAGTGCAAGCAAGCCATAGTCCGCCACGGTGATGCGGTAATTCTGAAAATGCGCATCATCTTCGGCAGCAAGAGCGTCAAAGTCTATTTCGGGCGGGGCATCGGACATCAGGACATACCTCGTGCGTAAAGGCCGGACCCGGAACACAGCCGGGTCCGGTATTGCGAATTATTCCTGGATCGCCTGAAGGCGCTCGAAGGTCTCAGCGTCCCACGGAACGGTGTCGCTGATCAGCAGGGGTGCAACAGCTTCCATGAACGGCGCACGGTCCACTTCGTTCACGGTCACGCCCTGCTCACGGAACCAGTCGGCCAGTTCAGACTCGGACTGCACGATTTCGTCCGACGTGGCCGATGCGGCCTCGGCCAGCGCATCCAGCAGCGCCTGACCGTCGTCACCCATCTTGCCCAGTGTCACGGGCGAGACCACAACAGCCAGCGAGTTGGTGATGTGACCGGTCAGGTTGATGTTCGACTGTACTTCATAGAACTTCTTGAACTGGATGGTCGGCAGCGGGTTTTCCTGAGCGTCCACAACACCTTGCTGCAGGGCCAGGTACACTTCGGCAAAGGCCATCGGTGTGGGGTTCGCACCAGTTGCTTCGGGGAACATCTGATAGGCAGGCGCGTTCGGCGTGCGGATCTTCAGACCTTCCATATCACCCGGCGCAAGGATCGGCTTGTTCGAGGTCACGTGACGCGCGCCATAATAGGTCATGGTCGCAATCGTGTTGCCCGAGATGTTCTTGTATTCATCGGCCATCTCATCGAACAGGTCCGAGTTCACATAGGCTTTCCAGTGGTCATACGACCGCATGGTGAACGGATAGTCCGAGATGCTGATCGGGCCATAGGACTGACCCAGGAACGCCACGCCGGTATAGATCGCGTCAACGGTACCAAGCGACAGCGCTTCGTTCAGCGCGGCCTCTTTGCCCAGTTGCGAGGCCGGGAAAACCTCCATCTTGTAGCGGCCGTCGGTCTTTTCCTCGAGCAGCTCTGCGGCTTTCACAGCAGCCGCGTGATAGGGGGTCGAAGCCTCGTAGACGTGACCGAAGCGCAGCACTTCCTGTGCCAGACCAGCCGTCGCGCTGAGCGCAACAATACAGGCCGCTCCAAAGGCCGTTTTACCAAAGTTGTACATTTTGTCTTTCCTCCAAGGTTGGGTTGAAAGCCGCCCGACTGTTGTTGCCCTTATGGTCAGGCGGCTGGGTTTATTCCGCTGCCAGCTTGGGCAGGAACCGGAAATCTCTGATGCTGTTGGGTTTCATCTCGATTGAAAAACCCGGCTTGTTCGGGGCCATGTAGGCTCCGTTCTGCACGATGCAGGGGTCAAGGAAATGTTCGTGCAGATGGTCGACGAACTCGATCCGCTTGCTGTCCTTCTCGCCCGAGATCGCGACGTAGTCGATCATCGACATATGCTGAACGTATTCGCACAGGCCCACGCCGCCCGCATGGGGCCAGACCGGCAGATCGTACTTTGCAGCCATCAACATGACAGCCAGCACCTCGTTCAACCCGCCCATCCGGCAGCTGTCGATCTGAACGATGTCGATCGCGCCTTCCTTGATGAACTGCTTGAAAATGATGCGGTTCTGGCACATCTCGCCGGTGGCCACCTTGACAGGAGCAACCCCCTCGCGGATCGCCTTGTGGCCAAACACGTCGTCGGGGCTGGTGGGTTCTTCGATGAAGAAGGGCCGCGCAAAGGACAGGGCCTTGACCCAATCCACGGCCTGATCAACTTCCCACACCTGATTGGCGTCGATCATGATGTTCATGTCTTCGCCCAGCACTTCACGCGCAATGGTCAGGCGGCGGATGTCGTCGTCCAGATCGCGGCCCACCTTGAACTTGGTGTGGGTAAAGCCCGCATCCTTTGCCTCGCGGCACAGGCGGCGCAGCTTGTCGTCGGAATAGCCAAGCCAGCCCGCCGAGGTGGTGTAACACGGGTAGCCCTCGGCCTTCAGCTTCGCCACACGTTCCTGTTTGCCGGGCTCAGCCGCGCGCAGCAGTGCCAGCGCTTCATCCGGCGTGATCGCATCGGTCAGGTAACGGAAATCGATCAGGCGCACGATCTCTTCGGGGCTCATCTCACCAACCAGTTGCCAGACGGGCTTACCCGCTTCTTTGGCCCACAGATCCCAGGCGGCGTTCACGACCGCGCCGGTTGCCAGATGGATCGCGCCTTTGTCGGGGCCAATCCAGCGCAGCTGGCTATCACCGGTGATATGACGCCAGAACCGACCCATATCTTCAGTGATCCAGTCCAACTCTAACCCTGTGACCAGCGCACCCAGAGCCTCGATGGCGGCCACGCATATCTCGTTGCCGCGCCCAATGGTAAAAGTCAGTCCGTGGCCCTCATGCGCGCCATCGGTTTCCAGAACAACGTAGGCCGCCGAATAATCCGGATCGGGGTTCATCGCGTCCGACCCGTCCAGACTATCCGAGGTTGGAAAGCGCAAGTCTTCGGTACGAATACCTGTGATACGGGTCATTTGCTGGCCTCGACTTTCTGGCGCTGTACGCCCAGCCCTTCAATGCCCAATTCCATCACGTCGCCGGGTTTCAGATATACCTCGGGCTTCTGGCCCAGACCCACACCCGGGGGCGTTCCGGTCGAGATCACATCCCCCGGCTGCAGCGACATGAACTGCGACAGGTGCGAGATCACGGTCGCCACGTCAAAATGCATCGTCTTGGTCGAACCGTCCTGATAGCGGTGGCCATTAACCTCGAGATACATCGGCAGATTCTGCGGGTCCGATACCTCATCCCGCGTCACCAGCCAGGGGCCGATGGGGCCGAACGTGTCGGCGGACTTGCCTTTGACCCACTGGCCCGAGCGGTGCAGCTGAAAGTCGCGCTCGGACAGATCATTGATCACGCAATAGCCCGCGACGTGGTCCAGCGCATCCTCGACCGAGACATATTTGGTGTGCCTGCCGATCACCACGCCCAGTTCGACCTCCCAGTCGGTCTTGACCGAGTTGCGGGGGATATCGACGGTGTCATCGGGGCCCATGATGGCCGAGGTCGCCTTGAAGAAGATCACCGGCTCCTCGGGCAGCGCCATGCCGGATTCGGCGGCGTGGTCGGCATAGTTCAGACCGATACAGATGAACTTGCCGACCTGACCGACACAAGCACCGATGCGCGGGGTGCCTTCGACAACGGGTAGAGTGCTCACATCCAGCGCACGCAAGGCGTCCAGCCCGGCATCTGACAAAGCCTCGCCGGCGATATCACCAACGACACCCGACAGATCGCGGATTGCGCCATCATCATCCAGAAGTCCGGGTTTTTCCTGGCCCATCGGGCCGTAACGCAGCAGTTTCATATCTTAATCTCCCTGATCAAACGGTCCAGCCGCCGTCGATGGCGAAGGTCTGTCCGGTGGTAAATGCGGTCTCGTCGCTGGCCAGATAGACGGCCAAAGCGGCAATCTCGTCGGCATGGCCGATGCGGCCCATGGGCTGGCGCGCGATGAAGTCTTTCATGGCCTGCTCATAGTCGCCGGTGGCGCGCAGGCGGTCGTGCAGGCTTGGGCTGTCGACGGTGCCGGGGCAGATCGCGTTGCAGCGGACGCCCTGCGTGATGAAGTCGGCGGCGATGGATTTGGTCAGGCCGATCACGGCAGCCTTGGATGCGCAGTACGAGAAGCGGTTCGGCACGCCTTTCATCGACGAGGCGACCGAGGACATGTTGATGATCGAGCCGCCGCCGTTTTCCAGCATGCCGGGCAGCACCAGCTTGGCCAGCCGGTACATCGCTTTGACGTTCAGATCGAAACTGAAATCCCACTGGTCATCATCGCACTCAAGGATCGAGCCCGCTCCGACAAATCCAGCGCAGTTGAACAGCACATCCAGCGTTCCTGCCCCTGCGACAGCCTGCGTGACGACGTCCGCGTCTGTGACATCCAGTTTCAGCGCGGTGACGCCTTCGAGCTCGGCCAGTTCTGCAAGTGAGGCGTCGTTGATGTCACAGGCGATCACCTGCGCGCCTTCGGCCACATATTTCTCGACACTGGCGCGTCCAATGCCCTGACCGGCTGCGGTCACGAGTGCTTTTTTTCCGGCCAGACGGCCCTGTGCTTTGGTCATGTCGTCCTCAATCCGTGTGGAATACTTCAATCATGTGGGCCCATTTCTCGCCTTCGGCGCGGCTGGGCAGCGGGTTTTGGCAAGGATCGGTGAAACTCCACCATTCCTGCGTTCTGGGGTCTTGTGCCATGCGGGCCATGTCCCCTTCGAAATCGGTGCCGTGATATTCCCAATAGCCGAACAACAGGTTCTCGGGCTCACGTAGGAAAATCGTGTAGTTGTGAATGTTGCTGTTGGCGATCTGCGCCAGCACGTCCGGCCAGACGGCAGCATGCAGGCGTTTGTATTCGTCCAGTTTTTCGGGCTTTACCCCGATCACCATACCCATACGTTTCATCATGCGCCCTCGCCGATTGTGATCGCCGAGGACTGGGCTTCGATCGCTTGCCAGTCCCACGTGATACCCAGACCGGGCGCGTCTGACGGAATGGCAAACCCATCCTCGATGCGCATCGCGCCCGTGGTCACGCTGTCAAGCTGCGGGATGTATTCCAGCCATTTCGCATTGGGCACCGCGCAGACCAGCGGCAGATGCAGTTCCATCAGGAAATGCGGACAGACCATGACGTTATACGCCTCGGCCAGATGCGCCACTTTCAGCCACGGGGTAATGCCCCCGATCCGCGCCACGTCCACCTGCACAATGCTGGCCGCGCCCGCTTGCAGGTAGTCCTTGAACTGGCTCAGCGAATACATGCTTTCGCCGACGGCAATCGGCACCGAGGTCCGGCTCGACAGCTCGGCATGGCCTGCGACGTCATCGGCGGGCAGAGGTTCCTCGAACCAGCCTATACTATAGTCTTCCAAGACCTGCGCCCGGCGAATCGCCTCGGACAGGGTAAAGCCCTGATTGCCATCGGTCAGGATTTCATAACCCGGCCCAACGGCCTCGCGCACGGCGGCCAGACGGGCGGCATCCTCGCTCAGATGCTCGCGGCCGATCTTGATCTTCGAGCCGCGGAACCCCTGCGCCTGCATCGCCAGCGCGTCATCGACCAGGGCCTGAGTCTCCAGATGCAGCCAGCCGCCCTCGGTCGAATAAAGCGGGATGCGGTCGCGCGTGCCACCTGCGGCTTTCCACAGCGGCAGCCCCTGTTTGCGGCAGCGCAGATCCCAAAGCGCGGTATCAATCGCAGCCAGTGCCAGCGACGTAATCGCCCCCACCGCCGTCGCATGGGTCAGGAACAGCAAATCGCGCCAGATGCCTTCAATCCGATCCGCATCGCGCCCGATCAGCGCGGGCGCCAGCGTTTTCTCAAGCAGCGCCATCACCGACGGCCCACCGGTGCCGATGGTATAGCAATAGCCCGTACCCTGCGCCCCGTCGCTGTCGGTCACGGTCACGATGGGCGTTTCCTGACTGACAAAGGACTGAATCGCATCGACCCGTTTGACCTTGGGGATCAGGTCGATCATGCGCAGTTCGATATGGGTGATGGTGGCCACGGTTGCTTACCCTCTCAGCGCCTCGCCGGTGCCCGCGTCGAAAACGTGGCATTTGTCGAGGACAAGGTGGAACGGCAGCGTTTCACCCGGATGCACGGGGCGCGGGTTGAACATCTTGGCCTGTACCTCGACGCCTGCCAGATCGGCGAACAGCAGGGTCTCGGTGCCCAAGGGTTCTTCCAGCGCAACCGGCAGTTCCAGATCGACCAGTTCGCCGCGTTCCTCAACCGCATGGCCCACAGGCATCAGGTTGTCGGCCCGGAAGCCGAACTGTACCGCCTGTCCGGCCCGCACATGATCGCGCGCCGAGGCCGGGACGGGCACCGTGACCGAGTCTTTCAGAACGATGGTGCCCGCATCGGTGACAACCCCATCCACAAGGTTCATCGGAGGGGAGCCGATAAAGGTCGCCGCAAAGGTATTGACCGGCGTGTTGAACAGCTCAAGCGGGGTACCGACCTGAACGATATGACCGTCGCGCATCAGCACGATACGGTCGGCCAGTGTCATCGCCTCGACCTGATCGTGGGTCACGTAGACGATGGTGTTGCCGACGCGTTGGTGGAGCTTCTTTATCTCGACCCGCATCTGCGTGCGCAGCTTGGCGTCGAGGTTCGACAGCGGCTCGTCAAACAGGAACACGTCCGGGTGCCGCACAATGGCGCGGCCCATGGCGACGCGCTGACGCTGACCACCGGAAAGTTCCGCCGGTTTACGGTCCATCAACTCATCCAGCCCAAGGATCGCGGCGGCTTCGGTCACGGCCTTGGTGATCTCGGCCTCGGGGCGTTTGGCGATCTGCAGCGTGAAGCCCAGATTTTCGCGCACCGTCATATGCGGGTACAACGCATAGTTCTGAAACACCATCGAGATATTGCGTTCACGCGGGGGCAAGTCGTTGACCACCCGGCTGCCAATGGAAATCTCGCCGTCGGAAATGTCCTCTAGCCCGGCGATCATGCGCAGCGTGGTGGACTTGCCGCAGCCCGAGGGGCCGACCAGCACCAGGAACTCTCCGTCCTGGATGTCCAGATTGATGCCATGGACGGCCTGTTGCTTGCCATAGCGTTTGACGACGTTGTTGAGGGTAACTTCGGTCATTCCATTATCCTTTCACGCCGCCAAAGGTTAGGCCGGCGATCAGGTGCTTCTGCACGATAAAAGTCAGGATCAGGGCGGGCAGGATCATCAGCACGGCCAACGCGCACATACCGCCCCAGTTGATGGTGAATTCAGCGGTGAAATCCAGCAGTCCCACAGGCATCGTCTTGGACCCAACCGAGCGGGTCAGCTGCGAGGCCAGCGCAAATTCGTTCCACGAGGTCAGGAAGGCGAAGATCGCCGCCGAGGCCACGCCCGAGCGCGCCACCGGAAACTCGACCCGCCAGAAGGCTTGCCAGCGTGTGCAGCCGTCGATTTCCGCCGCCTCGTGCAGTTCCTTGGGGATCTGGCGGAAGAAGCCATCGGTCAGCCAGATGGTAAAGGGCACGTTCATCGCCACGTAGACAAGGATCAGGCCGAAATGAGTGTCGATCAGGCCCGCGCGGGCAAAGACGATGAACAGCGGCAGCGACAGGGCCACACCGGGCACGGCGCGGAACAGCATCAGTCCCACGAAATAGCCGTTCTTGAACTTGAAGCGATAGCGCGCAAAGGCATAGCCGCCGCCCATCCCGATCAGGATGGCAATCGCGGTCGACGTGACCGAAACGATCAGCGAGTTACGGAAGTACTGGAACACAGGCACGCCGCCCTCGCCCGCTCCACCGAACATGGCGCGGTAATGGTCCAGCGTGAAGGTCGGGGTCCAGACCGGAGGTTTGGCCATGATCTCGACCGTCGGGCGGAACGAGTTCAGTACGATCCACAGGCCCGGAATGCAGATGACCGACATCACCAGGAACAGACCAATCAGGTGCAGTCCCTTCAGCAGGCGGCGCTGGTTGCGGTAGGATTGATTGCGATCCATACGCTTAGCCCCCCATGCCCAGCTCGGCGCGTGCGGCGCTGAGTTTGCGGAAGAAGTAGATGGTGAAGGCAATCGACAGCAGGATCGAGACATAGCCCATCGCGTTGGCCAGCCCCATGCGGGCGTCCACATAGCCGGTGCGGCTCATCAGCGTCCAAAGCAGCTCGGTCCGCCGCGCGGGGCCGCCACCGGTCATGATCTGCACGATGTCATAGGCCCGGGCCACGTCCAGCGAGCGGATGGTCATGGCGATATAGATGAAGGGCATCAGGAAGGGCAGCGTGATGTGGCGGAAGGTCTGCCATGCGGTGCAGCCATCGACCTTGGCGGCCTCAAGCGGGTCACGCGGCATGGCGAAGAGACCCGCGAGGATCAGGATCGCGAAGACAGAGGTGCTCATCCAGACCTCGGCGAAGATGATCGAGAACATCGCCAGCTTGCCATCCACCAGCCACGGCAGCGCCGCGTCGGTAATGCCCAGCGATTGCAGCACGTTGTTCACCAGTCCGATATTGTCGTTGAAGATGAACTTGAACTGAAAGCCCACCAGAATGGGCGAGAACATCATCGGGAACATCAGGATCGTGCGCAATGTGCGCTGACCCCATGTCACCTTGTTCATCATCAGCGCAATGCCCAGACCCAGCAACAGTTCCACGTTCAGTGCGATGGTCAGGAACAGGACGGTTCGACCAAAGGCGGACCAGAATTTCCAATCTCCAAGGATCTTTTCGTAGTTCGCCGTGCCAATCCAGCGCCACAGCGACGACGGGCGCGTCAGCTTGTACGGCGTAAAGCTGGAATACAGCGAGAAGAGGAGCGGGATCAGAACAACGGCTGCCATGATGATGAACGCAGGCAACAGAAGGACAAACCACTCCGGTAAGCGGCGGCGCATAACGTCTTTCCTTGGGTTGAGTGTAAGTGTGCAGGGGCGTCGCCGCCCCCGCACGGGCCGGAGGAGCCCTTAGTAGTAGCCGGATTCGCGCATCAGCTCGTCCACCGCCTCGGCGGCGTCATTCAGCGCGTCCTCGACGGATTTGTCACCGACGATAGCAGCTTGCAGTTCGGGGAAGACGATATTGGTGGTCTCACCCCATTCCGGGATCGGCGGAACCGCGAACGCGTATTCGGCACCGGCGGCGAAGGCGGCCAGAGCTTCGGCGCGGAACGGGTCGTCACCCTCTTGGGCGGCTTTGACGTTAGCCTCCCACACGGCGCTGCGGGTCGGCAGCGAACCGCCCGAGGATTCGGCCAGTTGGCTGTCTTCGCTGGTCAGGAACTTCACCAGTGAGACGGCGGCATCCTTGTTTTCGCAGTCATTGGTGACCGAGAAACCATGATGCCCCGACCAGCCAGTGCGTGTAACCGAGCCCATCGGCTGGATTGCCACGCCAACATTGCCGGCGGCTTTGGAGGATTCAGGATCGTTGAAGAACCCGGCCCAGCCCGGCCAGTCCAGGTTCAGCGCGACGGTGCCGCTGGCAAAGCCCTGACCCAGATCGTCCCAGACATAAGACGTGGTGCCCGCCGGAACCGCTTGGGCTTCGTAAAGGTCAACAAACCACTGCAATGCGCGCTGGCCCGCGTCCGAGTTGAAGATGGGTTTCTTGTTTTCGTCCAGATAGTTGCCGCCCTCGGCCACAACCATCTCGTAGAACCGGCCAACGATGGCCTCGTCCTTGCCTGCATATTGTGTGCCATAGAAGTTCGGCGGATCTGCAAAGAAGATCGCCTGATCCTTCACCTGCTCCCATGTTTCGGGAACGGCCAGATCATACCCATATTTCTCTTTGAACTGAGCGGCCTTTTCGGCGTCTTCATAGTTCGACTTGAGGTAGTACAGGACCGAGACGTCAAACTGCGCGCGCGGCAGCATCAGAAGCTCGCCGTTCACGGTCGAAGCACCAATGTTGCCCGGCACGAATTCAGCAACCGTCTCTGCCGGAACCAGACCGTTTAGGTCAACGTATAGACCTTCATACTGCGGCGCAAAGGACGAGTGGTTCGAGCCAACACACCACGAGGTCGTGCCTGCGGCCATGTCTGATTTGATTTCCTTGTCGATCTCAAAGTGGCTTTTCTTCGAGATGATATCGACCTTCGCCCCAGTGGCTTCTTCCCACTCAGCGATGCGACCATAAAGGCCTTCATACTGCTGTCCGCCGATCAGTTTGGCTTCGACGACGACGTCAGGGAACGATCCCCAATCCGATTCGGCGCTCGCGGCCCCTGCAGCCACCATCGCGCCGCTGGCAAGCAAACCACTGATTATTTTGGATGATTTCATAAGTCTCTTCTCCCTGGCTGCATTTTTGACGATTCTCCCGGACCGTCTGCATTTGTATTTAAAACATTTATTTACTATTAAATCAACATTGACTTTACCTGGCATCTTGAGCCACGATTTCAGGAAACCGGATGCAAACGGTTTGGGAGGATAGATTGACGGCAACCACCGAGAAGTACCGCGCCCCCGCGCTGGAAAAGGGTCTGGACATAATCGAGCTTCTGTCGCAGCACGCCGACGGGCTGGCGCAGGGCGATATCGCGCGCGCGCTGGATCGCTCCCAAAGCGAGATTTACCGTATGCTGACCACGCTGGTCCGGCGCGGTTATGTCATGCGCTCGTCCGAGGATGATCTGTATTCGCTGACCCTGAAGATGTTCGCGATCTCGCAGCGCCACCCCCCTATCGAACGCTTGCTCGAGCTTTCGGCGTCAAAGATGCGCGCTGTCACCCGAAAGGCATGGCAATCCTGTCACATGGGCATGGAAAGCAACGGGGACATCGTTGTGGTTGCCTCGGTCGCCTCGCCCGGCAACTGGGGGCTTGCCCTGCGGGTTGGCACGGTGATCGGTCTGGGCAACACCGGAACCGGCCGCGTTCTGGCAGCTTTTCGCAGCGACGCCGATCTTGAGGAACTGCTTGAAAAGCACCGGCTGGCACAGGGCGAGCCGGAACTGGACCCTGTCGAGTTCAAGGAACACGTAGCGCGCATTCGCGAATGGGGGTACGAACGAATGCCCTCGGCCACCGCCGTCGGGGTCACGAACCTGGCCTACCCCGTGCTGGACCACGAAGGCCGCGCGATAAGTGTGGTGAATTGCCCCTTCCTGGAGCGGATCGACCAGTTCGAGGTTCCGGGCCTCGAAGACGTACACGAAATGTATAAGGCGCTGGCGGACTACCTGACGGATTTCTACGCGGGCCGACAGGGATGATCGGCGGGGCTGACTTGAGTCACCCCTACGGATTGACTAGCCTTCCCCGAAGCCACGTTCCCACGCCGGGCTGACGTTATGTTAAACGGTCGGGATCACCGTGACGGAGATACGAATGTATCGTTTCGACGATTTTGAGCTTGATGTTGACCAGTTCGAGCTTCGCCAGTCCGGACAGCCCGTGCATGTCGAACCGCGTGCGCTTGAACTGGTGTGTTTGTTGATTGAAAGCCGTGACCGGGTCATCGACCGGGACGAGATTATCGAAAAGCTCTGGGACGGACGCGCTGTGTCGGACGCCGCCGTGTCTACCTGTTTGAAAAGCGCGCGGCGGGCCGTTGGGGATGACGGGAAAACCCAGGCTCTGATCAAAACGGTGCATGGGCGCGGGTTTCGGTTTGTCGGTCGGGTCGAAGACCACACGCCCGCCGTTTCGCACCCCGTGTCTGCGAAGGTCTCGGACCTTCCCTCGCTGGTCATTCTGCCGATGCAGGTTTTCGGCGACTCTCCGGACCTGCAGGGGGTTGCCGACGGGTTGGTCGAGATGCTGACGACCGTGCTGACCCGCGTGCCGTTTCTTTCGATCATCTCCCGCGCCGCCAGCTTTGCGATGAAGGACAGCCCGATCGACCTTTCCACCGTCCGCGACCGGTTTGGCGTCTGGTACATGCTTGAGGGCAGCCTGCAGGAAACCCCCGCCGGGGTTCGGGCGAATTTCCAGTTGATTGACGTGGCCAGCGGCCATCACCTCTGGGCCCGGCGGATCGAACAGGCGCGCGGTGAGGATATCAGCGAAGGGTTGCTGAACGCGGTGCTGCCAGTGCTGGAACCCCAACTGGTGCGGGCGATGATGAAGGACCTCAGCACCGCAACCGCCGAAGGGTCCGCGCCTGCTCTGACACTCGAAGCCATCGGCGTTCTGTCCCTGAAAGGATGGAACCGCGCGTCCTTCGAGGATGCCCGGCAGTTGCTGGAACGCGCCATCGGGTTGCAGCCTGATCTGGCGCTGGCGCATGCCTATCTGGCCCTGGTTCTGGGCATCGGGCATCGCGTCGGGATTCTGTCAGAGCGGGAAGCGCTATTTGACCGCGTGAACGCTCTGGTCGATACCGCGCTGGATATGGACGGGATGGACTCGACCATTCTGGGCATGACCGGTTGCGCACTTGCCGATATCGGAGACCGCGACCGGGCACTGCCAATTCTGCGAACGGCGCTTGATTTGAACCCGGACAACGCACAGGCGCGAACGGCGCTTGGGGCCGCGCATCTGCTGGCCGGGAACTTCCCCGAAGCGGTGCGCGAACTCGAAGACGGCATCCGCGTCAGCCCAATGGACCCGCGCCGCGCGGTCTGGGGTGCAGCACTTGCAACGGCAGCCCTGCTGAGCGGTGACATGGAAAAAGCGCGGGCCGAGGCCACCAAGGCCTGCGATGCGGACCATCGCAATCACATCCCGCGCGTCGTTCTGGCCGCAACCGCGGTGGTCTGCAAAGACTTGGGGATGGCGCAATCGGCGGTGACCTCGGCTTTCAGGATCAGACCCGATCTGTCCGACACAGAAATCCGGGCGGTCGTCGGCAAAGAGATTGAGACGCACCTGTCCCCGCTGGTCGAAGCCATTCGCGCGCAAAGCGCGCCCTAGCTGTCCTCCAGAAGAAACTCGGCAATCAAACGGCTGCAGCGATGCCACGCGGGGTCTGTCTCGGGCAGAATGTGGTTGGAGGTTTCCAGCGGAACAAATCTGGCCCCTGGAATGCCCGCAGCGAGCGCCTGTCCCTGCCGGAAACTTATGGCGGTATCCTCACGCGCGTGCAGAACCAGAGTGGGAACCGAGACCTGACCCAGAATGCCGCGTACATCGACCTCCCCGATTGCAGCAATGAGTTTTGCCGCGTTGCGCCCGTTCGACGACTGCGCCTGCAACTCGCTGAACCATTTCAGGTATTCCGGCGGCGCATCGGGCATGAGCGTGCTGCTGAACATCTGCTGCACGGCGCCCGAGCCGCCCCAGATGCTCTCGATCAGGGCAATCGAAGCCTCGGTCGCTTTTATCCGCTTTTCTGTACCGTGATGCCGCCACCCGCAGGCATAGCCCGCGTAAAATGCCATCCGTGAAACGCGATCCGGATTCTTGACGCAATAGGCGACGCTCACCGCTGCCGCCTGCGAAATCCCCAGGATCGGAAACCGGTCGAGGCCAACGGCATTGGCGACCGCTTCCAGATCCTCGACCTGACGCTCCAGCGAGAAATCTTCAACATCCCATTCGCTCAGCCCGTTGCCACGCGGGTCGTAGCGGATAAGCTGATGGGTCTGGGCGAAATGCCGATGAACATGCCTCCAGACCGGGCTGTTCCAGTCCAGTTCCACATGGGTCAACCAGTGCGAGGTCTTGATCAGCGGCGGACCTTCTCCGGCGATGGAATAGGCAATGAGCGTCCCGTCCTTGCTATGACAAAAATAGATGTCTTGCTCGGGCTTCTCGTCCGTTTCCGCAGCGGGCCTCGCACCGCTTTCGACGGTGGATGCGACAAAGCGAAAGCCTCGGCCATGGATCGTCTTGACCATGTTCTGCTTTGTACCGCTGTCGCCCACGGCATTGCGCACGGCGTAAATTGCCGAAGAAACGGCTGCGTCCGAGATGAACCGCCCTTCCCAGATCGTGTCGATAAGCTCATCCCGCGTGACCACGCGGTCGCGGTTTTCGACCAGATAAATCAGGATTTCCAGCACCTTGGGTTCGACGGAAACCGGCGCGCCATCTGCGCGCAACTCTAACCCAGCGGTATCGAGGGTGAACTCACCAAAACTGTAATTCATGCCGCAAGCCTAGCGGCGTGGGCTGGATTTGTCATCTGAGGGCGCTTTTTCCGCGCTTCCCCAAGAAATCCCCAAGAAACCCCAAGATCCTCCTCAAGCTTCGCCACCACAGGGCCGGTAAGCCTTTGAGCACGGGCGATGAAGCCCAATCCAGATTGGAGAGTAATATGAACATGACACAGCAAATGACACCCGTAGACAACGGCGTGAATGTCGAAGCCCTGATGGGGGCCCGCGAAGCGCTGACCGACATGCCCGCAGCCGCCGAATTCACGTGGCGCGCGGAATGCGAATGGATGAACGGGGTGCACAGCCGATCAACCGTCAAAGGGTTCTTTGGCCTTGGCGAAGAGCATGAACATGCCGAGACATTCACCTTTGACGCCGACCATCCGGCCTGTTTCGCCGCCGAAGATCGCGGCGCAACTCCGGTCGAGATCGTCCTGTCCGCGCTGGCAAGCTGCCTGTGTGCCGGAGTGGCCTCGGTCGCGCAGAATCGGGGCATCCAGTTGCGCTCGGTGATGGCAAAGGTCGAGGGCGACATGAGCCTGCACGGCATCCTCGGGATCGACCCTGATGTGCGCAACGGCTTCAAGAATATCCGCGTAGCCTTCGATATTGACGCCGACGCCACGCCGGACGAAATCGCCGCCGTCGTGGCGCAAAGCCAGAAACGCTCGGCCGTTTTTGACATCATCACCAACCCCGGAAACGTGCGGGTGTCTGTCACCTGACAGCACCCCAATCAATGCCGCAAAAAGGAATTTCATTATGTTTACGATCGCCGCTTTTTCAGCAATCGCCGCTGGCCTTGCCGCAGTCATCAACACAGTCTCTCGCCCGCGCATGGCCCACAGACCCGCAAACGTGCTGTGTGACCGGATGCTGACCGATATCGGCCAGAACCAGTATCGCGAGATGCGCGAGGCAGCCTCGACCCTGGCCCATCGCGGCGGTCGTTTTCCCTTGTAAATCTTCGGACCCCGCGCTTCGGGGTCCTCCATTTCAAACCCTTTGCCCATGAGGCCCAAGATGCTTTCGACAACCACCCTGATCATCGGGGCGGGCCAGTGCGGCCTTGCCATGAGTTTTGAACTGAGCAAACGCTCGATTGACCACCTTGTTCTGGACGCCGGGCGCGCTGGTGAAAGCTGGCACAGCCGCCGCTGGGATTCGCTGCGCCTGCTGACACCCAACTGGATGAACACGCTGCCGGGTCAGAGGCTCGGCCCCGGCGATCCTGACGAGTTTGCCACCGCCAAGACCTTTGCCAGTGAAATCGCCAAATGGGTGTCACGCAACGCCCCGCCCTTGCTGCCCAATACGACTGTGAGCGCCCTGACGCGGTTGGGCGACGGGTACCTTGCCGAGACACCCCGGGGGCCGATCCGCTGCCAATCCGTTGTCATCGCATCCGGTGCCTGCGCGCGGCCCAAGGTTCCCGGTTTTGCCGATGCCCTGCCTCATCGCATCGAACAGTTCTCACCGATCTCCTACCGCAGTCCATTGGAGTTACGCGCGGGAGGTGTGCTGGTGGTTGGGGCCTCGGCCTCTGGCCTGCAGATCGCGCAGGAACTGGCGTGGTCGGGTCGCAAAGTCACTCTGGCCGTTGGCAGCCACGGGCGTTTGCCGCGCAGCTATCGCGGGGCCGACATTCTGCAGTGGATGCATCTGGCCCGCGTGTTTGATGAGCCCTTCACCAAGGTCGACGATCTGGACCGGGTGCGCCGGACGCCCTCGCTGCCGTTGATCGGAACGCCTGAACGCGCCGATCTGGACCTGGACATTCTGCAGGCGCGGGGCGTCGAACTGGTCGGTCGGATGATGGATATCCGAGACGGCAACGCGCTGTTTTCGGGCGGCTTGTTCAATGCGGTGTCCTCCGCCGATCTGAAAATGAACCGGTTGCTGGACCGGGTGGATCACTGGGTCAGTGACCACGGGTTCGACGATCTTGTTGCACCGGCTGAGCGCTTTGCACCGATTTCAATCCCCTCCGATCCGCGTCTCAGCATCGATCTGTCCGAATTCGACACCGTGATCTGGGCGACCGGGTTCAATCCCGATCATCGCTTTGTCCAGATGCCCGTCTTCGACCCCAAAGGCCGTATCCAACACCACGGTGGGATTGTCGAACCCGGCCTGTATGTGATGGGCCTGCCGTTCCTGCGCACCAGCCGGTCAGTACATATCGACGGCGCGGCGCGCGACGCAAAGGCGCTGGCCCGTCAGATCACCTGTCAACTCAACCAACCTTTGGCCGCCTGAAAGGAGCCTGTTATGCAACCGCAGAGATTTGACGCAATTGTAATCGGTGCCCGCGTGGCCGGGGCCTCAACCGCCATGCTGTTGGCACGCGGCGGCGCGCGCGTCCTGCTGGTGGATCGCGAAGCCGAGATCGGAGACACGCTGTCGACCCATGCGCTGATGCGCCCGGCGGTTCACCTGCTGGCGCATTGGGGGGTGCTGGACCGGATCAAGGCCTCAACCCCGGCAGTGACCACGACACAATTCGTCTATGGCGACGAGGTCGTCGATATCCCGGTCAGACCCGACATCGGATATGAGGGGCTGTTTGCGCCCCGCCGCTGGCTGCTGGACAAGACCCTGGGCGATGCCGCGCAAAAGGCCGGTGTTGAGTTCCGGACCGGAACCGTCTGCTGCGATGTTATCCGTGGCAACGACAACCGGGTGACCGGGGCGGTTCTTATGGACCGCGATGGCAAAACCTATCAGGTCATCACCGATCTGGTGATCGGCGCAGATGGTCGGAATTCGACCCTCGCAAAGCTGGTGGGCGCGCGGGATATGGCCCGGTCCAACAACCGCTCGGCCTGCGCTTACGCCTATGTCAGGGGCCTTCCAAATGCCGGATACCGCTGGTTCCACGACCATAGTGTTGCGGCGGGCCTGATCCCCACGACCGATGGTCAGCATTGCCTGTTCGCCGCCTGCCGGCCCGAGGACTTCAAGAAACGCTTCGGCGCGGACATCTGCACCGCGTTGCGCGATCAATTACGGCGGTGGGATAGTGATGTGGCAGATCAACTGGATCCAAGATCCTTCGCCGACAAACCCAGACGGTTTCCGGGCGCTGCGGGCCATATGCGGCAATGCGCGGGCGCAGGTTGGGCCTTGGTCGGAGATGCAGGATACTTCAAAGATCCGCTGACCGCCCATGGCATCACCGACGCCTTGCGGGACGCGCATATCCTTGCAGAAGCCGCTTTGGCGCAGGGGTTCGGCGATCTGTCCGACTATCAGCGCACGCGCGACGATCTGTCGGCAAAGTTATTCAGCCTCACGGCAACGATTGCGTCCTTTGACTGGACTCTGGACCAGTTAAAGACCCTGCACATGCACCTGAATGCCGAGATGAAGGCTGAATTTGCCCATCTGGTCGGGTCTCTCGACACATCTGAGCGGGCAGCCGACCCCATGCTTCCGGCGATTGCTCAGAGCCTTGAAGCGCCCTGCTACGCGCGCAGCGCACGACTGTGATCAAGCGTGTCACACACCGAGGCCAATGGCGCGAAGCCCGGCCTCGGCGCATTTGATATCGTCGGGGCCAGCGGCGCCAGACACGCCAATCGCGCCGATCAGGGTGCCATCTTCCAATATGGGCACCCCACCGTCCCAGGCGCACAGGTTAGGGCGGTTCGCCAACCCAAGCTGCAACGCAGGCTCTGACAGCATCCGCTCGGCAAAGGCGCGTGTGGTATTGCCCAACACGGCCGTTCGGGCTTTGTCCATGGCGAAGTCCGAGACTGCGGCGGGCGTGTCGTCCATACGCCCTGCGGCAACCATGTGACCGCTGGGGTCCACGACCACAGCCGAAACCTGCCAGCCGTTTTCGGCGGCGTGACTTAAAGCCGCCTGAACCGCGATATTGGCCGAGGCATGCGTTATGAAACGTTTGGTTAAGGAAACAGACATCTCATCCTCATAGTCTCAAACTGTTGCGGCGCGTTGGTCAAAGATCGAAAATCAGCTCATTCGTGCCCTGCTGGACTCTCTGATCCTTCTGATTGAAGACATCAAACCGGAAGGAAATGATCCCGCGCCGACCGGACGAGGTTTCGCGTTTGGACACCACATGCAATTCCGCCCGGATCGTATCCCCGGCAAAAACCGGCTGCTCGAACCGCCAGTTCCAGCCAAGCGAGGCAAGCCCATCCGGACGCGCTTCGGACTGAAACTTCAACCCGTCGACTACCGAGAGGATCAGCAGCCCATGTGCCACGCGGGCTTTGTATCCAAGCTGCTTTGCGACCTGATCATCCAGATGCAGCGCATATTTGTCCCCGGTCAGGTTGGCAAAGCCCGCGATCAGGTCTGCCGAAATCTCGGCAGACCCGGTTTTCATCACATCCCCGACCTGCAGGTCATGATAGCCATATAGTCCTGCGCTCAGAGGGGCTGCGTTCATCCCGGAACTGGTGCGTCTTCGCGCAGTAGACCCTTGGCTTTCAGGTCGGCCCAGAACTCTGCTGGGATGTCATGGCTGAACCAGTTCAGGTTCTGATCAAGTTGCTCAACCGTGCGAGTCCCCGCCATGAAGGTCGGCACCGCCGGATGCGCGACCACAAACTGCAGCGCTGCCGCTGGCAGGGGTACGTCATACTCGGCGCAAACCGCCTCGATCTTACGGACCTTGTCCATGATATCGGCAGGGGCCGGGGCGTAGTTGTACTTGGCCCCCTCCTTGGCCCCTGTCGCCAGAATGCCCGAGTTGAAGCCACCACCGACAACCACCGCAGCGCCGCGTTCTTCGCAAAGCGGCAGGAACTTATCCAGCGCGTCCTGCTCCAGCAGGGTGTAGCGACCGGCCAGCAGGAAGCAGTCAAAATCGCGCTGTTCAAGCGCTGCGTGGCAGACTTCCCACTCGTTTACGCCGACGCCGATGGCTTTGACAACGCCCTGATCGCGCAGGCTTTCCAGCGCTTGCCAGGCCCCGTCCATCGCCTGTTTGAACACCTCGGGCTGTTCATCGCCACGGGTAAACACGTCGATGTCGTGGATGAAACAGATATCCATATGCTCCAAAGCCATCCGCTGCAGGCTGTCTTCGAACGAGCGCATGATCCCGTCATAGCTATAGTCGAAATGCATGGTGAACGGCGCGGCATTGGTCCAGGGCTCAAAGTTGATGTCCTGACGACGTCCGGGTTTCAGGACGCGGCCCACCTTGGAGGACAGGATAAAGTCATCGCGGTCTTTCCAGCGCAGGCTGTGCCCCGTCCGCATCTCGGACAGACCGTGGCCGTACATCGGGGCGGTGTCGAAATACCGGACGCCCTTATCCCAGGCGTGCTGGATCATGGCGTTGGACGTGTCTTCGTCAATCTCGCGAAAGATGTTGCCAATCGGCGCGGTGCCAAAGCCAAAGGCGGATACGTTTAGATCCACCCGGCCAAACTTGTTCAGTGTGTTCGGATTCATGCAAGCCTCCCAAATGCAAACCGGATCGCCGAAATTTTGCGTTCATTAAGTAACTATTTGGTTATTTATAGCATATACCGAAACCGATCAACCCACTTGACGGACCAACCCCGAGACGCGTATTAGTAACTGATTGGTTACAACAAGAGGCGCAGTGATGTTCCTTACGGAAACCCACATTCAGGTTCGTGACATGACCCGTCAGTTCGCCGAGGATGTCATCCGCCCCGCGGCGGAAGAGCTGGATCGGGACTCGCGCTTTCCCGCTGAAATCTATGACCAAATGGCCGAGCTTGGCCTGTTCGGCATCTGCGTCCCGGAAGAGCTTGGCGGGCCGGGATTTGACACCGTCACCTACGCCCTGGTGATGGAGGAACTCTCGCGCGGTTACGCCTCGATCGCAGATCAATGCGGATTGCTGGAACTGGTCACAACCCTGCTGGTGCGCCACGGCACGCCGGAACAGCAGGGCAAGTGGCTGGGTGATCTGCTGGCGGCCAAACTGCGCCCGGCCTATTGCATCACCGAACCCGAGGCGGGCACCGATGTTTCGGGCATTCGCACCACGGCGGTTCGGGACGGCGACGGATGGGTTCTCAATGGCGGAAAGATCTGGATCCACAACGCGCCGGTCGCGGATGTGGGTTTTGTTTTGGCCCGTACCGACCCCAAGGCCGGGCATCGCGGCATGTCCATTTTCATGGTCGATCTGCACGCAAACGGCGTCAAGCGCGGTCCCAAAGAGATCAAGATGGGCCAACGCGCCAGTCAGGTCGGACCGTTGTCCTTTGACGATGTACGCCTGCCTGCCGACGCCCTGCTGGGCACCGAGGGGCGCGGCTTTCACATGATGATGAGCGTTCTGGACAAAGGCCGCGTCGGCATCGCCGCGCTCGCGGTCGGCATCGGTCAGGCGGGTCTCGAGGCCGCGACGGATTATGCTCAGCAGCGCAAGCAGTTCAGCAAACCCATTGCCGATTTTCAGGGCGTCCAATGGCTGCTGGCTGACATCGCCAAGGATGTCGAGGCCGCCCGTCTGCTGGTTCACTCTGCTGCCTATAAGATCGACACCGGGCAGGATGCCACCAAGGCCTGTTCGATGGCCAAGTGCTTTGCCGGGGATATGGCGGTGCAGCGATCCTCGGACGCGGTACAAGTTTTTGGCGGGTCGGGCTATATTCGCGGGTTCGAGGTCGAGCGCCTGTACCGCGACGCCAAAATCACCCAAATTTATGAAGGCACCAACCAGATTCAGCGTATGATCATCGCCCGAGAACTTCTGTCAAAAGGGGCTGCCGCATGAGCCGCCAAGCTGCGCTTGTTACCGGGTCTTCCCGTGGGATCGGCCTTGCGGCTGCCGTGGCTCTGGCGCGCGAAGGCTTTGCCATTGCCGTAAACGGCCCGCAGATGGACGATGAATTGCAGGGCGCGCTGGATACCATCCGCGCCCTTGGCGTACCTGCGGTTGCGGCGGGTTTTGACGTTTCAGAGATCGGTAAGCATGACGACCAACTGGCCGCGATCGAGGCCGAGATTGGCCCGCTAACAACGCTGGTGAACAATGCAGGCGTCGGCGTGATGCAGCGCGGTGATCTGCTTGAGGTTACCGAGGCCAGCTATGACCGTTGCATGGCCGTGAACACCAAGGCGATGTTCTTCCTGTCACAGGCTTTTGCCAAGCGGCTGATCGCCCGCGACCGTGATGCCGAACTGTTTCACTGCATCGTCAACGTGACATCCTCGAACGCGGTGGCGGTTGCCACCCCCCGCGCCGAATACTGTGCCTCGAAAGCGGCGGCAGCGATGGTCTCGAAAACCTTTGCTGTGCGGTTGGGGCAGGAAAACATCGCGGTGTATGACGTCCAACCCGGCCTGATCGCAACCGACATGACCGCCCCGTTGATCGAGATGTATGACCAGCGCGCCAAAGATGGTCTGACCCTGTTCCCCCGCGTGGGCGAGCCCGAGGATATGGGCCGGATCATCGCATCGCTGGCCAGCGGCAAACTTCCCTATACAACCGGCCAGGCCATCTCGGCGGATGCCGGAATGCTTGTTCCCCGTTTCTGAGGTGTTTCGATGAAAATCCGACTACCTGATACCACCGGACAACTCTACGATTACGCGCTGGCCGGCACGCCGGTTGCCCCGTCGAAGCTGACGCCGAACTCGGCCCGGGTTCTGTATTCCGCCGCCCACGTGGTGGCGGACCCGTTTGGCGATCACGACCCGACCGGCCCGGCCCATATCGACTGGGCCAAAACCATGGAGTTCCGTCGCTATCTAGCGGGCATGGGCATGGGCATTGCCGAGGCGATGGACACTGCCCAACGCGGTATGGGGTTGGATTGGACCGGTGCGCTGGAACTGATCCGCCGCACCCGGGAAGAGCTGCCGGACGCTCTGGTCGGCAATGGCTGTGGCACGGATCATCTGGACCCCGCGGATGCGAAATCACTGGACGATGTGCGTCGTGCCTATCTTGAGCAAGTCGAGGCGATTCAGAAGTTAGGGGGCCGGATCATCCTTATGGCCTCACGCGCGCTGGCGAAAGTGGCGACCGGGCCGGATGACTACATCTCGGTCTACACTGACGTGCTTGCCGCCTGCGATGAACCCGTCATCCTGCACTGGCTGGGCGAGATGTTCGACCCGCAGCTTGCCGGATATTGGGGAGCCAACAGCTTTGACGACGCGCTGGAAACCGCACTAGCGATCATTGCCGCAAATGTGGACAAGGTGGACGGGATCAAAATCTCGCTGCTCGATGCCGAGAAAGAAATCATCATGCGCCGCCGGTTGCCCGAAGGCGTCAGGATGTATACCGGCGACGATTTCAACTATCCCGAACTGATCCAGGGCGACGAACAGGGCTATTCCCACGCGCTGCTGGGGATCTTCGACCCCCTTGCCCCGGCAGCGGCCTATGCGGTCAGTAAGCTGAGCGACGGCGATGCCAAAACTTTCCGCGATACGCTGGACCCGACGGTGCCGCTGGCCCGCCATATCTTCCGCGCGCCGACTCAATATTACAAAACCGGGGTCGTGTTTCTGGCCTGGCTGAACGGATTTCAGGACCATTTCATCATGCTGAACGGCGCGCAGGCGACGCGGTCCCTGCCCTATTTCACCGATTGCTTCAAAATGGCCGATGAATGCGGGCTGCTGCGCGACCCCGATCTGGCGGTTGAGCGTATGGGGCATATGCTGAAACTCTACGGAGTCTGAGCTTTGCGCGATTTCTCGAACGACCATTCCGCGCTTGCGCTGAACACAGCGACGCTGGGCCATAATCTGGACGGCCACGGCGCGGGCTGGTCGCCCGAGCAGGTGATCGACGCCTGCGCCGCGCGCGGTTATGGCGGGATCACCTTCTGGCGGCGCGAGTTGGATGGGCGTGAGGCCGAGATCGGCCAGCGCGTCCGCGCTTCGGGGATGCAGGTTGTGGGCCTGTGCCGTACACCGTTCCTGACCGGCCCGCTGGCACTGCCGTCGGATCAGGAAATCATGGACGATTTCCACCTGTCCATCGACCAGACCGCCGCGCTGGGAACCGAGGTTCTGACCATCGTGACCGGTGGCCCCGAACCGGGCACCAAGGGCGTTCTGGAAAGCCAGAAAATCCTCGCCGACCGTGTGGCCCGCGCTGCCCCTTACGCGGCGGAGCGCGGAGTGAAACTGGCGCTGGAGCCGCTGAATCCCGCGACCGCGGGCAATCGCACCTGCCTGATGACCGCTGCGGATGCGCTAAATGTTTGTGATGCAGTGGGCACCGACAACGTGGGCGTTGCGATTGATGTCTATCACGTCTGGTGGGACACGACGCTGGCCGAGACTTTAGCGACCCGCGCCAACGGGCGCATCTATGGTTATCACCTGTGCGACTGGCTGGCCGATACCTCGGACATTCTTTTGGACCGGGGGATGATGGGCGACGGCGTCGCCGACCTGTACGCCCTGCGCGCCACCGTGGAAAACGCAGGTTATGACGGCCTTTGCGAGGTTGAGGTATTCTCAGCCGCAATCTGGTGGAAGCGCGATCCGAACGAGGTTCTGGACGTCATCGTCGACCGGTTCAGAACCTGCTGCTAGGTTCAGACCTCAATATCGCAGACAAAAACGCCGTCCGGGCCACCGACGGTTTTGGCGACGATCCGCCCGCCAATCTCCTGATGGGTTGGATCGATCAGATAGGCGTCCCGCACCGCCGCGTCGCGAAAGTCGAACCAGAACATATCGTTGAAATCGCGCACAAGGTCGGTTTCAACGGACACGTTGCGGCGGCTCTGGAAATCGAGAATGCCGTCGATATGGCCCGACAATCCCTCCAGATCCGCGTAAAGCGCCGACTTTTCAGCCTCGGAGACATCGCTTGCAAAGCGCAGATGCACCAGATGACGTATCATTTCGTTTGTCCTTCCCCGAGGTGATTACCAGAAATCCGCTTTCTTGCGGTCTTTGAACGCAGCCAAACCGACCTGCAATTCGCTATGCGACGCGGCCACCCGGCCTGCCAGAGCCTCGAACACGCGCTCGCGCTCTTCGCCTTCGGCGGCGTTGATCAGCATCTTTGTCAATTCGAGTGCAACCGGCCCGCGATGGCGCATCCGATTGGCCAGTTCTTCGGCTGCGGCAACGCCATGTCCTTGTTCCGCAACCTGATCCACAAGCCCAACCGTGAGCGCGTCACCGGCCGAGAACTGCTCACCAAAAATCGCCATGCGGCGTACCAGTTGCGAGCCGAACCGGCGCACGGTGCGTTGCGTGCCGGACCAGCCAGGAATAATACCAAGCGCGGGTTCCGGCTGCCCGATGCGGATATGCGATTCCGCAATGCGGTAATCCGCGCAGGCTGCCAATTCCAGCCCGCCGCCCAGCACATGGCCGTTCAGAACCGCGATCACCGGCTGGCGCAAACGCGTCAAGGCGTCCAACGCCTGATGGCCGTCGCGCAGCCAGTGCCGCCCGAACCCGTCCGGAGAGCGCGCCGCCCAGGCATCAATATCGCCACCGGCACAGAACGCCTTACCAGCCCCGGTCAGGATCACCACATGGGCATCCTCGGCATGTTCGATCTGACGACAAAGGGTCATCAGATCCTCCATCATCGGCTCGGTCAGGGCGTTCAGCCGTTCGGGCCGGTTGACCGTCAGACGGGCGATGCCGTCAGTGATATCCAGCAGAAAATGGTCCATCACGCGGCAGGCAGGTTCAAGCCCATCAGCGCCGGATCGAACAGGGCCGCGTCCATCACTTTCAGTTCATCCGAGACAAACAGCGGGGTCGCCGCCTGATCCAGAACGTCCTGCTGCAGATCAAGGCAGGGCGCGATTTCCGTGACCATCAGCCCCTGATCGGTCAGTTTGATCACGCAGCGCTCGGTCACATAGGTCACGTCCTGCCCGGTTGCCTTGGCGCGCTTGCCCGAGAAGGAAATCTGGTCGACCTCATCCACAAACTTAGCGACCTTCCCCTCTTGCAGGATTTTGAGTTGGCCGTTTTCGACCGCCATCTTGGCCCCGGCATTAAAATTGCCCGAAAACACGATCTTTCGTGCCCGCGCAGTGATATCGACAAACCCCCCAGCCCCGGCGGTGCGGTGCGGGATGGCGGACAGGCGCGAGACGTTGACCGAGCCGTTTTTGTCCACCTCAAGGAAGGACAGCAACGACGCGTCGAACCCACCCGCTTGGAAATAGCAGAACTGATGGGGCGAGGGCACGAACGCCTCGGCATTGGCCGAGCAGCCGAATTTGAAGTCGAGCAACGGAACCCCGCCCACGGCCCCCTGTTCGATCATCCACGTGACCGAGCCGTGCAGGCCTTCCTCGACCAGAATGCGGGGGACGTTGGCCGAGATGCCAAAGCCGATATTGACAGCCCAACCGTCTTTCAACTCTTGCGCCACGCGACGGGCGATTACCTTGCCGACGTTGAATTCTGCCGTGCGGAAACTTTCGATCGGACGGGTCAGTTCGCCTGAAATCGCCGGGTCGTATTCGGTGGCCGTGGTCTGCAACTGGTCCGGGGCTTCGACGATCGCGTCAACCAGAATCCCCGGTACATGCACGTCATGCGGACGGATACTGCCCGCGGCAGCAATGCGTTTGGCCTGCGCGATCACCACACCGCCATTGTTGCGCGCGGCCAGTGCCATTTCCATCGCGCCCAGATAGGCGCCTTCGTGTTCAAAGCTCAAGTTGCCTTTCTCATCCGCCGTGGTCGCGCGGATGATGGCCACGTTTGGGGCCATGGATTTGAAGTAGAGCCAATCTTCGCCTTCGAACTCCATCCGCTTGACGATGGGCTCAGCCCGCGCGGCTTCATTCATGGCACAGCCTTCGATTTCGGGATCGACGAATGTGTCCATCCCTACCTTGGTCAGAACACCCGGACGCTTGGCAGCCGCTTCGCGCAGCATGTCGAAGATAATGCCCGACGGCACGTTATACGCGCGTACCTGTTCCGCCGTGATCATCTGCCAGACCAGCGGCGGCTCGGCCTTGCTGGGCCCGGACGGGTACGACCCCCCGATAATACGGGTCAGCAGCCCCGGCTTGGCGATATGATCCACCCCTTTGGTGCCGAACATATCGCCAGCGGCGATAGGATGGATCGTCGTTAGATTGCGTGGCGCGCCTTCGTCGTCAAAGCGTTCACCCAGACCTTTGAGAACCGCATCCGGACAGCACAGGCCGCTTGACGAATTCACCGCCACAGTCGCCCCGTCAGGCACAAGATTTGCTGCTTCGCGCGCCGTCATTTGCCTGGCCATGCAATCCTCACATAAGTAACTAAATGGTTATAACTTTATGCCTCGGAGGCCCATCGAAATCAACAGAATTCTACTCAAACACAGAATTGACGCGAGATTAAGTAACCAGTAAGTTACTTGTAAGCTTGTCCTTTGGGAGGATCATAATGAACATCTATTTTCAGAACACCAACCAGCGTACCTTCGGCACATTTCCCCTGACCGGAAGTGACTTGCGCGACGCCATGATGATCGCGGCTGACGTGGGCTATCGGTCTTTCGACACCGCGCAAATGTATGAAAACGAAAAAGAAACTGGCGACGCCTTGGCCGAGCTTGGATTTGCGCGGGATGAGATTTGCGTAACCACCAAGGTTCATCCCGACAATTTCACGGAAGAGGCGTTCATCCCTTCGGTCGAAGAAAGCCTGAAGAAGCTGCAGCTGGATTATGTTGATGTCCTGCTGCTGCACTGGCCCCCGATTGGCGGGGATATTGCGCCTTCGCTGAAACTGTTGGAACAGGCGCACGCAAAGGGGCTGGCGAAGAATATCGGCGTGTCGAACTATACGGCCCAGATGATGCGCGACGCGGTCAAGATCATCGACACACCGCTGATCACAAATCAGGTCGAATTCCATCCGTTGCTGAATCAGGATACGCTGCTGGCAGCGGCGACGGAAACTGGCATCCCCCTGTCTTCCTACTGCTCGGTAGCACGCGGAGAGGTCTTCAAGCACCCGATCTTCGACGAGATCGGCAAGACCTATGGTAAAACAGCGGGTCAGGTCGTTCTGCGCTGGATTTTGCAGAAAGGCGTTTCGATCAACACCATGTCGACCAAACGCGCCAATATCGACGCGAATTTCGACGTTATGGATTTCACCCTGTCCAGCAGCGACATGGATCGGATCGACGCCAAAACCCATACAGGCTTCCGTATCGTGGGTGAGGATCTGGTGCCCTGGGCCCCCAAGTGGGACTGAACAAAGAGGGCGGTGCCGGATGTGGCGCCGCCTTACTAGGGCAAAATCCCAAGTCGTGAGAGCTTGAGTGCTCAGTGATTGCCCCGGATCATATCGGACGCTTTTTCGGCCATCATAATCGTCGGCGCGTTGGTGTTTGACCCGATCAGACTGGGCATTGCCGAACTGTCGCAAATCCGCAAACCGTCGATCCCCCGCACCCGCATCTGAGGGTCGACCACCGCCATCTCATCCACACCCATCTTACAGGTACAGGTCGGATGATACGAGGTCCGGCCGTATTGGCGCGCATAAGCCTCATAGTCCGCTTGGGTTTTCACGCTATCGTCCGGAAACCGGATTTGCCGGATGTATTTCTGCAGGCTACTCTGGCGGAAAATCTCAACGCTGTGCTTCACCCCCTCGACCGAGGTTTTCAGATCATCCGGATGCCCGAGGAAATTCGGATCGACCAGCGGCATGTCCTCGACCCGGTTTGACCGCAGCCGCACGGTGCCCCGCGCCTTGGGGCGCAGCGTGTAAGAGTTCAGCGTGATGCCCGAACTGCCCTTGGGAACGCTGGGCACACCGGCCTCGGCCCCTGCCCCGGCAAGGAAATGGAACTGAAGGTCAGGCACTGGCGCATTGGGGTCGGCGTACCAGAACGCCCCGCCTTCGACCACGTTCGAGGCGACCGGTCCCGACCCAAACAGGTAGTATTGAATCCCGGCCCACGCGGCCCAATGCGGTTTGTTATACTTGTCGAGGCTTTGGTGCCCGTTCAACTCCGCCACGATGTCGATGCCGAAATGGTCGGTCAGGTTTTCACCGACGCCCGGCAAGTCATGCTTTACCTCGATCCCATGCTCACGCAGATGCGCGGCGGGTCCGACTCCGGACAGCAGCATCAGCTTGGGCGTGCCGATCGCGCCCGAGGTCACGAGAACCTCTTGATCCGCGGTGACGGTCTGAACCTCTCCACCCTTGTCATAAGCGACACCGGTGGCTCGCCCACCTTCGATCACGACCCGGTGCACCTGACACCCGGTCTCAACCGTCAGGTTCGGACGTGACAGAACCGGTTTGAGATACCCGACCGCAGCCGAGCAGCGTTTCGCATTCCACGTTGTCGTCTGATAGACCCCGGCCCCTTCCTGTTTGGGGCCGTTGAAATCGGGATTGTAGGGCAGCCCAGCCTCCTGACAGGAGCGTACAAAGGCGCGGGTCATCTCTTGCGGCTCAAGGTTCGACACCCCCAGCGGGCCGTCGGTGCCGTGCCAGTCACCGGACAGGATTGCGTTGCGTTCAGACCGGATGAAATATTTGCGGATTTCTTCGAAGGACCAGCCATCGCAGCCTTCTTCATTGGCCCAGCGGTCATAGTCGACAGGATTGCCGCGCGTGAACACCTCGGCATTGATCGAGCTGCCGCCGCCCAGAACCCGGCCCTGAGCATAGGGGATTTCGCGGTTGTTGGCATGTGTCTGGGGCACCGTGTCAAAGCCCCAAGTGTGCGGCCCGGCGGTCATTTTGGCGAAACCCACAGGCATGTGAATCAGCGGGTGGCTGTCCTTGCCGCCCGCTTCCAGCATCAGCACCCGAACGCTGCTGTCCTCGGTCAGGCGATTGGCCAGAACGCAACCTGCCGATCCGCCGCCGACGATCACATAGTCATATCCGTTTTTCGCCATTACTCCACCCAATGCGCGCGTTTGCCGATCTCAACATGGATCGACTTGACCTGCGTATATTCCTCGACCCCGTGCATCCCGGCCTCACGCCCCCAGCCCGAGGCCTTGAACCCGCCAATCGGCAGTTCGGGGCCACCGGCCAGCGTCGTGTTCACCCAGAACCGACCCGCCTGCACCCGGCGCGAGATTGTCAGCGCCTTGTCGATATTCTTGGTCCAGACACTGGCCGCCAACCCGTATTCAGTATCGTTGGCAATCGAGATCGCCTCGTCAATCGTATCGAACGGGATCACCACCAGAACGGGGCCAAAAATCTCTTCCCGCGCAATGGCCATGTCGTTGGTCACACCCGTGAACACGACCGGATCAATATACTGCCCGCCCGAGATTTCGGGCGTGGTGCCACCAGTCAGCAGGGTCGCGCCCTCTTCCTGACCCTTCGCGATGTAGGACAGAATGGTGCGGTTCTGCGCATCCGTAGTGATCGCGCCAGCCTGCGTGCGTTCATCGAGCGGATCGCCCACGCGGACTTTGCGC
The DNA here is from genome assembly GCF_056533855.1 of Ruegeria sp. F11. Taxonomy (NCBI): domain Bacteria; kingdom Pseudomonadati; phylum Pseudomonadota; class Alphaproteobacteria; order Rhodobacterales; family Roseobacteraceae; genus Ruegeria; species Ruegeria sp. F11. The sequence goes on along the minus strand of NZ_JBQFOW010000003.1, from coordinate 52,766 downwards.
AATTTCTCGGCCACCATTTCGGCAAACCGGTCCGCGACCGAGCGTTCCACCAGCAGCCGCGCGCCCGACACGCAGCACTGACCTGTGTTGAACGCGATGCCAAAGGCCACGCCGTCGGCAGCATCCTCCAGATCCGCATCCGCGAACACGATCTGAGGGTTCTTGCCACCCAATTCCAGCCCCAGCTTCTTGAAATTGCTCTGACCAGCGGCTGCAACCACAGACCGACCCACAGCGGTCGAGCCGGTGAAGGACAGCATGTCCACATCCATATGCTCGGCCAGTTTTTGGCCAATAACGCTGCCCGATCCTGTGACCACGTTGAAGACCCCGTCGGGCAACCCGGCCTCGGACAGGATTTCCGCAAGCAGAAGCGTTGTGGCGCTTGTCACTTCGGACGGTTTCGAGACGATGGTACAGCCCGAGGCGAGAATATATGGCACCCGCTCGCACAGAATCAGGAACGGAAAGTTCCACGGGGTGATCAGCCCGACAACACCAACCGGTTCACGCGTGACGATGCCCATCGCGCCGTCACCGCTGTTGTTGAAACTATCCCCGTGCAGCGCCCGCGCCAAACCAGCGGCGAACTCGAACATACCCACACAGCCGCCGACCTCAGCCCGCGCCTGAAAGATAGGCTTACCGTTTTCCAGCGTTTCCCAATAGGCGATCTCATCCGTGCGCTGGCGGATCAGATCCGCCGCTTTCAGCAACACTGCCGCGCGGTCGGCCCCGGACAGGCCACACCAGCGCCGGTCATCAAACGCCGCGCGAGCCGAAGCGACAACGGCGTTCAGATCATCCTCGGTGCAGCGCGGAATTCGCGTGACCGGCACGCCATGCCCGGGCGAAGAGCGTTCGAACACGTCGCGATCCCCGGCGGGCACCCAGTTGCCATCCATGAAGAACCCGAAGGCACGCGGCTCGGATGGGGGTGTCAGAATCTGGCTGTTTTGGTCCATCAGAAAAAGGCTCCGAATTAGGGGGGTGGGCTACGCGGATGCGTCCAGCGCGTCGCGGAAGTCATTCCAACCGCCATCCACAGAAGACGGCGCGTCATGCCATTGATGCAGGACATCACCGGTCGCGGGGTCCTTGTCAGGGATCGGCAGCATCATGATCCGTTTGGCGGCGGCCTGAAACATCTCAGGCGTCAGATACGCCTCTTGAATATTGTCCCAGTCCCGGCCCCCGGCGTAGCCGCCGCACATCATGATATCTTCGGAACGACCGACCATCTCGTGGCTGACGCCTGCGGGCATGACGATAACATCGCCTGCCTCGATCCGGACCCGAGTCCAGCCTTCAACAGACAGGTTGAACTCCATCCAACCTGATGCACAGCCCAGACACTCGTGCGAGGTTGAGTGGAAATGCGGGTACTCATACACACCGGGGTATTCCCAGTTGTTGCCCCAGCCATTTGCTCGGAAGCGGGCTTTGACGGCATCAACCCCACCGCCCGGAATGGCCCCGCGATGGATCAGCAGCGGGAACCGGCTGTTGGGGATCATGCCTTCCGGTTTGGACGTATAGACTTCGACGGTCATGCTGAGCTCCTCCCTCTCTGGCGTTTACGTCATAACAATCTGGGTTTTCAGGTCGGCGGGTCGATCCGGGAAACTGTCGAATGCCTCCTGAATACGATCCATTGGGTATGTGGCCTGTGTAAAGAATTCGGTCTTGATGCGGCCATGGCTCAGCAGGGTCAGGGAGTCGTGCATATCCTGCCCCATCCCCGCGACAGAGCCCTTGATCGAGTTCTCTTGCAGGATGGTTTGCAGAATGTCGACCGGCAGAGTCTCGCCTGCACCAGTAAGGCCAAAGGCCGCGATATGCCCGCCTTTGCGGATCAGGCGGGTGGCCTGTTCATAAAGCGCAGGAAGCCCGACGCTTTCGATCACCACATCGGCGCCGCGCCCGTCGGTGTGGTGCAGAACCGTTTCTTCCAGTTCTGCCGGGTCGGTTACAGCCACGTCCGCACCAGCCTCCAGCGCCATCTGTACCCGGTCCTCGGACAAATCCGCCACGATGATCGGGGCCGCCCCGATGGTTCGCAGCAATTGCACGTGCAGGTTGCCGATGGGCCCCGCGCCCAGAACCACGACAGACTGGCCGAAGGTGATTTTGGCCTTGCGCGCGCAGCGCACCACGCAGGCTAGCGGCTCGGTCAGTGCCAGAACCTCAGCCGAAACCGCGTCAGGTGCCGGGATCACAAGGCGGGCAGGAACCGAGATATATTCGGCAAAAGCCCCGTCCATGGTGATCCCCATCTGCTGCATCTCTGGGCAGTTCAGAATCTCGTTGCGGCGGCACCAATAGCAGGAACCGCAGCCGATATTCATGTCGACCACCACCGGTGCGCCGACCGTCAGACCCGTCACACCCTCGCCCAGCTCGGCGATGGTGCCGGTGAACTCATGGCCCGGTATGAGGGGCAGGTTCTCGGCTGCATAGTGACCGTTGAAGATATGCATATCTGTGCCACAAATACCGACGCGAGAAATACGCACCAGAACCTCATCGCGTCCGGGCTCGGGGCGGGGCACGCCCTGCACCTCAAAACGGCCCGGTTCGACCAAAACGGCGGCTTTCATGGTCTGCGTCATTTCACAACCCTCAGCTTGGTCCGGTCGATGGTCAGCGCAATCGCTCCGATCAGGATCAGGCCGAACACCATCTGCTGCTGGGTGGCATCAACCTCGAAATACAGCATCGAGGATCGGATCACCGCGACGATCAGCGTGCCGATCAGCGTGTTGATCACCCCTCCGACCCCTCCGGTTAGCGGCGTGCCCCCGACCAAAACCGCGACGATTGCAGGCAGCAGGAACCCGTTCGCCAGTGTGGGAGAACCACCGGAGAGTTTCACCGAGAACAGCAGGCCCGCAATCGCCGCCAGCCCGCCGGACAGGGCGAAGGCAATGATCTTGATCCGGTTCACATTCAGGCCCGAGGCAACGGCAGCGGGTTCCCCCGCGCCCACCGCCTTGAGCGCGCGGCCAAAGGTGGTGCGCGATTGCAAAAACCACGCGCCCAGCACCAGCACCGCGGCAATGATCAACTCGGCTGGCAAACCGGCGACCGAGCCGGTCATCCAGCCGAAGGTCGAATCCCGCAGCGTGGCATCCATGAACAGCGCCCGCTGCCCCGACATGTATTGCGCCGCCGAAAAGGCGATACCGCCCACCGCAAGCGTCGAGATGAAGGACGGCACATAAAGTCGCGTCGTCACATAGCCCGAGATACTGCCCAGCACGGCTCCGGACAGGATGCAGATCAGCGCGGTTCCGATCCCGAATGTCGGCAGGGCAATCGTGGCCACAACGGTGGTCATATTCGCCACCGACTGCGCCGATAGATCAATGCCGCCGATATAGATGGCAAAGGTCATTCCCAGCGCCATGATAAACAGCGGTACGATGTCGGCCATCATCGAGATCAGGTTGGCGGGCCGCAGAAAGTTCGCATCCGCCAGACCGACCGCCAGCACAAGCGCCAGCAGCGTGATCCAGGGCAGATGGGGTTTGATGCGTTCAAAACTCATGGGTCCGGCCTCAGATCATGTGGTGGACAAGGTCATAAAGCGACGGCTTGTCGCCCGGGCGGCAATCGAAACGTTTCTGCGCAACACCATCTTTCAGAACGATGATCGTGTGGCTCAGGCCAATGGCCTCTTCTAGCGTGTCGGCCACCAAAATGATGCCAACACCGTCATCCGACATCTCGCGCACCATGTCATAGACGTCTTCCTTGGCCCCGATATCCAGACCCCGCGTCGGGTGATCCAGCAGGATGATATCCGACCCGGCCGAGCGCCACTTGGCCAGCACCACCTTTTGTTGGTTGCCGCCCGACAGCCCACCGCAATCTTTGTAAACATCGGGTGTCTTGATCGCCAAACGATCGATCCACTGGTTTGCCAGCGACTTTTCCTCGCCAATGCGCAGCACGCCGGAATTGGCGTAGTTGCCCATCTGGCTAAGCGTCATGTTTTCATAAACATTCATCCCCGCCACGATGCCCTCGACCTTGCGCTCGCGCGGAATGTAGCCGACGCCGCTGCTGACACCGGTCTGCGCGTTGAACTTGCTAACCGCTTGCCCCTTTAGCTTCACCGTGCCGGAAGAGGGCGTTTCCAGACCAAAGATCGTACGCAGGACCGCCTCGCGGCCTGAACCTTCGGTGCCAACAAGGCAGAGGACCTCTCCGGGATGCAGATCGAAAGAGATGTCCGCGTACTTACCGTCTGCCGAGACCGCGTCAAAAGCCACCAGAGGTTGAGCATCAGACTGAAAAGGCTTCTGCTTTTGCTCGCGGTAATATTCCTTGTCAACGTCGCGACCCACCATCTTGTGCTGGATCGCATCCACGTCTGCCTCGTCATGGGCGACGACGTCAACGACTTCGCCGTCCTTCATCACGTAGATCCGGTCGGACAGATCCAGTACCTCGTCCATACGGTGACTGACAAAGATAAAGGATGCGCGTTTGGTCAGTTCGCGCACAAGCGAGAACAGCAGTTCAACCTCTTCCTTGGCCAATACTGAGGTCGGCTCGTCCAGCAATATGACCAGGTCGCCGTCGATCCGCTCCTCCAACGTCAGCACCTTGGCCAGTTCCACCAGTTGGCGCTGCGCAAAAGACAGTTTCGAAGTCGTGGTGGCCGGGTCGATATCCAGTTTGACCTTAGCCAGCTGCTTCCGCGCAGCCTCGGCCATGGCTTTCCAGTTGATCACGCCATAGCTGACGAATTGCTGCTCGAACCCAAGAAAGATGTTCTCCATCACGGTCAGGTTGGTGATCAGAGATTGTTCCTGAAACACCATGCCGATGCCGTGATCCATCGCCTGACGCGGGTTCTGGAACCGAACCTTGGTGCCGTCGATGGTGATATCGCCGCCATCGGGCTGATAAGCGCCATAGATGATCTTCATCAGGGTGGATTTACCGGCACCGTTTTCGCCGACGAGGCCCACTATCTCACCCCGTCCGATCTTGAAATCCACGGATTTCAGCGCGTGGACGCCGGGGAATTTCTTGTCGACATTGATCAGTTCATACATCAGCCCGCCCCTATTTCACGAAGGTTACGGATTTACGGTCGGTCGACAGAACCACCGCAGCGATGACCAGAATGCCCAGAACACCGTCCTGCACGTAGCCGGGCAACCCGATCACCACCATGCCGTTGTTGATGACGTTGACGATCAGCACGCCGATCAGCGTGTTCCAAACACCACCGATCCCGCCCCACAGCGCGGTACCGCCAACTACGACCGAAGTGATCGAGACGAACATGAAATTCGACCCCGTCGCAGTCTCGGCGATACCAATACGGCCCACGGCCAGCAACGCACCGACCGCATAGAACATACCCGCCAGCGCAAAGCCCATGATCCGCACGCGATTGACGTTCAGACCCGAGGCGTGGGCCAGTTCCTCGCCCCCGCCCACGGCATAGAAGTTGCGGCCCAGCGTCGTGCGCGACTGGATGAACCAGGCGATCAACAGGAACAGCAGCGCCACGTAGCACATGATCGGAAAGCCGAACCAGCGTTCGGTCAGAAGGGCGCGGAACAGGTCATCCTCAACCCTGATCCGATCGCCGCCGGTCAGCAGCAGGGCAAAGCCGGTGCCCACAAACCCCATCGCCAGCGAGGCCATGAAGGACGGGATTTTTAGCAAAACGTGGACCAGCCCGTTCACCAACCCGATGGCCGCCCCTACCAAAAGCGCCAGCGGGATGGCCAGCCAGGCCCAGGACGCCAAAGTTCCACCCAGAGCAATAAACGCGAAAGCAAACACCACCGCACAGACGGACACAGTGCCTTCCATCGACAGGTCAATCGACCCCATGATGATGATAAAGGTCACGCCAATCGCGACCATCAGGGCCGGTGCCGACGAAATCCCGATCCGTGCAAAATTGCGCAGCGAAAAGAAACGGGGCTCCATCGTTGTGAAAAACAGGACCAGAACCAAAAGGACGATCAGGGGCGCCCATTTGATCAGCACATCCCGTGTCAGCACATTGCTCACGTGCTTCCTCCCACTGAGTGAATTGGCGGCGTCGCTTATAGCGCAGGCCCGAGTGTGCGGGCCGGTCGCGACAACTGGCCCGCCTTCACTTTATTTGTACTGGATTTGGCCGTTCGACGTGGACCAGAAATCTTTCCAGTCATAGGTCGGGACACTGTCCAGATACTCGGCCTTGAACGCCTGCGCGTCTTCGGGTTTGACCATGATGGTCGGGCCGTAGAATTCGCGGTGCTCATTGGGCTCATCCGACGGCTTGAAGTGACCGGTGGCCGCGTAATAGGCCAGCGCCGCCGTGATGCCACCGCCCCAATGTGGGTTGGTGAAGACGGTGGCCAGAATCTTGCCCTCGCCGACCAGTTCAACCGCCTGCGGGTTGCCGTCATAGGACACGATTGGCATGTCCTCGATGCCTTCTGCGCGCAGGGCTTCCAGCACACCATAGGCGATGGTGTCGTTGGCACAGTGCACGCCTTTGATGTCGTCGCCGTAGCGGGTGAGGAAGGCGCTCATGACCTGGTTGGCCTTTTGCGTGTCCCAGTCGGCGGGTTCTGCAGCCAGCAATTCGGCATTCGGATAGTCGTTCAGCGCGTTCTTCAGACCGGCCAGACGCTCAATTGCCGGGTTGTTCGAGGCGATCCCGCCCAGATGCACAACGCCACCCGAACCGCCCATGGCGTCCAGCAGGATGCGCGCGGTTTGCTCAGCCGGGCCTTCGTCGGACCAGCTCATGTGGCTGACATAGTTGTCGCCGAAATCCCACGGATGCAGGTCATCGGTCTTGTTCCACAGGGTCGAGACATAGGCTCCCGCCTCAACGCAGCTTTCCACCACCGGGCGCGCGTTGGGCGCGTCGTTGGTGTCGATGGCCAGCGCCAGTTCGCCATTGGTTTTCGACAGCAGCGCCTTGACGTCGGCCAGCGATTTTTCGGACGAGCCCTCGTTGATCAGGTGGGTCAAGAAATCCTTGGGCTTGCCTAAGCTTTCCACAAACGCCTCACCACCCGAAACGATTTCGTTCCAGTAAGGGTTCGTCCGGTTGCGATAGGACCATGCAACCGTCGGGTCCGTGATCGCTGCGCGTGCCATTCCACCAAGCATGCTGGAAACCGCGACACCGCCCACCCCGTAGGCGGATGCGAGCAGTAGGTTACGGCGGGTTATCGTCTCCTGTTCGATGTACTTCTTGATGAATGACATAGTGTCCTCCCTTTTTCACCAACACATGGGATCGAAGGCTCTCGCGCGTCGGCCTCTCCCCGGCGACGATCCCGCACAGCGGCATTGCACGCCCTTAATGCACTAACTAGTTACTTCTTTACGAAACGATGTGTCAAGCGTTAAGACTTGGGCAAGAGCGGTCGGAAACAGCCACTGGCAGGGAAGAGTTGAAGAACCTCGGCCTTATGTGCGAAATGCTCTGACCAGACATGCTGCGCCGGGACAACGGCGTAAAAAGGAGGTGGCCGTGGTCGAAAAGCCGACGATCAAAAGGAAAAGAGACGCCGAAGCCACCAAGGCACGCATCCTGCAGGCCGCCAAAAAGGAATTTGCGAAACATGGGCTGGGCGGCGCGCGGGTGGATGAAATCGCCGAACGCGCCAACGCGAACAAGCGCATGTTGTACCACTATTTTGGCAGCAAAGAAGACCTGTTCCGCACTGTTCTGGAAGCCGCCTATCTCGATATCCGAAGCGCCGAGCGCAAGCTGAACCTCGAGGCGCTTTCACCTTCCGAGGCGTTGGAATCCCTGGTTCGGTTCACATGGAAATACTACCTGAAGAACCCCGAGTTCATTACGTTGGTCAACAGCGAGAACCTGCACCGTGCCCGCCACATTAAATCGCTGTCCAGCCTGCCTGACACAACCCGTGGACTGGTCGCGATGGTCGAACATATTCTGAAACGCGGTGAGGACAGCGGCGAGTTTCGAACAGGCATAGATGCAACGCAGTTAAACATTACCATAGCCGCCATCGGTTTCTACTATCTGACCAATCGGTTTACCGGGTCCTACCTGTTCCAGCGCGACATGATGGATCAGCAAGCCTTGAACGAACGTCTGGATTTTAACGTCGAGAGCATCATGCGGATTGTTCGAAAAGACTAGGCCTGGTAGGGCCTCAAATTCGCCAACAATTCGCCTGTGTCGGCTTTGGACAATGGAAGCAGAAGTCACAAGCTGCGCTCATGCGTCGCTTACAAATCCGAATTCCCGGCTCAGCGCGACGCAGTCCTCGACTCTACGGATACCACTGCTTGCTGTCTCGGACATGATGCAGGACGCCGCCGCGCTGACAGCATAGAGCAGTGATGTTTCAGTGTCGCAGCCTTCATGCAGGCCAAACAGGAACCCCCCGGCAAATGCATCGCCCGCCCCAAGGCCGGATTTGATCCGGCTTTGCGGCAGATCGAGCGCGGGCTGAAGGATGGCCGATGATTCCCGGGCGACACAGACAGCGCCGCGCTGGCAATGCAAAATGACGGCATTGCGGACCCCCAGACCCAATACCGCGCGCGCCGGTTCCAAAAGTGCAGTCAGGTCATGCGACGCCGCACTCAATTCCCGCTGCAACAGCCAGCCTGCCTCAAGTTCATTCAGAAACAGATAATCCAACCACGGGGCTGAGCTTGTAACGATGGTCCGGAAATCCGGGTGCGGTCTGCTGACCAAATCCGCCGCCGTAATCATGCCCGCTGCGCTTGCACGTTCAAGCACATGGCTGGCCAGAGTGCGCCCGTCTGCGGCGAACCTGTCCAGCGTCTCAAGCATGGTCAGATAGCCCAGATAGAACACGCGTGCGTCCGTGGCACTAAAATCCACGTCGCCGAGACTCAGTTCTGCGTTCGCCCCCGGATAGTGAAAGAAGGTTCTGCGCCCCGAGGATTTTACGGACATCACATCGGTCCACGAGGTCCCGGTATCCGGTGACAGGCCAAGCCCCTTGGCGCAAATCCCACGCTGCTTGCAGTCATCGAGTATCCACTGGCCGTCGGCATCGTTTCCGATCATGCCCTTGGCCTGCAGCGGAAACCGCGCCCCCAAAGCTGCCAGCGCATGCAGCAGATTGTATGGACCGCCGCCGTTTGAATTCGACTGGCTCAGCACCAGCGCCAATTCGTCCTGCTCGGGATAAGCCTCGACGATATTGACATGATCAACGATGAAATTGCCTGCGGCCAGAACGCCGCGCCGCTGTGGCGTACCGATATTCATCAGGAAACCTTATTCAAAAATCGGGTTTAAGTCCCGGAAAACTGGCGGCTAACCACTAAAACCCGATCAGGTGGCGAATTGAGTCACTCCATAAACTTCCTGTCTGAATGCTCCAAATGGGCCAGGTCCCAAATTGGCGCTTCTCACCGCGCCCGGAACCTCATAAGTTTTACCTATGGTTTGGAAGGTATAATCGATTTTTATTGACTGACAAACCTGTCACACTGCTGTCACACGTCCTTCATATGAGAAGCGCCGCGAGAGAATGGCGTTAGTGTCATAAAAAAACGCAACAGAGGAAAACATGAAAAAAACCACTTCCAAGTTTGCCGCGGTCGTTGCCGGTGCCCTGATGGCCACCGCAGCCACTGCCGAAACCGAGCTGACTGTTTACACGGCCGTTGAAGCCGAAGACCTAGCTCGTTACGCTGAACAGTTCAACGCCGTTCACCCAGACATCAAAATCAACTGGGTCCGTGATTCCACCGGCATTGTGACCGCAAAGCTGCTGGCCGAGCGTGACAACCCGCAAGCCGACGTGGTTTGGGGCCTGGCGGCGACCTCGCTTTTGCTGCTGAAATCGGAAGACATGCTGGAGCCTTATGCGCCGGTTGGCGTGGAAAAGCTGGATGCGAAGTTCGTCGACAGCGGCGATGTGCCCAGCTGGGTCGGCATGGACGCCTGGGTTGCCTCGGTCTGCTACAACACCGTCGAAGCTGAAAAGCTGGGCCTGACGCCGCCGACCTCTTGGAAAGATCTGACCGACGCGCAGTACAAGGGCCATGTCATCATGCCGAACCCGAACTCTTCGGGCACCGGTTTCCTTGACGTCTCGAGCTGGCTGCAAATGTTCGGCGAAGACGGCGGCTGGGAATACATGGACGCGCTGCACGAAAACATCGCGCGCTACACGCATTCGGGCTCGAAACCGTGCAAACTTGCCGCCGCCGGTGAGATTCCGATCGGCATCTCGTTTGCGTTCCGCGGCGCCAAGTCCAAAGCCGCAGGTGCACCGCTGGAAATCATCGTTCCAAGCGAAGGTGTTGGCTGGGACATGGAAGCAACCGCAATCGTTGCGGGCACCGACAAACTGGAAGCCGCACAGAAGCTGGTTGATTTCTCGGTCACCAAGGAAGCCAACGAAATGTATAACGTAGGCTACGCGGTCGTCGCGATGCCCGGTGTCGCCAAACCGGTCGAGCACTTCCCCGACGGCCTGCTGGACGCGATGATCGAAAATGATTTCGAGTTCGCCGCCAATAACCGCGCCGCCATCCTGAAGGAATGGCAAGAGCGTTACGACGGCAAGTCGGAACCCAAAGAATAACCACTCAAGATGGAGGGGCTTAACGCCCCTCCGTCCTTTGGTTAACATTTCCCCTACAACACTCGTGAACTGCGCGGCGTAATCTTCGGCCATTCTTTGTCGTGGCCGCTGCGCAAAGCTCAAGGACCGCTCCCAGTGCTTAAGAAAACCTCCCCCGGTGATCTCTATCTGAGTATCCAAGACCTCTGGAAAGCTTTTGGTGATTTTCTGGCTCTCAGGGACATTTCGCTGGACATCAACGAAGGTGAATTCATCTGTTTTCTGGGGCCCTCAGGCTGCGGCAAAACCACGCTGTTGCGTGCCATTGCGGGGTTGGACCTGCAAACCAAGGGCACGGTTATGCAGGACGGTAAGGATGTGTCTAACCTGCCCCCGTCCGAGCGTGATTTCGGCATCGTGTTCCAGTCTTACGCGCTGTTTCCGAACCTGACGATCGAAAAGAACATTGCATTCGGGCTGGAAAACACCGGCCGCAGTAAATCCGAGATTGCGGTGCGCGTGGCCGAACTGCTGAACCTGGTTGGCTTGCCAGATCAGGGCAGCAAATACCCAGCCCAACTGTCAGGCGGTCAGCAACAGCGGATCGCTCTGGCACGCGCCATTGCCACCAATCCCGGCCTGTTGCTGCTGGACGAACCGCTTTCGGCGCTGGATGCCAAGGTGCGTGTGCATTTGCGTCATGAAATCAAGGAATTGCAGCGCAAGCTGGGCGTGACCACCGTGATGGTGACCCACGATCAGGAAGAGGCGCTGGCCATGGCCGACCGAATCGTCGTCATGAATCACGGCGTGATCGAGCAGGTTGGATCCCCGACGGAAATCTACCGCCACCCTGCGAACCTGTTTGTGGCCGATTTTATCGGTGAGATGAACCAGATTCATGCCGTTGCTGGGGATACGGAAACGCTTGAACTGGGCGGCTCGGTCCTGAAATGCATGGCCCATGATCACAAGAAAGGTACCCGCATCGTCGCAGCGATCCGGCCCGAAGATCTGATTCCACACGGCGAAGGCGCGCGCTCGCCAGGTGCGCCGGACATCATAACAACGCCTGAAAACGCGTTCGAAGTTCTGATCACCGAAATGGAATTTCTGGGCTCTTTCTGGCGCTGCCGCCTGTCGCACAAGATTTTCGGCGATGAGGAACTGATCGCGGATTTCTCGATCAACGCGGTGCGCCGTCTTGGTCTTGAAGAAGGCGAGCAGATGATGATCGAACTGCCCCGCAACCGTCTGATGGCCTTTACCCCGGCGGAGGAGGGCTGATGACCGACACCACCTCTCTGCCCGCAGGCCCGATTATCAAGGGCAAGTTGAGCCGCGATGACCTGATCATGCGCGGCGGCATGATGATCATCGCGCTGTATCTGGTTGTGACACTGGCCTTTCCGCTTTGGGCGATGCTGTCCAAGTCGTTCTCGACCTATCGGATGGAACTGTCGCAGTACGAATTTCAGGTCAGCGACGACAGTGGCGTATTCGACGGCAGCATCCTTAACGGGGCGCAACTGAACGCCGAAACCGGCGCCTATAGCGATCAAGAGCTTTCGACCGGATCGGATGGGCGGCTTTCCGTCACACCCTTTTTCCCTGATTTCAGCTTCCGCAGCCCGGTGATGTACCAGATCCGGAACACCGTACCGGATGGCCGGTTTCTGGTCGGATCGAACCTGCAAAAAGGCACCGATTGGGTCGAACTGGATTCCAATACGTTCCGCCGCGTGCAATTGCGTCCGGTGCAGTCGACCGGTGTAGACAACTTTGTCAGCTATTTCTCGACCCCGGCTCTGTTCAACTCGATCAAGAACTCGCTTTGGATTTCGGTCGTCAGCACGATCATCACCGTCACGCTGGCCTTCTGGTTCGCCTATGCGCTGAACCGCAGTTGCATGCGCTACAAGGGTGTGTTCCGGCTGATCGCCATGGCCCCGATCCTTGTGCCATCGCTGCTGCCCGGTATCGCGCTGGTCTATCTGTTCGGCAATCAGGGCATGCTGAAAGAACTGCTATTTGGAGCAAGCATTTACGGGCCGATCGGCATCGTGATCGGCTCGGTCTTCTTCACCTTCCCGCATGCCTTCCTGATCATCTCGACGGCCTTGGCTATCTCGGACGCGCGATTGTACGAGGCCGCCTCCAGCCTGCGTTCGACCCCCTGGCGCACCTTCTGGACGGTTACCATTCCGGGCGCGCGCTATGGTCTGATCTCGGCGGCCTTTGTGGTGTTCAACCTTGTGATCACCGATTTCGGCCTGCCGAAGGTGATCGGCGGCCAGTTCAACGTTCTGGCGGTGGATATCTATAAGCAGGTGATCGGCCAGCAGAACTTTGAGATGGGCGCTGTTGTCTCGGTTGTTCTGGTGGTTCCCGCGATCCTGGCCTTTGCCATCGACCGTCTGGTGCAGTCGAAACAAGTGGCGCTGCTGTCGGCGCGCTCGGTGCCCTATCAACCGAACCCGAACCCGAAGACCGACCGCATCATGCTGATCTATTGTTCCATGGTGGCACTGTTCATCGTGGGTCTGCTGGCGGTTTGCCAATTTGCGGCGCTGATCAAGTTCTGGCCGTATGATCTAAGCCTGAGCCTGAACAACTATCAGTTTAACAAGATGGATGGCGGCGGATGGGCCTCCTATTTCAACTCGATCAAACTGGCACTGCTGACGGCGGTGATCGGGACGTCTGTCGTGTTCTTCGGGGCTTACCTTGTTGAAAAGTCGAACGGGTTCAAAACCGGACGCGCCTTGTTCCAGATGTTTGCCATGTTACCCATGGCGATCCCCGGGATGGTGCTGGGTCTGGCCTACATCTTCTTCTTCAACAACCCGGCCAACCCGCTGAACGCGATCTATGGCACGATGGCCATTCTGGTGATCTGCACTGTGACGCACTTCTACACGGTGTCTCATCTGACCGCGGTTACCGCGCTAAAGCAGATGGATACCGAGTTCGAATCCGTCTCGGCCTCGCTCAAGCAACCCACCATGAAACTGTTTGCCCGGGTGACGGTGCCGGTCTGTATGCCTGCGATCCTGGATATCTCGATCTACCTGTTCGTCAACGCGATGACGACGGTGTCGGCGGTGGTGTTCCTGTATTCGCCAAAAACCACACTGGCCTCGATTGCGGTGCTGAACATGGACGATGCGGGCGATATTGCTCCGGCGGCGGCTATGGGGATGATGATCTTCTACACCAATGCGGCAGCCCGTATTTTGCACATGATCGCCTCAAAAGGCGTTCTGAGCCGGACACAGGCCTGGCGAAATCGCTGACCTAAGACGTGAACTGGACCCCTGCTGGAGTTACTCGGCGGGGGTTTTTTCTGCGTCCAAAGCCTGCCGCGCAAAATCCATGAAGGCTCGGATGATCTTCACCTCACGGCGCTGAGATAGGGCCACAAGGCTCTCGTCCATATGCAGGTGGATATCCTTCAACCGGATTTGCCTGAGACGATCATCATGGCTGTATTCCGCCTGCGAAACAAAACCGATACCTGCCCCTGAGGCCACCAGTTCCCGAACGGCTTCCCGCCCTTCGGCAACGATCGCTGGTTTTAGGACAACGCCGCTTTTCTTAGCCTCTTCTTCCAGTTTCTGGCGCGTTTTCGATCCCTGCTCTCGGAAAATAAGCGGCAGGTCGGCCAGTTCCCTAAACGAGAGGGTCGATTTGGACGGCAACAAAACGCCTTGGGCCGCAAAGGCCACGATCTCGGCCGATCCGAGGTTCAGAATACTCATATCCTTGCCGGGCGAAACGCTGCCGACAACGCCAATCTCTGCGTTGTAAGACCTCAGTTCCTCGAGGATTTCTTCGGTATTGCCGGACCTTACTGAAATCTGGGCTCCGGGGTACTTCTTTCGAAAAGGGCCAAGAAACCGGGTCAGGTGATGTGCGGAATCAGCGATGATCCGTAACTCGCCGTCAATCACCGCTTTTGTTTCGGACAGGTAATCCTCAATCTGATCCTCGATTTCGAAGTACTGTTTCGTGAAACGAAAAAGCCGCTCCCCTTCCGGGGTAAGATGCACGCGTTTACGTTCGCGAAGAAACAACAGCAGATCATGATCCTGTTCAAGCTTGCGGACCTGCTCCGATATGGCGGGTTGGGTCAGGAAAAGTGCCTCGGCCGCGCGCGAGAATCCGCCGTATTTGGCGACGTAGTGAAAGGCCTTTAATTGGCTATGTCGCATCGCATCCTTCCCCAAACATCATGCATAAGCTGCACCTATTATTAGATTGATTTTTACAATTTCACATATGGAATTCGTTGCTGCAATTGTATTCTTGAAACGCTGTTCAGGAGCTTGTGCAATGACCCAACCCGACACTGCTTTAGAGCCCCCAAAACTGGGCGAGGCTTATTTGCTGACGCCTGGACCTTTGACGACGTCTTATGCGGTGAAGCAGGCGATGTTGCGGGACTGGGGCAGCTGGGATGATGATTTCCGGGCGATGACGCGCGAGATGCGGTCTCGGCTGCTGGCGTTGCTGGGCGAGGGGGCCGGAGACTTTGACTGCGTTCCGATGCAGGGCTCGGGCAGTTTTGCGGTTGAGGCGATGCTGGCCTCGTTCATCCCGAAGGACGGCAAGGCGCTGGTGCTGGCGAACGGGGCCTATGGGCAGCGCTCGGCGCAGACGTTGCAGTATCTGGGGCGCGATCATCTGGTGCTGGACAAGGGCGATTACCTGCCGCCGCGCGGGTCGGAAGTGGCCGAGATTCTGGCCAAGGACCCTGCGATCACCCATGTGGTTGCGATCCATTGCGAGACGTCTTCCGGCATTCTGAACCCGGTCGAGGAGATTTCCGAGGCCGTTTACGGGGCTGGGCGCAAGCTGCTGATCGATTCGATGTCGGCTTTTGGCGCGATTGAGCTGAAGCCTTCGGAGATTCGGTATGAGGCGATGGTGTCCTCGGCCAATAAATGCATCGAGGGCGTACCGGGCTTTGGCTTCATCATCGCCCGCAAGGATGAGCTGGAAGCGGCCAAGGGCAACAGCCATTCGCTGAGCCTCGATGTACATGCGCAATGGGCGCATATGGAAAAGACCGGCCAATGGCGGTTCACGCCGCCGACCCATGTGATTGCAGCCTTCCTTGAAGCGCTGAAGGCGCATGAGGCCGAGGGCGGCGTTGCGGGGCGCGGCGCGCGCTATACCCGCAACCGTGACGTGATGGTCGCAGGCATGCGCGAGCTGGGCTTCGAGACGCTGCTGCAGAACCGCTGGCTGAGCCCGATCATCGTGACGTTTTTCTGCCCTGCGGACGAGAAGTTCGTGTTCTCGCGCTTTTACGATCTGATGAAGGACAAGGGCTTTATCATCTATCCGGGCAAGCTGACGGTTGTGGACAGTTTCCGCGTCGGCTGCATCGGGCAGATGGATGAGCATGTGATGCGGCAGGTTGTTGCTGCCGCCAAGGAAACCCTGGCCGAGATGGGGGTCGCCAGCGCGGCACCCCCGGCTCTTGCGCTGGAAGAACGCGCCAAACTGGCCGCATAAGAAACGAAGGACCCCCTCAAATGACCATCCAAACCCCCGTAACCGCGAATGAACGCGTCTACCCGGCCCCCAAGGTTCCGGCCATCGCCATCTGCCTGGACGGCTGCGAGCCGGAATACCTGGAAGTGGCCATCGCCAAGGGCCTGATGCCGACGCTCAAGCGCATCCGCGAGACCGGCACCGACCGCCTGGCGCATTCGGTGATCCCCAGCTTCACCAACCCCAACAACCTGTCCATCGCCACCGGTCGCCCGCCGATCGTGCACGGGATTTGCGGCAACTACCTGATCGACCCGGATTCGGGCGAAGAGGTGATGATGAACGACGTACGCTTCCTGCGCGCGCCGACCATCTTCTCGCAGTTCTACGAGGCGGGCTATCGCGTTGCCATGGTCACCGCCAAGGACAAGCTGCGCGCGCTGCTGGGCGCGGGCCTGAAATTCGACGAAGACCGCGCGGTTGCTTTCTCCTCGGAACGCTCGGGTGAGACCACCAAGGCCGAGCATGGTATTGACAATGCAAGTGAATGGCTGGGCATGCCGGTGCCCGAGGTTTATTCGGCAGAGCTGTCCGAATTCGTCTTTGCCGCAGGCGTCAAGCTGCTGAAAGAGTTCAAGCCCGACATCATGTACCTGTCGACCACCGACTATATCCAGCACAAGTTCGCCCCTGAACAACAGGGCGCGCTGGATTTCTACGCCATGTTCGACAAGTACCTCGCGCAACTGGATGAGATGGGCGCAGCCATCGTTGTCACCGCCGATCACGGCATGAAGCCTAAGCACAACACAGCAGGCGAGCCCAACGTGATCTATGCACAGGACCTTATGGATGAATGGCTGGGCGAAGGTCAGGCTCGCGTGATCCTGCCGATTACTGATCCCTACGTGGTTCACCACGGCGCGCTTGGAGCGTTTGCCACCGCCTATCTGCCCGAAGGTACGGACAAGGCTGACATCATGGCAAAGCTGGACGCCCGTGACGAGTTGATCCTTGTGATCGACAAGGAAGAAGCCATCCGCCGCTTTGAACTGCCTGCTGACCGGATCGGTGACATTGTGATGATCTCGGGCGAGAACATGACCATCGGTACCTCGGCAGACCGTCACGATCTGGCTGCTCTGAAGGAACCTCTGCGCAGCCATGGCGGCTTGACCGAGCAGGAAGTGCCCTTCATCGTCAACCGCGTGATCGACCTGCCGGACCAGCCCGAGAAGCTACGCAACTTCGATGCGTTCTTCTTTGCCACTTTGGCAGCGGCGCAATAAGCCATGAAAGATCAACCGATGACCGAGATCAGAAACGAAGGGATGCGCATCGGCGGCGAGATCGTCTTTACCGACGAGACGGTGCCGGTTCTCTATCCCTACACCAACGAGGTTGTGGGCCACGTTCCGGCGGGCACCGCTGAACACGCCCGCAAGGCTTTTGAAATCGCAGCGGCCTACAAGCCGAAGCTGACCCGGTACGAGCGCAGCCAGATCCTGCAACGCGCCGGTGAACTGATCGGCGAGCGCCGCGAGTATCTGGCCAAATGGCTGGTGCTGGAGCTGGGCATCTGCCACCAGCACGCGATCTACGAGACCAAGCGCGCGCAGGATGTCTATCAGTTCGCTGCCGCTGAGGCGCTGAAGGATGATGGCGAGATCTTCTCCTGCGATCTGACCCACAACGGCAAAGACCGTAAGATCTTCACCACCCGCGAACCGGTGGGCGCGATCAGCGCGATCACGCCCTTCAACCACCCGCTGAACATGGTCAGCCACAAGATCGCGCCCTCGATCGCATCGAACAACTGCATGGTCTGCAAACCGACCGAGCTGACGCCGCTGACGGCGCTGACGCTGGCGGATATCCTGTACGAAGCGGGCCTGCCGCCCGAGATGTTCCAGGTGGTCACCGGTTGGCCGCAGGACATTGGCGAAGAGATGATCGTCAATGACAAGATCGACATCATCACCTTCACCGGTGGTGTGCCGGTGGGCAAGATGATTGCCTCGAAAGCGGTCTACAAACGTCAGGCGCTGGAACTGGGGGGCAATGACCCGCTGATCGTTCTCAACGACCTCAGCGATGCCGATCTGGACAAGGCCGCGACCATTGCTGTGGCTGGGGCCACCGGCAACTCGGGCCAGCGCTGCACCGCGATCAAGCGCATTCTGGTGCAGGACAGCGTGGCGGACAAGTTCGTGCCGCTGGTGCTGGAAAAGGCCAAGAAGATCAAGTTCGGCGACCCGCAGGACCCCGAGACCGAACTGGGCTGCGTGATCCACGACAAAGCCGCCGAGCTGTTCGAGACCCGCGTCTACATGGCCGAGAAAGAGGGCGCAGAAATCCTCTACCACCCCGGTCGTCAGGGCGCGCTGCTGCCGCCCATCGTGGTCGACAAGGTGCCCCATGACAGCGAGTTGGTGATGGAGGAAACATTCGGCCCCATCATCCCCATCGTCCGTGTGCCCGACAATGATGAAGAGGTGATGCGCATCTCGAATTCCACCGAGTTCGGCCTGTCGTCAGGTGTCTGCACCAACGACCTCAACCGCGCCATCGCCTTTATCAACGGGCTCAACGTGGGCACCTGCAACATCTGGGAACAACCCGGCTACCGCATCGAAATGTCCCCCTTCGGCGGAATCAAGGACTCGGGCAACGGCGTCAAGGAAGGCGTCATCGAGGCGATGAAGTTCTTCACCAACGTGAAAACCTATTCTCTGCCCTGGCCTGGTTAAAAATCTTGCCCTGCCCGGTTGCGGACGGGGCATCAAATAATCCCTATGCAAAAACTGCGGGCCAGACCGGGCCCGCCGTTTCTGTCGGGCAGAACTGAGAAAGTGAGCCATGTCGCAAATCGTGCATACAGAAGGGGAATCAAACACTTCCGAGGCACGGAGGACGTGGCTGAACACATCCATAGGACCGAAATCCGCACCTCTGCTGAAACGCGATTCAAATGTCTTTCTGCATCAGTCGCTGTCTTCTCCTTGCGTCAGCACGATTGCAAAGGCCGAAGGCATTTGGATCGAGGATAAAGACGGGCGGCGTTACATGGATTTCCATGGCAACTCGGTTCATCACATCGGGTACGGTCATCCCCGGCTGATCGCCGCTATCAAGGCGCAACTGGATGATCTTCCCTTTGCGCCGCGCCGTTTCACCAATGACCCGGCGGTCGAACTGGCCGAAAAACTGGCCGAAATCGCACCCGGAGACCTTGGCAAAACCCTGCTCACCACCGGCGGTTCCGATGCCAACGAAGTAGCCCTGAAAATCGCCCGCGCGGCGACGGGGCGGTTCAAAACGATCAGTTTCTGGGATGCCTTCCACGGTGCGGGCTTTGGGGCCGCAAGCGTTGGCGGCGAGGCGACGTTTCGCAGCCACATTGCTGGCCCTCTACTGCCCGGTGCCGAGCACGTGGCCCCGTTTGCCTGCTATCGCTGCCCGTACAATCACGCGGGGCCCGACACCTGTGGTCTCGCCTGCGCCAAAATGGTCGAATTTGTGCTGGAGCGCGAGGGAGACATCGCCGCCGTCATCGCAGAACCGATGCGCGCGGTTCCCTATGTACCGCCGCCCGGCTTCTGGAAGTCTGTGCGCGAGGCCTGCAACCGGCACGGTGCTCTTCTGATTATGGATGAAATCCCCACAGGTCTGGGCAAAACCGGCAAGATGTTTGCCTTTGAACATGACGAAATCATCCCCGACATCGTGACTCTGGGCAAATCCCTCGGCGGAGGCATCCTGCCCATCGCCGCCTGTGTCGCGCGCGCGCAACTGGATGTCTGCGGCGATTTTGCGATTGGGCATTATACGCATGAAAAGAACCCGGTGACGGCCCGCGCGGCGCTGACCACGCTCCAGATTATCGAGGATGAGAGGCTGGTTCAGCGCTCGGACGATCTGGGCAATCACGCAATGGACCGTCTGATGGACGAGCTCCAGAACGTCCCAATCGTCGGAGATATCCGGGGACGGGGCCTAATGTTCGGGGTCGAAATCGTTGAAGACCGTATCGAGAAAACACCCGGTAACGCCCGCGCCGAGCGGATTTACTATGCCTGTCTGGACGCCGGGCTGAGCTTCAAGATCAGCCAAGGCTGTGTGCTGACCCTGTCGCCGCCGCTGACAATCTCGCGCACTGATCTGGACCGGGCCCTCGACATCGTCATTGCAGCAATCAAGGAAGAGATTTGATCGCAAATGTAACCCCAAAGATCTCGCCAAAATGCACTCTCCCTGAATTCAGAAGAAAGGGAGGCGCGGCATGGCAATAGTTACTTTTCTGATCAGCCTCGCCGGTGCGACGATGCTGCTTCTTTATGCGGTGCGCATGGTGCGCACCGGGATCGAGCGCAGCTATGGCGCGTCGTTCCAGCGGGTTATGACGCAGCAGCGCAGTTACCTGCAGGCCTCGCTGGTGGGCGTGATGATGGCGATTGTGCTGCAAAGCTCAGCAGCTGTGGCCCTGCTAAGCTCGGGGTTTGCCGCAAGCGGGATGCTGAGCTTTCCGGCTGGGCTGGCCATCGTGCTGGGCGGCGACCTGGGCTCGGCTTTGATCATTCAGATCCTGTCGTTCAAACTGGACTGGCTTGTGCCGTTGCTGTTGGCCATTGGCGGTTATCTGTTCGTCAAAACCGAAGCCAAGAAAGCCCGGCAGCTTGGGCGTATCCTGATGGGCATCGCCTTTATCCTGATCTCTCTGAGGTTCCTTCGCGAGGCCATGGACCCTATCCGTGACAGTGCGTTTTTACCTGCGGTGGCCGATTATCTGGCCCGCGACTATATCACCGCCTTCCTTGTCGGCGGGGCTTTGGCCTTTGTGATGCACTCCTCTGTAGCGGCCATCCTCATGTGCGTAACGCTGGTGCAGATCGGTGCAATTCCGTTTGCAGCGGGCATGTCACTGGTCTTTGGCGCGAATTTCGGATCGGCATTTATTCCGGTTTGGCTGACCCGCGGAATGCCCGTGACCGCCCGGCGCATACCCTATGCAAACCTGGCGCTGCGGGGCAGTTGGGCCCTGATAGCCCTGTTCGCCGCCAACCTGGCCCTGCGCACCGGGCTTTTGGGCAACCCGCAAGGGGGGCAGATGCTGGTCAACGCGCATCTTGCCTTCAACCTGTCGCTGCTGGTTCTGGCCCTGCCATTTTGCGGACGTCTGCAAGGCCTGTTCGAGACATTCCTGCCGGATCAGAAGAAAGAGCAGCAGGCGCAACCCGCAAAACCGGTTAGCGCGCTGGACATGGAACATGTCGCAACTCCCAATCAGGCCCTGCCAAGTCTCAAGCGAGAGCTGCTGCGGATGAGCAATCTAGTTGAAACCATGTTCCGCCCCGTCCTGGAATTGTACCGCAGCGGCGACAAGCAACAAATCCGGTCCGTTCAGGCCATCGACGAAGACGTAAACGACTGCCTTTCGGGTATTCGGGCCTTTGTCGCCGCGATCCCGCCAGAGCTCTATGAAAAACAGGACGCAAAAACAGCGCGCGATCTTATGGAATTTGCCATCCGTCTGGAAACGGCAGGGGACGTTGTGGCGAAACGCCTGACTGTGCTGGCTGGCGAAATGCGCGCCAAGGGGTCCAGTTTCTCGCAGGAAGGCTGGTCGGAGCTGGTTCAGATGCACGAAGGCATTCTGGCCAATATGAAGCTGGCTTCGAACGTCCTGATCTCAGACGATCTGGAAAGCGCGCGCCTTCTGAGTTTGGAAAAGACCGAAATCAAACGGGTCGAACGTGATAGCCGTAAGCGCCACCTGCGCCGATTACAGCACGGCTCAACTGAGAGTTTCGAAACGAGCGACATACATCTGGAAACCCTGCGCGCCTTCCGCGAATTCAACAGCCACATCGCGGCCATTGCCTATCCCGTCCTTTACCGGAACGGCCAATTGCTTGAAACGCGCCTGATCAACGAGGTTGCGGACAAGAGCGAGGCGACTTTGAAACCCCACGAAAATACTTAAGGGTTTAAAATGCTCAGTTGGCAGGAACTGCCAGTCCCAAAGGGCACGCCCCGGTCCATTGCCGAAACAGCGGCATCGCGAAGAAAAGCGGAGTTGCACAGACCCAGGTAATCAATGGATGCAAGATTCAGACCTTTGGACGGGGAGAGACGCCTGAAGCCGTGACGTGCATCGAGCGATGCTAAATTTCTTTTGATAGCGATCATCAAAATCCGTCAGGGTGTAGTTGCCTTGGGGTCCGGTATTTGGATGGGCTTCACGGCAGCATCGGCAAACAGGGTTATCGACTAAAGCGTCGACAACAGCAACTCGTCTGACATCCAAGAATTCGCCAGCAACCTGATCCGGTGTGTGGGCGCTTGCGGGCGCTGGTTCATTCCCTGAAAGGCGGCCCATCTGACGGCTGCATCACGGTAGATTTATCGTTACGCCAGCGCGCCGTACGACCTGCAATAGATTCTGTCTCTTCGAGCATTCTGCGTACAGATCGCTCGTTTACCTTTATCTCACTCACCCCCAACGGAAAGCCACAGCTTGTGTGCTGGAGCAATCAAAAGGAACGCTGCAATGACTCTCTTGAAAGTAATGACCTTGGGCGCTGCAATCGGGGCTTCTGCTTTGGTGTTGAGCCAGTTCGCGCCATCCGTAAACGCGCAGGTGTCGGATGACTGGCAGCCGAAATGGACGGATGACGGCCAATTGATCTTGCCGGAAGGGTTTCGCGAATGGGTGTTCCTGGGATCGCCCCTGACCCCGAACGCCCTGAATGGCGGACAGGCCGGGTTCCCCGAATATCATAACGTCTACATGCACCCCACCGCCTATGCGCAATACAAGCAAACAGGCGAGTTCCCCGAGGGCACCATCTTGCTGAAAGAACTGCAACTGACCCAACCGGGCGAGGAAGAGGACGGGTCGCGCCTTGAGGTTTCGGGTCAGGGATATTTCCCGGCCGGATTCAACGGGATCGACATCGCGGTCAAGGACTCGTCGCGTTTTGCCGACAGCAACAACTGGGGTTACTTCAACTTCGGCCACCACGCCCCACCCTACGCAGAAACCGCAGCAGCAGCCCCGATCGAGGCCTGCGCCGCCTGCCATATCGACAACGCGGACGAAGATATGGTGTTTACTCGGTTCTACGCGATCCTGAGCGCCAACTGAGATTTCGCAAGCCCGTAGCCATCACCCACGTTTCCGGTGATGGCCGCCTTTTCTCCGGGCCATGCAGCTTGGAATTACAAGTCATTCCTGATCAAAGGAAAGACCGATGACCCTTGACAGACTTGTCGAAACTCAATTGGACGCGCTGCGGAGTGAAGGAAATTATCGTGAGTTTGCCGAGTTGCAGCGCCACGCTGGTTCTTATCCGGATGCAACACACTACACCACCGATGGTCGCCACGAACGGATAAAGGTGTGGTGTTCAAACGATTATCTGGGCATGGGGCAGCACCCAAAAACACTTGCGGCGATGACGCATGCCCTGGCGCAATACGGGGCGGGCGCTGGGGGCACGCGCAATATCTCGGGCACGACGCATCATCACGTCTTGCTGGAACAGGAACTGGCCGATCTGCATCAGAAGCCCGCCGCCCTTGTGTTGAACTCGGGTTATGTTGCGAATTGGGCCAGTCTCGGCACATTGGCCGCCCGGCTTCCCGATTGTGTCGTGTTTTCCGACCAGCTCAATCATGCTTCGATGATCGAAGGAATGCGCCATGCGCGCGTCGAAAAGAAGATCTGGCGGCATAATGATGTTGCCCATCTTGACGCTCTGCTCGGTCAAACCGATCCCGGCTGCACCAAAATCGTCGCCTTCGAATCTGTCTACTCCATGGATGGCGACATCTGCCCGCTAAGCGATATTCTGGATGTTTGTGAAAAGCACAGCGCGATCTCATATCTCGACGAGGTGCATGCCGTCGGTCTGTACGGCCCTAGGGGCGGCGGCATTGCTGAAGCGCATGGGTTAATGGACCGGGTCGATATCATTCAGGGCACGCTCGGGAAAGCGTTTGGTGTGATGGGTGGCTACATTGCCGGGTCCTCTTCCGTTATCGACTTTGTGCGATCCTTCGCCTCGGGTTTCATCTTTTCTACCGCTCTGCCACCGGCGATTGCGGCAGGTGCGCGGGCGTCGATCCGTCATCTCAAGACCAGCACGGCCGAGCGTACGGCCCAGCGGCGCGCGGTTCAGATGGTCCGGACCAGACTGGACCAGATGGGTATTCCGCATCTGGACAATGACAGTCATATCGTTCCCGTCATTGTCGGGGACGCGCATAAATGTAAGTGGATTTCCGACATACTGCTTGCCGACTACGGCATTTACATCCAGCCCATCAACTATCCCACGGTTCCCGAAGGAACCGAACGGCTACGGATCACACCGGGCCCATACCACACGGACCAAGACATCGAGGCGCTGGCAACAGCGCTTCACCACATCTGGTCGCGTTGCGCATTGTCACGCGATCACATTCGGACCGCCAAGGCACAGGCTACGGCAGGCTAATGCAATGCGACACAAACGGTTTGAGAGCGTGAGCAAGACATCCAAGCACCTAGTTTTCATTGGCGTGGCTTGCCTTTGGGCTTCTGTCAGTCAAGCCCAGATGGGTGCGCCCGTGGATCATTGCGCAAGCGAACCCGCGCCAGAGGTGGACTGGCATGGCTGCGACCTGTCGCATCAGGATTTCTCGGGCGCTGATCTGCGTCGCGCCAACCTGAGCGGGGCCAAGATGACGGCTGCCAAACTGCGCGGGGCGAACCTTGCAGGCGCGGACCTGCGCGGAACCATCCTGATCGGGGCAGACCTTCAGCAGGTTGATTTCTCAAACGCGAACCTGTCGGGCGCCTTCATGACCAAGGCGCAACTGGGCCGGAACAAATTTGAAGGGGCCGTGTTCGACGGCGCATATTATAACGACGCGCGGCAATGTGCGATCGGGTCGGTCGGCATCTGCAAATGAACCAGACACGCCACCCTTACCTTTCACGGCGGCAGTGGATCGCCGTTGCCGGAAGCGCAGTCATATCCGTGCTGAGCCATCCTGCAGCGGCGGCCCCCTGCGATTACCATCGGCATCAATCCGATGCGTCTGGCTTCTTCGCCAATGCCTATCTGATCGAAGGCCCCCAAAGCTGCGTTCTGATCGACGCGCACCTGAACCTGAACGAGGCACGGGACCTTGCCGTGCGCGCCGCGCGAACCGACAAACCCGTTACGGCAATCGTCATCACGCATCCCCATCCGGATCACTATCTTGGGCTGGAAGTTCTGGGACCCCTCTTCCCTGACGCCGTGATCGCAAGTTCCGAAACGACGCTACGCTTCATTCGCACCGCAGCAACGGACTGGCCGGGCTTCGCAAATCCGTTTCGCCCCTTGGCAACCGGCCCTGTGACATTGGCGGAAACCCGGTTCGACTGCGTCGTCATGCCCGATGCAGAAAGCGCCGCTCCGATCATTCTGTTCGACCCCGTCAGACGCACCCTTGTGGCCGGAGATCACGTTCTGAACCGGCAACATCTGTGGCTGGTGGAGGGTCGCGCGGACGCCTGGCGTCAGAATCTGGAATACCTGAAAAAGCTGTCTCCGGCGCAGGTCCTGCCTGGTCACGGTGCGGTCGGAGGGGCCGAACTGCTACGATCAACGGACGCTTATCTAAGAGATTTCATGCACTTGAGCGAAAAGTATCCGTCGATCTCTTGCTTTACATCAGCGATGCTAGATGCGTATCCAGATCATGTTTTTCCCACTGCTTTGGATATGAGCGCACTTGCGTTGAATTAAGCGCGGGCAGCCGGGCACGAATCCTGATTTTCTGATCCTGTTCGGTTCACATTCATGACGCCAGTGCCGCCTCCAGAAAATCCGTGAACTCTCGGGCAATTTCCGCAGCACTTGCCTGTAGCAGCCGATGCCCGGCTTCCGGCGTCGCCAAAGCGGAATGGGACCCGACCCGACCGTCGGGGAACTCGGCCCGGTGCTGCTCCGGTGGTCCGTGGCGGTCGCGGCTGTGGGTGCGGATGTACTCGGCGCTCAAACGCTCCGGCGGCTCTGCGGCCTCACCGGGCGGCAATGACCCCAGAAGGGCCTGAGTTATAGCCACTTCTGAAGGGGTCGCATGCATGCCCTCCCACGTCCCAAAAAGGTCCGCGCGCAACGCGTTCACGCCGGGTGGTTCCCACCAACTGCGAATCCTCAGTTTGTCAGGCGGCAGATCAGACGCGATCCGGTCAAGCGGGTCCAGGTTGGCCCCGTGACCATTCACGACGAATACCCCCGCAAAGCCCTGAGACAGGCACCCAGCGATCACCTCTTGCGCCAAGGCTTGAAACGTCTCCTCGCTCACCGAAACCGTGCCCGGGAACGCAGTGTTGAACCGGGCTGGCGTATAGGCCAGAGGCGGGGCGACAATGGCATCGCACCGTTCTGCCGCCGCCAGCGCAACCGCGTTGGCACAGATCGTATCCGTTCCGATCCGCCCCATCGGCCCATGTTGCTCGGTCGAGCCGACAGGCAACATGATTGCAGCCCCTTTCCCGATGCGGGCTTCGACGTCATACCAGGTCATATTCTCAAGTTTCATCGTACCTCCGCACGGCGTCTGACACCGACTGTTCTTTTCCTTTGTGCACGACGGGATTAGGCTGCGCCAATGGAAGATTCACCAATTCTCGAATTGAAGAAGCCACCTTTGGACCAGTTGATCGGTGCGGCGGTCAAAACACATCGCCGACTGGCCGGGCTGACGTTGTCGGAGTTGTCCGCAAGTGCGGGTGTCTCAACCGCTATGATTTCCAAGATCGAACGGGGCCAGGTGTCGGCGTCTCTGGCAACGTTGGAAGCACTGGCCCAAGGAATCGGTGTTCCGCTGATCAACTTTTTCGCAGCAACCGTCGACCGGTCCGACGCATCATTTGTTGCCGCCGGAGAAGGCGTTACCGTTCAGCGGCTTGGCAGCGGGTATGGCCACAGTTACAAGCTGATCGGTCGGGCCGAGGCGAAACATGTCAGTTTTGAAAGCTTCAGCGTTACGCTTGAGGCTCCGCTGGGCACCCGGCCTCTGTATCAACATCAGGGCGTGGAATTCATTCATGTCACGCACGGAGAAATGGTCTATGGCTGCGGCGAGACAAGTTACCACATGCGCCCCGGCGACAGTCTGAGTTTCGACTCGAATGTGGCACACGGACCAGTCGAGCTTAGGACGCCCCGGGTCAGCTTTGTAACGGTCGTTGCCAAGGCTGTGGCCAGCGGACCATGAAAAAGGCCCGACCGATTTGGCCGGGCCTGACTTGTGATCGGGTCAAAGACCCCATTTTTCCCGGTTTTGCTCAAAGAAACCCTGGGCCTTTTTGACTTCGATCCAGTTGTTCACATAGTTGATCCAAACCTGATCACCCTGCGGCAGGATCATTGCTATGGGCGAAGGTGAACGGGGCCCGGCGTTCTTGACACGCACTACCGGGAACTTGGCCTCAAGCGTTGATCCTTCGATATTCGATGTGATGAACACGTCCGCACGCCCGGCAATCACTTCTTGAAACCCGCGTGCTGGGGCTTCGACAACCTTGATATCCGCGCTCGGGAACCACTCGCGCACGCGCTTTTCGAACGTGGTGCCCAGAGTGGTGGCAACCTTGACGCCCGGCTGGTTGATCGAGTCATACCCGTCGAATTTATCGGCTTTGTCCTTGGTGGTGTAAGGGAACAATTCGACCGAGATGTAGCTGTCCGAGAACCCGGCAACCTTCATGCGCGGCGGAGAAATCGAAGCCGACCCGGTCAGATGGTACTTGCCAGCGACGACACCGTTGACCAGCGTTTTCCAGTCGGTGGGTACATATTCGACCTCAACCCCAAGATCGGTCGCCAGTTCGTTCATGATGTCGATGTCATAACCCTTGTAGCTGTTGGTTGCCGGATCACGCAGTGACATCGGGTTCCAGTCGCCCGTCGTGCCAACCTTCAAAACGCCGGAATCCAGCACTTCATTCAACGCCGACTGCGCCTGAGCCGCGCCCGAGACGATCAACCCAAGCGCAGCGATGGCCGCGGCTTTGCAAAAACTGTTCATGTATTTCTCCTGTTGGTGATGTTTCGGTCTTGTTGCCATATTCCTTGTTGATTTAAGCGCAAAGCCAAAGATAACCTCAAGAATATATTCTACTATGAATAAAAAGGGGTAGGTCGGCCCATGTCAGATGCCGCCATCGAGCTTGCAGGCGTGAACAAATGGTTCGGCGACTTTCATGTTCTGAAAGACATCAACCTGACGGTGAATTCCGGTGAAAAAGTGGTTGTTTGCGGCCCGTCCGGATCCGGCAAATCCACGGTTGTGCGCTGTATCAACCAACTGGAAAAACACCAGAAAGGCTCAATCCGGGTCGATGGGGTCGAACTGACGGACGACCCAAAATCGGTCGCCACCATCCGGTCCGAGGTCGGCATGGTTTTCCAGCAGTTTAACCTGTTTCCGCACCTGACCGTGCTTGAGAACCTGACGCTAGGCCCGATCAAGGCGCGCGGTCTTTCCCGCAAGGATGCCGAAGAAAAAGCGCGGCACTATCTGGACCGCGTCCATATCCCAGATCAGGCCAACAAACGCCCCATCCAACTGTCCGGTGGGCAGCAGCAGCGCGTCGCCATTGCGCGCTCGCTGTGCATGGAACCGCGTGTGCTTTTGTTTGACGAACCCACCTCGGCGCTGGACCCCGAGATGATATCCGAGGTTCTGGACGTGATGGTCGAGCTTGCCGAAGAAGGCATGACGATGGTGGTCGTTACCCACGAAATGGGCTTTGCCCGCAAGGTCGCCGACAAGATGATCTTCATGGATGCCGGTGAGATTGTCGAAGAAGGGCACCCCGAGCACTTCTTCACCAACCCGCAATCCGAGCGGTGCCGCCAATTCCTGTCCCAGATCCTGCAGCACTAAGAGAGGCCGATGAAAAAACTGCTTCTGATCGCGCCTTTTCTTTTGTTGGCGGGTTGTTCCTCGTCCCAGACATGGGGCTGGTATGTGATCGACCCGACCACGGCGTCGGGCTGGACCAATGTGAAATTCCTGATCTCGGGCATGTGGGCGACGATCCAGATCTCTCTGATTGCTGCCATTTTGTCGATTGTGCTGGGTCTGATGGTGGCCCTGCCCGGCCTGTCGGAAAAACGCGGCTGGCGCTGGGTTAACCGAATCTATGTCGAATTCATCCGCGCCATTCCCCTGCTGCCGATGCTGTTCTGGGTCTTCTACGGGCTGCCCATCGTGTTCCAGTCGATGGGCATGAACATCCCAATCGATCCGTTCTGGGGCGCGATCATCACGCTGGCAATTTCCGACAGCGCCTTCACCGCTGAAATCTATCGCGCAGGCATCCAATCGATCGCGCGCGGCCAGCGCGAGGCGGCACAGACCATTGGCCTGAACTACGTGCAGACGATGCGCTACGTGATCCTGCCGCAGGCGATCCGTCGCATCCTGCCGCCCCTAGCGAACCAGTTCATCTATATCGTCAAGATGAGCGCCTTTGCCAGCGTCATCGGCATGCAGGAACTGACCCGTCGCGCGAACGAGTTGGTGGTGACCGAATACCGCCCGCTGGAAATCTACACGCTGCTGATCTTTGAATACCTGATCCTTGTTCTGATCATCAGCGCAGGCGTGCGCTGGCTGGAACGCCGGATGGGCGCGGATGAGCGCGGATAAGGAGAACACTATGGACTGGAAAGACTTCATGGCCGAAACGGAGGCCAATATCGGAGCCCTGTCGAAGGAAATCCCCGACACCGCGCGCGGCTTCGGCCTCATGGGCAAGGCGGCCAAGACCGATGGCGCGCTCAGCGAAAAGACGAAAGAGTTCATCGCTCTGGGAATTGCGGTGTCCACGAAGTGCGACAGCTGCATCGGCTTTCACGTCAAATCCCTGATCCGGCTGGGCGCGACCCGCGAAGAGATGTGCGAGGCGCTGGCCATGGCGACCTATATGGGCGGCGGCCCGTCCTTAGGGTACAGCGCCAAGGCGCTCAAGGCATTTGACGTTTTTTCGGAGTAAACCCCATGCGTCCTGATCTGGCCGGAGCCGAAGGGTTCATTCGCAATAGCTGGTACGTGGCCGGACGGTCCGAGGATTTTGCCCGCAACCTGAGCGCGGTTCGCATGCTGGGCGAAGAGATCGTGATCTACCGCGACACGGCTGGCAAAGCCATCGCGCTGGAAGATGCCTGCCCGCACCGCAAACTGCCCTTGTCCCGCGGGACGATCGAGGGCGATCATGTTGTCTGCGGCTACCACGGCCTGACCTTCGGCTGTGGTGGCGAATGCGTTAGTGCTCCGACCCAGTTGGACAACCCGCCGCGCCGCGCCGCTGTCCATGCCTATCCGGCCGAGGACCGCTGGGGGTTTCTCTGGCTGTGGATGGGCGACCCAGCCCAAGCCGACCCGAACGACATCATCGACATTCCGAACTTCGACAACCCGGACTGGGGCAAGACCCAAAAGGGCGCGATGGAGATGGCCTGCCACTATCTTTACATCATCGACAACCTGCTGGACCCCAGCCATGTGGCCTGGGTGCATCTGACCTCATTCGCCGGGGCAGGAACCGATAACCGCCCGCTGGATCTGGAAGAGACCGAGGATGGCGTCATCGTCTCACGCTGGATCGCGGATGAGCCTGCACCGCCCTACTATGCTCCGATCCTGCCCTTCGGCCCAAGCTGCGACCGCAAGCAACATTACGAATGCCGCCTGCCCTCGACCGCGATCAACATGTCGGTTTACACCCCGGCTGGTGAAGGTGGGGCGGACCGGCCCATGTCGCCCAATGCGTTCGTCAATATCTCGTACAACTTCATAACGCCGGTTGATGCCGAAACCTCACGTTATTTCTGGTTCCAGCACCGCAACATGCACGCCGATGACGCAGCCATGTCGCAACGCATGTTCGACGGCGCAGTCATGGCGTTCAACGAGGACAAAGAGGTGCTGGAACACGTTCAGTCCGGCATGGCCCGCCGTAAAAGCGGGTATATCAACCTCGGCCTGGATGCAGGTGCCATGCGGTTCCGCGCCCGCGTTGCGAAACGGATCGCCGAGGATGAGGCCGCGCTAGCCGGCTGACAGCCTTCCATTCGCGCCCTGCCCGACCTGCTGCGCCGGGGCGTCGAACACGGATTTGATGCACGGGTACGTGTCCAGAACTTCAGCGCCCCCGGGGATCATCTCGGGCCGGAATACGCCTTTGTCCCAGACGGCCACCCCATCGATACTGATCGTCGGGTCCAGGACATTCAAGGAAATCTCGCCCGGCGCGTAGTGGCCACAGGTATGGAAATGCAGCAGGCGCGGGTTGCCAAAGGCAGACCCGCTCCACCGTTCGTAGTTTTCAAAAGCGGGGGACGTATAGGCGCAGCCCGGATGAATGCCCGCATGCCAAGAATGCATGGTCATCGGGTCCAGATCAAACATCTGACCCACCTTCTCATAATGCATCTGCGCGCAATGAACGTCCATCGGATGCCCGGAGAACCCGATCAGCTTGCTGTCTTCGAACTCAACGGCCAGAGGTTCCCGCAAATCGCAGCCATAAGGTTCATAGAACTTCGACCCGGTTCCGACCAAAAAACCGTCCTGCATGACAGTGCCCGAGAACCCGTTGGTCGGGACCGGCGCAAACACCGACATCGGAAAACGCGTTACGCTGACATCCGCCCCAGCCTTCGGAAAAGCCGCGCCCGGACCACTGAAATTCGTTCCCAATGGACAGGTGACATGGATATGCGATGCTACTGCCAAAGCCCGGTTCACCGCGTTTTTCAGGTCAACGAACCCGCTATAGTTCGCGCGGCCAAAGCCGGATTCCAGCATCTCGGTATCCAGCACGTAAGACATGATCGGGTGAATATCGGACATGTCCGCGTTAAAGCGAATCTGGTCCCCAGTCCGCGACAGAAACAGCGTATGATCTGCTGCCTTCATCTGGGTGATCAACTCCAAGGGAAGCGGAGCCCCCATCGGTTCGAACGGAACGGTTTGAACCGTTGTTCTGATACCATTGGTCTGCGCACATTCCACAATGACATCAGCAAGTTCGCCGCCATAGTACCCATTCTGCGCGCACTCACGCAGCACCAACAGGTGATCCCCGGATGTCAGCCCGCCACATCTGAACAGCAGGTTTTCCGCGCCCGCAATGCTGTTGGGACTGATCATGCCCAAGGCTCCTTGGCTTTTCGCGGTCCTTGATACACGGCTCACGATCCCGTGATCTACATAAAATGTCGTGGGAGGAAAAATTTTTACTGAAATCACCCACCCCTTTGCCCATAACAAGAACACAACAGACGCAGGAGGCCCAAAGATGAGCGCTTGGATCGAGATGATTTCGGATGAACAGGCCGAAGGCCGCTTGAAAGAGCTTTTGGACAAAGCCCGAACGCCTCACGGGACAGTCGATACAGTGATGCGTGTGCATTCCCTGCGGCCGGAAACGATGAACGGGCATGTCACGCTATACCGCTCGGTCCTGCATTCCGACGACAACCAACTGCCGTTCTGGTTTCTTGAGATCATCGCCAGCTATACGTCGATCCTGAACGATTGCACCTATTCCCTGACGCACCACTTCATGAATGTGCGAAACCTGCTGAAGGACCAGCCGCGCAGCGACCGGATTTTTGTCGCCCTCAAGGCCCACCGCCCCGAGGATGAGTTTCAGGGCAAGGAACTGGCCCTGTTGCGATATGCTGCCAAGCTGACGACAGATGTGGGCCGCATGGTCAAATCAGATTTTGAGGTACTGAAGATCACCGGGTGCTCGGACGGAGAAATCCTCGAGGTGAATCAGGTCTGCGCCTACTTCAACTACTCAAACCGGTTGTTGAATGGCTTGGGGGCGACGACCGAGAATGACGTGATCGGCTATTACAAGGCAGAGGATTAATTTCTTCCGGCGGTTACTCGGCAAAGTTCACACATCCGCGTACTCATCGTCCGTAGGCATCAGGATCGTGCGCGCACTTTCGGTGAACGTCTCAAGCGACAATTCCCACGACGTTCCGGGCCAATGCAATTCAAGCTGCTTTTTTGCGGGCCGGTAGACGGCGGTGTAAAGCGTGCCGAAGCCGGATTTGAACGCGGTGGAATAGAGCGGTGGGCGCAGGAAGGCGTCGATAAAGCGTCTTTCGCTTTCGGGGTGTTGGTTCAGACGGTTCAACAGGAAGCGTTCGCGTTCGACTGTCGCGGTGAACCGCGCGTGTCTGGACCATTCCACATGGCCCTGATGGTTCGTCGCCACCGGCACGTCCGAGATTTGCGGGTGTCGGTCCGGGGCAAGATAGACCGTGCTGTGGTTATATTTCGCGTCCAGAACGGTGACGTTGTAACTCATGTGGCAGGGGATGCGGCAGAGCGCATCGACCGCCTGGGCCGTGGTCTCGCAGGTCTGCAGCACATAGCGCAGGATCAAAGGCACGCCGAACCCGTCGCCCACCTCGCGTCGCCCGCCGAAGGTCAGGGATACCGCCAGACCGGCATCGTTGATGCCATCGAGCAGGCCCAGAATGCCGTCGCTCATCCCGATCACGCCGCGCCCGTCCCAGCGGGTTTTCAACATCGCCGCATCGAAGGTTTTCGGGTGATAGTCATAGTTGCGCACCAGAAACGGCGTCTTGCCGCGCCAGATCGCCTGACTGCAGCCCGACAGGTATTTCGGCGGGCAATAGAAGCTGAGGAATCGCGCCTGACTGTCGCTGCCGCCGACCAGTTCGACCACCTGATCGTATAGCGGCACGATCTCGGGCATGTGCCGTTCCAGTGCCCGTAGGCATTCGCGATAGGTGGGGCGCGCCGAATACCCCTCTTTCGCCCACCATTTGCGGTAGGCGGGCCAGTATTCGGCAAACAGCCCGGCCAGCTTGGGACCGGGCTGTTCCTCGTCAATTGAGCGAAAAACAAGCGCCATGGGGCTTTCTACATGATTTTGAACGCGGGGTCTTCCATCGGTTGCGCGGCGGGCAGCGGTTCAGCCGCATAGGCCGAGGTGATGCCGTGGATCCACTTTTTCGACTTCTCGGTCAGCTTGAAGCCCTTGGTCATCGACCGGCCGCGCGTGACCAGAATACCCAGATCGGCCCCCTCATAGCGGTAATCGCCGACATTCGAGATGCGCAGGAAGAACGCCTCATTCTCGCCCACCGCGCGGCGGTGATAATCGAAGCGGTCGAACACGACGCGGCCATCTTCCAGCATCTTGTAGATGCCCGATTGCGGCGCCTGCGTGATGCGGTCGACGCTGTCATCGGTGTGCTTGATCACCATTTGCGACCAGCTGTCGATCATGTCCGGGTCGGCCCAGCGGGCGTTCAGTTCCTCGACATCCAGCTTGAAGGGTTTCTTGCTAAATTCCAGAAGGTGGAACAGGAACAGCGGCGCGTCTGCATGGGCAAAAGCCGCGTGGTTGGTCATGGAACTGGCCCCGGTGATACGGGGGTTGAGCTCGCCCAGCCAGAGCTCTCCGGTCTTCTTGTCGATCAGGAAGTCGAGTTCAAAATAACCGCGATAGCCGGATTTGCGCAGTTCCTCGCCGAACTGGAAGGTCAACTGCCGCGCCTGTTCGCGGGCCTTGGGCGGGAACGCGGTCGAGAAGATTTCGTTGCCACACCAACCGCCGCGATAGGGGGTGAGTTCCTTGAAGCCCACAAGCTCGGTCATCAGCGGGCCGACGATGGTGCCTTCGGACGTGGCACAAGCCTCGATCGCCGCGCCGCGACAATCGATCCGCTTCATGATCTTGATCTCGCCTTCGCCGATGATCTCGTCTTTATGCTTGTTGAAATCCGCCTCGGACTTGATGAAAAACGTGGTGTGGCCGCTGTCGCCAAAGGCCGATTGCAGCACCAGATCATGGCCCAGCCCGGCCTTGTCGCAGATTTTCTTCAGGTGATCATAGCTTTTGACCACACTCAGAGTGTTCGGCACCGACGGCACACCCGCCTTGTTGCCGATACGGACCGTTTCGATCTTGTTGTCGCATTTGGTGCGCAGCTTGGCCTTGGGGAACCACAGCTGACCGCCCAGCTCCTTAACCAGTTTCTCGGTCGTCTCATCGAACATCAGGAACACAAACTTGGGCTTGCCGCCGCGCCGCTTGATCAGGTCGATGACCTCTTTGTGCTGCAGCAAATAGTTGTTGATGTCCTCAATCGACTGGAATTCGTCATGCGGCATCTCGGAAGGCACGAACACGTTCGGATGCCGCCCGTCAAAGCAATCCATGTAGCAGATATAGGTGAAATTCATCACCCATTCATCCAGCCCCAACAGGTTGAAATTGGTCGCCGACACGAAATAGATCGGGTCCTTGTTGGTGTGGAAATACCGGCGGATTTCCGAGATGTTCTTGAGAACCTTCTTTGGCATTGTGTTCCTCCCAGTCCCTTATTTCTTTTTGACTGATTTCAAAGCGTCTTCGGTAAAGATACGCAGACCCAGATCGGCGCGGAAACCGTGGATTTCCGACACGTCCAGTTCCTGCATGAATTTGAGGATCTCAGGGCTGATCACCTGCCCCGGCACCAGAATGGGAAAGCCCGGCGGATATGGGATCACGAAGGTGGCCGAGACCATTTCCTCGCCCGCTTCCAGCCGCTCCAGCATGTCCTTGTCGGGCTCCACGTAATCGCAATTATCCTCGTCATAGGACAGGAAGAACGCGGTGCGGATGTCCCCGGCCTCGGTGCCGTCAACACAGCGGAACGCGTCGTGGAAGCGGCTGAAATCCGGCAGCGGCGGGACGTGTTCGCTAAGGTTCTTGACGCGTTTTTCGAAGGCGCGCTTTTCCATCTTGGACGCATCATCCATCAGGTCGTCCAACTCCTTGGCGATCTCGACCAGAACCTCGATCAGATAAGCGACTGAGCTGCGCGTGGTGCCGATATTGGTCATGAACAGCACGGTATTGCGCGAGGTCTTGTTGATCTGGATGCCGTATTTATCCATCAGGATCTTGGTCTTGAACGTATCGCCATCCCAGCCCGTCGCGCCCACATGCAAAGTGATGCGGGTGGCATCCAGAACGAATTCATCCTTGGCCCAGCAATCCCAGACGTCGGCCCAGCCCTGATCGGGATCGAAATAGCTGGTCATGCCGCTTTCGCGGTATTCCTCGGGGATCATGTCGCCCGCGGTGACCAGCCGGAAGTATTTCCTGAGCAATGGATGGGTCGTCACCGCCCGGCGGATCGCCATGGCGCTTTCGACCTGTCGTTGGACGAACTCATAGCCTTCGATCTCGACCTGTCTGCGGCCCACATCCAGCGAGGCGATGATCTGATAGTTGGGCGAGGTTGAGGTGTGGGTCATGTAGGCCTCGTGAAAGGCCTCTTCGACCGCGCCCTTGAACTGCTGGTCGTTGACGTGGATCATCGAGCCCTGCCGCAGCGCGGTCAGCGTCTTGTGCGTCGATTGCGTGGCATAGACCCGCACCCGCGCGTCCGGCGGTGCGATCAGGCGGGTGTTCAGCAGGGTCTCGTCATCCGCGCCCTCCAACTCGGCCTGCTGGGCGGCATAGGCCTCGGCATGTTCGGGGGTGCGGAACCGTTCGCGCAGCAGATTGGCCGAGCGCATGGCGGTGCGGACGCGGGTGTTGGGGGCGAACCGGGCATAGCCGAACCAGGCCTCATCCCACAGGAATACAAGGTCTTTCTTGATCGCCAGACATTCCTGCATCACCCGCTGGACGTTGTAGACGATGCCATCGAACGTGCAGTTGGTCAGCAGCACCATACGCACCTGATCCAGCTTGCCTTCGGCCTTCAGGGTCAGCAGCTTGTGCTTGATCTCGCGGATCGGCACCGCGCCGTACATCGAGTAATCGTGCAGCGGGTAGCTGTCCATGTAGACCACGCTCGCGCCTGCCAGCACCATGCCGTAATGGTGCGATTTGTGGCAGTCGCGGTCGACCAGCACGATGTCGCCGGGGCGCACCAGCGCCTGCACCACGATCTTGTTGCAGGTCGAGGTGCCGTTGGTGGCAAAAAACGTCTGTTTTGACCCAAACGCACGGGCGGCGGCCTCTTGCGCCTCTTTGATCGGGCCTTTGGGTTCCAGCAGCGAATCCAGCCCGCCCGAGGTGGCCGAGGTTTCGGCCATGAAGATGTTCGAGCCGTAGAACGCCCCCATATCCTGAATCCAGTGGCTGCGGCTGATCGACTTGCCGCGGCTGATCGGCATCGCATGGAACACGCCGGTGGGCTGCTTGGAATATTCCTTCAGCGCCGTGAAGAACGGCGTTTTGTACCGTCGCTGCACCCCGCGGAGGATGTTCAGGTGCAGTTCCAGAAAATCTTCCTGATTGTAGAACACCCGCCGGCACAGGCCCAGATCAAGGCCCGCGATATCCTCGGCAGACCGGTCAGTTATCAGATAGGCGTCCAACTCGGGCCGCAGCTTGCCGATACGGCGGCAGGTTTCCGGACCGTATTCCGAGGGCGACAGCGCATCCAGATCAGCGCCTTCGCCATAGAGGCTGACATAGCGGCCCAGCACATTGGTTTCGTTCTTGGATTTCAGGCTCAGGCCCGGACGTACGATGACGGCCTGCACATTCTGGTTGAACAGAACCCCGATCAGCGCGTCCTCGACGCTGGGGACGACGACGGTTTCATAGATGAACGGATCCTCGCTGCGGCGCATCCGTTGCAGGCTGGATTGCAGGAACCGTTCCTGATGTTCGTTGACGTTGTCGACGATCATCACCTCGAAGTAAGGCCGCCCCAGCGCGCGGGCCTCATGGCTTTGCGCCGCTTCATCCTCAAACTCATCGCCCTCGGTTTCATCCGCGATCAGCGGGATCGAACGGCGCCGATACGCGCCCGAGGTCAGCGCGCGCGACACTCGCCGCACGGCGGTTGCAAAGTCGACGAAATTGCCGTGATCCAGCAATCGGCGCAGATAGTCAAAGGCCGACCCGCCCGGAAAGGCAAAATACATCTCGATCGGAGCCAGCGCCTGCAGCAGGTGCCGCGCACGGTCCCGATCTTTGTCACTGCCGCTCTGGTCAAGGGATTCAGCCGTCTCCCGCAGCGCGCTCCATCGGTCTGCCCTCAGTTGTGAGGCGCTGTAATAGTCCGAGATGGTGTGGAGCTTTTCGCTGTCGGATAAGCCGTGCATGAAATCTGTGTCCTTTCTGCCGATACCGAAAAGCTGCCCCGGTATCAGTCGGTCCCTGAGCGCCCTTTGTAGAGATAGAGATTGTCGGGCTTTTTCGCGGCGTCTTCGCTGTATCCCAGCGCCGTTCTGGGGTCGGATGCGGCAACGCCTGCGGCATCGCCTTTCTGCGGAATGCGCAGCGGGCCCAGCGTGTGCAGATAAGCATCCGCATCGCTGTTGCGGTCATAGACCGGGAATTCCGCCTCGCGGTCGCGGAAGCTTTTGAGGACCTGACCCAGACCTTTCAGCCCGACCTCGCGCTGGCGGCGGACCTGATCCAGATCGATCTCGATGGGGAAGATATCCTCTTGCCCCGCCGACTGGTGCAGCACGGTGGCCGAGGGATCGACCACCAGCGAGCGGCCCACGCCACCCGCGGCCAGCCCATTCACGTCGAACACGTAGCACTGGAACTGCGCGGCGGTCGCCTTGGCGATCGACAGTTCGGCCTCGCGGTCGGTGGTGCCGGTCAGGACCGGGTGCAGCAGAACCTCGACCCCTTGGCTGGTCAGCTGGCGGGTGGTTTCGGGGAACCAGATGTCATAGCAGATCGACAGGCCGAACCGGCCCACATCCGGGACATCAAAGATGCAGAATTCGGTACCCGACGAGACCGTTTGTTCGTAGGGCTTGAACGGGAACATCTTGGAATATTTCGAGACGATCTCGCCATCGGGATTGATGACCACAGACGTATTGAAAATCCGCCCGTCCTCGTGTTTTTCGAACATCGAG
The DNA here is from genome assembly GCF_056533855.1 of Ruegeria sp. F11. Classification (NCBI taxonomy): domain Bacteria; kingdom Pseudomonadati; phylum Pseudomonadota; class Alphaproteobacteria; order Rhodobacterales; family Roseobacteraceae; genus Ruegeria; species Ruegeria sp. F11. The sequence goes on along the minus strand of NZ_JBQFOW010000003.1, from coordinate 13,761 downwards.
CCGGGGATCAGCCAGATGCCATAGCGTCGTGCCGCGTCCTGAAAACGCGACAGGTCGTCATTGGGAAAGGGCTGGGCGAAACGGTCAAGCGGGCCGTAAGGGGCCAGTTCGCTGAACAGCGCCATCTGGGTCCAGGGGAACCGCGCCATCATTACGTCGATCCGATGCAGCATCGCTTCGACATTCGACTGCAAGGCGCCGACATGCATCTGGATTCCGGTTATCGCAAAGGGGGTCATTTTTCCTGTCTTCTCTTTTTCTTGCCGATTGCGACTGCCGAGGTGATCCGGCGTTCTTCATCGGAACATAAAACCGCGTGTTCGCGCAAGCCCGCTGTCTGCAGGCGGTTGATTTATCCGGCCTCTTCCTCGGCCAGGTCTTCGCCGGGTGTTTCCACAAAGTCGATATCGTTGCGCACCCAGAAGAACCGGAAGCCGCAACTGCGCAGCCATTTTTCCAACCGATCCAGACTGGACCATTCCCGGCGCAAACCGCGCGTGGATTCCACCAGCGCCCATTGGCCATCGACCAGAAAATAGACCGTCCAGGTGTTGGGGTGCGCCGACTGATTGGCAAAGCCGCCGCTGACCACCTCGCGCGCGGTGCGCACAGCGACCGGATAATCTCCGATCCGGTTTTCGGCGGCGAGGATGGCCAGATCGTTCTGGCGGATCGTGAAGGTAGGAAGGGGTGCGTCGTTCATGATTGGCCTGTTAAAGAACACACCCATTCCGGTACCTCACGATCCGTCCGTGTTTCAAGCCTGGACCGGATCACGCGGCCTCGGTCTGTTCGGTGGCCTCAATGGTTTCGACAACCGCTTCGGCATCCTGATCGTGAATCGCACGGAACAGCGCCTTGCGGCGTTCGCTGATATCTTCGGATTTCAGGTTCTCAATCCGGGTCGCCAGCGTCCAGATATGGCCGAACGGGTCGGCAACGGTGGCGCAACGTTCACCCCAATAGGTGTCGTTTGCGTCTGCAATCAGGGTCGCGCCGTTGTCCAGAGCGGTCGCAAGCGCGGTGTCGGCATTTTCGACATACATATGATGACCCACCGGGATCACAGTGCCCGGAACGGTGGGAACATGCGCGCCCCAGCCGGCGGTGACGAACAGCATCGAATTGCCGATCTTGATGGCGGCAAAACCGGGGGCTTCTTCCGCGTCATAGGCCTGAATCTTGGCGTCAAAGGCTTTTTCGTAAAAGGCCAGCGCTGCGGGCACGTCCGCAACAGCCAGCGATGCGGTGCAGGTGCGATAGCCACGCGGCAGGGTGGCAGGCTTCTTTTTCATAACTCAAATCTCCGAATTGGGCGGGGGTTGCCCGATGAGACATGCGGGGTAAGTCCCGCACTATGCACCATACTGTGGATCAACTCGGTACATATTGCAACACTATGATGCATAGTGCTGAGATTTCTGTGGCTACGGTCAGAATGTCGGGGGCGTACAGGCGCTGACGATCCGACATTTTTCCGGGCCCACCTGCCGGAACCGGTGCGGCGTGCGGCTGTCAAAGTAATAGGCATCGCCCGGCCCCAACACCTTGCGCTGATCGCCCACCGTGACCTCGACCCGGCCCGAGATCACGATACCGCCCTCTTCGGCCTCGTGCCCGTACATGACCCGCCCCGTATCTGCGCCAAGATCATAGGTCTCCTGCAGGATCATCATCGCGCGGCCATAGAGGTTCGAGCCCACCTGCCGCAGCGACAGCCCGCCCTTGCCGATCTCGGTCAACTCTTCGGCGGCATAAAATACGGTCTGTTCGCTTTCGATCTCGAACGAGAAGAAATCAGACATGCTGATCGGAATGCCCTGTAATATCCGCCGCAGCGCCCCGACCGAGGGGTTCATCTTGCCCGACTCGATCAGCGAAATGGTCGAGTTCGGCACGTCCGACTTCTTGGCCAGCGCCCGCTGCGACAGGCCCGCGCGTTCTCGCAGGGTCCGCAGGCGCAATCCAAGGGTCAGATCATCCTGATTGGCGTTCTTCATGTTCACTATCCGCATCACTTGAGGGGTGCCGGGACCGTAAATCAAGGGCTTATGATTCACAAGAAACAGGCTTTCGCCTGAGGCTGTGGGCATTACAGTCGCGCGGTCAGATTTGCGGGCACGCGCCCGATAACCCGAAAGGACGCAAGATGCTGAATGCTCAGATTGCTGAACGCCGCAACACCTCGATCGCGCAGGGCGTGGGAATGCAGACGCAGGTCTATGTCGACCGCGCCGCGAACTCCGAGGTGTGGGACGTCGAAGGCAAGCGCTATATCGATTTCGCCGCAGGCATCGCCGTTGTGAATACCGGGCATTGCCACCCCAAGGTGATGGAGGCGGTGCAGACACAGGCCGCGAACTTTACCCATACCTGCCATCAGGTTCTGCCCTATGAAAACTACATCCGTCTGGCCGAGCGCCTGAACGAGAAGGTGCCGGGCGATTTCACCAAGAAAACCGTCTTTGTAACCACCGGTGCCGAAGCGGTGGAAAATGCCGTCAAGATTGCCCGGGCCGCCACCGGTCGCCCCGCCGTGATCGCCTTTGGTGGTGGTTTCCATGGCCGGACGTTTATGGGCATGTCCCTGACCGGCAAGGTGCAGCCCTACAAGGCTGGCTTTGGCGCAATGATGCCCGACACGTATCACGTACCGTTCCCGGTTGAACTGCACGGCACCTCGACCGAAGATTCTCTGGGCGCGCTGACCAAGCTGTTCAAGGCCGATCTGGACCCGGGCCGCGTCGCCGCCATCATCATCGAGCCGGTTCAGGGCGAAGGCGGCTTCTACCCCGCCCCTGCCGAACTGATGCGCGGTCTGCGCGCGCTGTGCGACGAACACGGCATCGTGCTGATCGCCGACGAAGTGCAGACGGGCTTTGCCCGCACCGGCAATCTGTTTGCGATGGACGCCTATGACGTGGCCGCCGACATCACCACCATGGCCAAAGGTCTGGCAGGCGGTCTACCGCTGGCCGCCGTCACCGGTCGCGCCGATCTGATGGATGCGGCCCAACCCGGCGGTCTGGGCGGCACCTATGGCGGCAACCCGCTGGGCATCGCCGCCGCCCACGCGGTGATGGACGTGATCGAGGAAGAAGACCTGTGCGCCCGCGCCAATGAAATGGGCTCGCGCCTGAAACAGCGTCTGGAATCGATCCGCGCCCGTACGCCTGAAATCGTCGACATTCGCGGCCCCGGCTTCATGATCGCGGCTGAGTTCAACACCACCGATGGCGCTGCTCCGAACCCCGAGATGGCCAACGCCGTGCGCGCCGAGGCGCTCAAGCGCGGATTGATCCTGCTGACCTGCGGCGTATATGGGAACGTAATCCGTTTCCTCGCGCCGCTGACGGTGCAGGACGAGATCTTCGCCGAGGCGATGGATATCCTCGAAGCCTCGATCGACGCTGTCAAAGGAGCCTGAACATGCTGGATACCAAAGTGACCAAGCTTGAGCTGAAAGATCCCAGCCTTCTGGAAACCCGCGCCTATATCAATGGCGAATGGGTCGAGGGTGAGGCGACATTCCCCGTCCACAACCCCGCCACTGGCGATCTGATCGCCAATGTGGCAGATATCAGCATCGAAGGCACCGCGCAGACCATCGACGCGGCTTACGCGGCCAAGAAAGAATGGGCGGCGCAAACCGGCAAGGAACGCGGCGCGATCCTGCGCAAGTGGTTCGATCTGATGGTGGAAAACGCCGACGATCTGGCGACCATCCTGACTGCAGAGATGGGCAAACCCTGGCCCGAGGCACGGGGCGAGGTGCTGTATGGCGCGTCCTTCATCGAGTGGTTCTCGGAAGAGGCCAAGCGCGTCTATGGCGACGTCATCCCTGGCCACCAGCGCGACAAGCGCATCGTGGTTCTGAAACAGCCGGTGGGCGTGGTCGGTTCGATCACACCATGGAACTTCCCCAACGCGATGATTGCGCGCAAAGTCGGCCCGGCGCTGGCGGTGGGCTGTACCTTTGTGGCGCGGCCCGCAACGCTGACACCTCTGTCAGCGCTGGCGATGGCGGTGCTGGGCGAACGCGCGGGTATCCCGGCGGGTGTGCTCAACGTCATTCCGGGCACCGACAGCTCGGGCGTCGGCAACGAACTTTGCACCAATGACAAGGTCGCCAAGATCACCTTCACCGGTTCGACCCGCGTGGGCCAGATCCTGATGCGTCAGGCGGCGGGCACGATCAAGAAGATGAGCCTCGAACTGGGCGGCAACGCGCCGTTCATCGTGTTTGACGACGCCGATGTGGATGCCGCCGTCGACGGTGCGATGATCGCCAAGTTCCGAAATAACGGCCAGACCTGCGTCTGCGCCAACCGCATCTATGTGCAGGCGGGCGTCTATGGTGAATTCGCCGCGAAGCTGGCCGAAAAGACCAAAGCACTAAATGTAGGCGACGGATTTGGCGACGGCGTGACCACCGGTCCGCTGATCAACGACGCAGCGGTTGCCAAGGTCGAGGAACATATCTCGGACGCAGTGTCCAAAGGCGCAACCGTCACGCTGGGCGGCAAACGCTCAGGCTTGGGCGGGACATTCTTTGAACCCACCGTTCTGACCGGCGTGACCCCCGACATGGTTGTGGCAAAGGACGAAACCTTTGGCCCTGTCGCGCCTTTGTTTAAGTTCGAGGATGAGGACGACGTCGTCGCCATGGCCAATGACAGCGAGTTCGGTCTGGCCTCATATTTCTACAGCCGCGATCTGGCGCGCGTCTGGCGTGTGGCCGAAGGGCTGGAATCAGGCATGGTGGGTATCAACACGGGCCTGATTTCGACCGAGGTTGCGCCGTTTGGCGGCGTTAAGCAGTCCGGTCTGGGCCGCGAAGGGTCGAAATACGGCACCGAGGACTTCCTTGAGATCAAGTACCTCTGCATGGGCGAGATTTCCTGACCCCCCGGCGTTGGGGCCTAGCCCCAATTGCCACGAAAAGGACCGGGCTTCGCACAGGCCCGGTCCTTTTTGTGAAGCTTCGGGCAAGCCCGAACTCAGGTCGCCAGCAACGCGAAATGCGAGGACGCGACCGCCAGCTTCGACACGCTCAACGCGCCACCTGACCGCAGTTCTGCAATCAGCCGGTCCGTCCGTTGCGCCAGATCCCCGTTCTGGTCCACCCAATGGGCAACGCTGTCCTTGCCAGAGTTCGCCCCGGACAGCACCAACGCCGCGGCCGCAATGTTGGATTGATGCACCCGGATATCCGACATCAGACGGGCCAGCGCGACCCGTTCCCAATGATCGCCAACCGCAACACTTCTGGCACGCGACCGCAGCCAGTCCAGGCTGAACCGGGCTCCGGTTGCAAAATAGCTGGCTGCCACGTCCCGCACCTCAAGCTGCAAGCGCTCCGAGACATCGAAGATGTCCATCGCACCGCCCAGCAACTCAAGCGTCGCAACCTTTGACGCCAGATCGTCCGGCGTGCCCTTTTTAAGCAACTCGTCCGTCCGCTGCTTGAGCCGTTCCAGAGAAAACGCGCTGACTGTAGCTTCGGCCACCGACGCGATTTCAGCGATACCCGGCTGGTAGACCGAGATCGCATCACCAATCGAACGGACATTGTTCTTGATCAGGCGTTGGCACTGGGCTGCGAGCATCTCTGACAGAGCGCGGTGAATTTCGATCTGAACATCTGCCGCAAGCTTGTTGTCCAGCGCGTTGACCTCGGCCGCGGTTTCGGCAAGGCCGAAAATCTCGCGGTCGATGATGAAGGCCTTGACGATTTCGCCCACAGTCGCGCCAGTATCTTCGCGCAGGCGGGCGCAGAAGGTCGGGCCGATTTCGTTGACCAGCATATTGACGACCACCGTCGCGATGATTTCGCGCCGCAGGCGGTGGTTGCGCAGAACCTCAAGATGCGCGGTGCGCAACGGGGTCGGCATGTACTGGATCAGGAACCGTTCCATATACGGATCGTCCAGAACATCAGACTTCACCAGATCCGAGAAGATATCGTTCTTGGCATAGGCCACAAGCACAGCGATCTCGGGCCGGGTCAGGCCGCGCCCCGCGGCGCGGCGCTCGGCGATCTCTTCATCGTCGGGCAGATACTCGACCGCGCGGTCCAGTTTGCCTTCGGCCTCGAGCCCCTCCATGAACCTGACATGGTTGTCGAGCAGCGCCGGGGCTGCAGCCTCATCCAGCGAGATTGCGAGGGTCTGGTGGTAATTGGTCTTCAGCACCAGTTCGCTGACCTCATCGGTCATCTTGGCCAGCAACGTGTTGCGCTGTTTTTCCGTCATGTCGCCTGCATCGACGACGGCACCAAGGGCAATCTTGATATTGACCTCGTGGTCCGAACAATCGACCCCGGCTGAGTTATCGACAGCATCGTTGTTGATCTTGACGCCGCCCTGAGCCAGTTGGATACGGCCCATTTGGCTGACGCCCAGATTGGCCCCTTCGCCGACAACCCGCACCCGCACCTCGTTGGCGTTGACGCGGACCTGGTCGTTGGCCCGGTCGCCTGTATCGGCGTGGGATTCCGCAGCGCTCTTGATATAGGTGCCGATGCCGCCGAACCACATCAGGTCCGCCTGCGATTTCAGCAGGGCCCGTATCAGTTCGAACGGAGTGACGGATTTGTCGTCCAACCCGGTCAGCTTTCTGATCTCGGGCGTCAGTTTTATCGATTTCGATGATCGCGAGAAAACACCACCGCCTTTCGAGATCAGCTTGGGATCGTAGGATTCCCAACTGGAGCGCGGCAGTTCGAATAACCGCTTCCGCTCGGCAAAGCTTTTGGCCGGATCAGGGTTTGGATCGATGAAGATGTCGCGGTGATCGAAGGCGGCGACCAATTTGATCTGATCGGACAGCAGCATCCCGTTTCCGAACACATCCCCCGACATGTCCCCGCAGCCGATGACTGTAAAGGGTTGCGTCTGGGTGTCGTGGTCCAGTTCGCGGAAATGGCGCTTCACGGCCTCCCACCCGCCTTTCGCGGTAATCCCCATTCCCTTGTGGTCATAGCCGTTCGAACCGCCCGAGGCGAAGGCGTCGCCCAGCCAAAACCCATATTCCGTAGCCAAGTCATTGGCAAAATCCGAGAAGGTCGCCGTTCCCTTGTCGGCGGCAACAACCAGATATGGATCGTCAGGATCGCGGCGCACAACTGCGTTGGGCGGGACGATATCCGAGCCCGAGATATTGTCGGTGATGTCCAGCATGCCGGACAGGAAAATCCGATAGCAGCGCACCGCCTCGGCCATCACCTCTTCCCGGGTGCCACCGGCAGGCAGGGTTTTGGGCAGGAACCCGCCCTTTGAGCCGACCGGTACGATAACAGCATTCTTGACCTGCTGCGCCTTTACCAGCCCCAGCACTTCGGTCCGGTAATCTTCTTTCCGGTCGGACCAGCGCAAACCGCCCCGCGCCACCGAACCGTAGCGCAAATGCACCCCCTCAACGGGCGTTGAGTAGACGAATATCTCGCGCCATGGTCGCGGCAACGGCAGTTCATCCAGCTTCGAGCAATCGAACTTAAACGACATGTAGGACTTGTCACGCCCATCCGCATTGGGCTGAAAGTAGTTGGTGCGCAGCGTCGCCTGAATGGCATTGCGGAACCGGCGCAGGATCTGGTCGAAGTCGAGGCTTGCGACCTTTTCCAGCATGGCTTCGATATCCGCCGCAATCTCTTTTGCCGCTTTTTCCCTTTTCTTCGCATCCCCGGAAGCAGCCGGATCGAACAGGGCCTGAAACAGGTCGACCAGCTTGCGCGCAATGCCGGGATTGGCGATCAGAGCGTCCTGCATATAAGGCACCGAATACGGAATCCGCGCCTGACGCAGGTATCCGCCATAGGCCCGCAGCAGCGCGGTTTCGCGGATCGACAGACCGGCAACCAGCACCAGCCGGTTCAGCGGGTCGTCATCGGCCTCTTGCGCCCAGAGGGTGGAAAACGCTTCCTCAAGATTGCTACGAACTGCCGTGACGTCGATGCTCTGCCCGTCCGAGGACTGCATGTGGAAATCGTGAATCCAGATGGTTTCGTCGCCGCGGTCGATCCGGAATGGATGTTCGGCCAGAATGCGAAAGCCGAGGTTTTCCAGGATCGGAAGACAATCAGACAAGGGCACCGACGGCCCGCGTTTGTAGAGTTTGAAACGCACGCTGTGTTCGGGGTCTTCCAGCCTCCGGTAAAACTTTAGCATCAGGTCGGTTTCGCCGGTCAGCTGTTCCATCTTGTCAATATCGGACACGGCTGAAACGGCCTGAAACTCGTCCCGATAGGACACGGCGAAGCCGTCGCTATAGAGCGCGTGCAGCCGGTTGCCTTCGGATTCGCCCTTGCGTTCGACCAACGCGTCGTGAAGGTGATCGCCCCAACTGCGCACCGCGTCAATTATCCGGGCCTCCAAAGCGGCGGCCTCTTCTTTCGAGGCGACCTTGCCGCTGAGTGCAATGACGAAATGCACCCGTGCCAGCACCTCGTCAAATGCGGGTTCCCATGTGGCGACGCGGCCTTCGAACTCTTCGGCCAGAATGTTACCGATTTTGCTCCGCAGCTCGGTGTTGTAGCGCTCACGCGGGACGTAAACGAGGCAGGAGACGAACCGCCCAAAGCGATCCGGGCGCAGCAACAACCGCGATCTTGGCCGGATTGTCAGATGCAGCGCGTCGATAGCGTTTTCGAACATCTGGTCGTCCGAGCTCTGGAACAGCTCATCGCGCGGATAGGTTCCCAACACATGCGTCAGCGCCTTGCCGTCATGGCTGTCGGGGGTGAAGCCCGAGCGTTCGATGATCCGCTCGACCTTTTGCCGCAACAATGGGATCGACTTGGGGCTGCGGTTATAGGCAGCGGCGGTGAAATGTCCGATGAACACATGCTCGCCGGTTTGCTTTCCTTTCCCGTCGAACTGCTTGACCCCGATCAGATCGAAATGCGTCGCGCGGTGAACGGTCGAGCGGCGGTTCGCCTTGATGATCATCAGCGGAGAGATGTCGCTGGCAAACGCATCCATCTCGGGCGAACGATCGGTGAAATTACCCTTCAGGTCGCGTAGAACGGTGAACTCCGGATCGCTCATCAGGCCGAGCGCTGTTTTGCCGACCTGATGCATGGCACCGGTTTTGCTGTCGGCCGCATATTCGCGGTATCCCAGGAACGTGAAATGGTTTTGCGCCAGCCAGTCCAGGAATTCGACAACCTCCGCGGTGACCGCCTTGGATTTCTTGGGGGCATTGCTCTTGAGCATTTCGGTCACGGTGCCCAGACGTTCCATGATGGGCTGCCAATCCTCGACCGAGACGCGCACATCCTTCATGATCTGGGCGATTTCCGCCTCAAGCCGTTCTATCTGCGCCGTGTCCCCGATCTGATCTATCTGAACCTGAATCATCGACTCGGCCCTACATTCGGCGTCGGATGCGCCGGGTACACCGGTCCGGGTGCCGTCGGGCCCGCGTTTGACCTGTAGCAGCGGATGAATCAAAGAGTGAATCGACAATCCCTGTCCGGCCAGAAAAGACGTGACCGAGTCGACAAGGAACGGCATGTCGTCATTGACGATTTCCAGAACCGTATGACCGCATTCCCAACCGTGTTCCGCCATGCGCGGGTTGTACATCCGCACCCGCGCCGCGCCGGATGGCTTGTGCGCCGCGAATTTCCAAAGCGCCAGAGATGCGCCATACACCTCTTCCGCCGTCCGGCTTTGCAGGTCTTCGAACGAGGAACGGCCAAACAACAGGTCCAGCGCGGCCAGGAAGTCCTCACAATCCGTTTTGTCCAACCGCGCAGAAGCGATGGCGCGGACTTCGTCCAGCAATTGATCGAAAGCGGAGTTTTCAGGTTTTGTCATTGCACTCTCCCAACGGCGGTTGGCCGCCCTTCAATTTCTGTTGGCGGTCGATTCCAAAACGGATTCGCACGCCCTAGGCCGACACATGCCCTGACACTGACGGTACCTGCGAAATCCGGTTTCGAACAATGCCAAAAGCTACAATCCAGTTTTCTGACGCGCCAAGCCACCTGAGTTTCCACGCGCAAAAGGTGCACGGACATGATTACCAAAGTCTTTGCGCGCACACAGAGTTTGACACGCTAAGACATGTTCGAGACCACCTCACTGAGCGTTTCTGCCCTGCGGATCAGTTCAATCGACAGCTCTCCGGATTTCGTGCTGACGCCGTAGACCGCGATGCGGGGCAAGCTGTTATAGTCGAAATGGTTACTGAAGTAGTATGCGCCGGTGTCGTAGATCGCCACGTAATCATTGGGGTCAAGTCGCGGGATCAGCACATCCTTAGCCACCAGATCAGCCGCGAAACAGCAGGGCCCGGCCACGTCTGTTTGCACCTTGTCCTCGGTTTTTAGCGCACCGTCGGGCGTGAACCCTTCAACCCGGATTGGCCACGCGGCGGGCAGGAAAGCGGTGCGCGTCATGATCTGCGCGCCCGCATGGGTGGTCGCGATATGCCGCCCTCCGGCGTTCTTGGTGTATTCCACCCGCGTCGCCATGAAGCCGTTCTTGGCGGCGATCGCGCGGCCGAACTCGGTCTTAACGCTGTACTTCCCGGTGAACAGCAACGGCACCTTATCTCGCAAGATGTCCGAGTACTCCTTGAAGGTCGGTTTGACCTCGGGCGAGGCAAAGTTGACCGGCAACCCGCCCCCGATATCTAGCCGCGTAATCTGCTGCTCACCCTTGCGCGCGTTGATCTCTTCGGCGACGGCCACCAGTTCGCCGATGCCTTGCGCCATCAATTCCAGCGGGCAGCCCTGCGATCCGGCATGGGTGTGGATCGATGTCAGCCACGGGTATTTCAGGTAATAGTCGATCAGCTTCTCGCGATTGCCCGCATCCCCGATGGGATAGCCGAATTTCGACGTGTTGGTCGCGGTGCTGGTTGATGAGATCGCGCCCGAGCCGATCTGTGGGTTGATGCGAAAACCGATGATGGCCTCGGAGTTCGGATAGTCCTCGATCAGTGCGGCGACCCGTTCCAGTTCCTGTTCATTGTCCAGATTGAACGCGATGGAATGTTTCAGGCATTGCCGCAGATCGTCCATCGTCTTGGCGGGCGAATCGAAAATGATCTGGCGGACATCAAAGCCCGCCGATTGCGCCATGGTCAGTTCTCCGGGGCTGGCGACCTCGGCCCCGATGCCGCAATGCGAGATTTTCATCAGCACATGACGCAACGAGTTCGCCTTGACGGCAAAGGTGTGCTGGAAATTGTCGGGAAAGGCGGCGATCAGATCGTCGATGGATTTGGCCAGACCGTCCAGATCCATGAAACCTATCACGGTGCTTTCGCTGTCCAGAAGCCGGTCCTTGATGGCGCGTTGCAGGATTTCGTGTTCTCGGTTCATGGGGCGGCTCCGGGGCTTGGTGAATTCACTGTAGCTTAAATGAAAACGGCGGCCCAGGTGAGCCGCCGTTGGTTGGTTTGAATGGGTTACTGCCCCAGCGCCACACCTTCGCGGCGGGGATCGGCAGCACCGATCAGCTGGCCATCCTTGATCAGGATCGCGTGCAGGCCCGAGTTCAGATCGACCGTCTTGACCTCATGACCCTTGGCGGTCAGCGCCTCGGCGAAATCAGCCGCTGCGGTTTCCTGCTCCACATCCATGCTCGATCCGTTGCGGTGCACGAAATGGCCGGTCTCGATGGCGTCCTGCGGGTCCATGTCCCAATCGAGGATCGCGATGATAGTCTTGGCCACATAGTTGATGATGCGGCTGCCACCGGGCGAGCCGATCAGCAGATAGGGCTCACCATCTTTCATCACGATGGTCGGCGACATCGAGCTGCGCGGACGCTTGCCGCCCTCGACCCGGTTGGCCACCAGACGGTCACCATCTTTGGGCGCGCGGTCAAAGTCGGTCAACTCGTTGTTCAGCAGGAAGCCCCGAACGAAGACACGGCTGCCAAAAAAGGTTTCGATGGTCGTGGTCATCGACAGCGCGTTGCCATACTGGTCGCGGATCACGATATGGCTGGTGCCGGGACGATCCGGGTTCTGCGAGGGCGCAAACAACGCGGTGTGATCGCGCGGCGGCTCACCGGCCGAACGCTTTTCACTGGCCGCTGCCGGATCGATCATTTCCGAACGCAGTTTCAGGTAGTCCTTGTCCAGCAGACCTTTGACCGGAACGTCAACGAAATCACTGTCGGCCATGTAGAGCGCGCGGTCGGCATAGGCCAGCTTGGCGGCCTCGGCGTAGAGGTGCGCCAGCTCGGCGTTCCAGCCAGTGCTCTTGAGGTCAAAGTTGTTCAGGATACCCAGAATCTGCCCGACGGTCAGACCGCCCGAGGTCGGCGGGCCCATGCCGCAAACGTCATAGCCGCGATAATCGGCACAGACGGCAGGGCGGACCTTAACGCGATAGGCGGCCATATCTTCCAGCGTGATGTTGTTTTCAACCTTCGACGTGAAATCCACCGCGGCGACGATATCTTCGGCAATGGGGCCGTGATAGAACGCATTCGCGCCCTGATCGGCCAGAATACGCAGGGTCTCGGCAAAGGCGGGGTTCTTCAGCAGGGTGCCTTCGGCCAGCGGGCTACCATCTTCGTTGAAGAAGTATTCCTTGGCACCGGGGAAGACGTCCAGATAACGTTCGCGGTCGATGGTCGACTGGATCGAGTTTGCCATGCGCGGCGAAACCTCAAACCCGTTTTCGGCCTGTTCGATGGTCGACTGGAACAGCGACGCCCAGTCTTTCTTGCCATACAGGTTATGAGTCACTTCCATCAGACGTAGAATGCCGGGCACACCCACGGCCTGCCCGCCTGAGATCGCCTCGGCAAACGGGATCTTTTCGCCTTCGGCGTTCAGGAAACGCTCGGGCTTGGCTTTGGCAGGCGCTTTTTCACGTGCGTCGAAGGTGGTCAGCGTCTGGGATTCCGCGTCCCAATACAGCATGAACGCACCACCGCCGATGCCGGACGATTGCGGCTCGACCAGGTTCAGCATGAGCTGAACGGCGATCATCGCATCCGCGGCGGTACCACCTGCGGCCAGCACGTCATAGCCTGCCTTCGCGGCAATCGGGTTGGCGGCTGAGACCATGAATTCGGTGCCAGTGACCGAATCCTTGTCCTCCCACCCATAGCCGTATTCCGGCGCGGGGTCCTGTGCGCTGGCCGTGCCGGCGATGACGCCCAGGGCCAGAGCGGCGCTGGTTCTTAGAAATGTCCTCATCATTGAATCCTCCGGGTGATGATTGACGGTTGATCGGTTTGTTCTGCTCGTATGGTTTCCTGTTGTGCTAGGTCCCGACAGCGGTCGAACGCACCACATAGACCGACACATCCGAGTGTCGGACCACGCGGGCCGCATTCGGACCCAGCAGATAGTCTTTGAGATCGGGCCGATGCGCGCCGATGACGATCAGATCGCTGCCAGCGGACTGCGCCGCGTGCAGGATTTCCTGATAAGCGGTTCCGGTCGCCACCACATGGCGAACGATGGCATTCCGTTCCGCGCCCAGAACCGATTGACTGAGCGCCTCAAGCGCTTCCTGGGCTTTCGCTACAGCCTGTTCATGATGCTCGGGCTCGAAGAAGCTACCGACAAAAGACTCGCCGAAATCGGGCAGCACTGTAACAACATCAAGCTGCGCATCATCGAGGTCCGCCAGACGTGCGGCTTGGCGCAACACTTCGGCATCGGATTCGGGCTTTCCCGCATCCACGGCACAAAGGACGGATTTGGTCATGGTGTTACCTCTTGGTCGGTGGTGCGGGCGGCGCGGCCCTTTTGCAGGAAGGCGATGAGGCCCAGAAGCAGCAG